>DJXS01000125.1 GCA_002448395.1 Lachnospiraceae bacterium UBA6998 | reverse complement strand
AACCATGCTCAGCCGTTGATCTCGATCTTGCAGGTTTCGTCCATGTGGCCGTCGCGGTACATGGAGAACTTGTCCATAGGATAAGACTTGAGGTTCTCGAGGACCTTGCGGCCGTCCGCCTGCTTGAGAAGGCCTTCTCTGGCTCTCTTGATCTCCATCTCGGTCTTATGCTTGGAAGGTCCGCCTACGCAGCCGCCCTCGCAGATCATGCCTTCTACGAAGTCTTCCTTCAGGCGTCCGGCCTTGAGCATTGTCAGAGTTGTCTTGCACTCTGTGCCGCCCGCGACCTGTACATAGGTGATATGAGAAGTATCCTGTCCTCTCTCGTGCATGCACTCGAGAACCGCGTTCGCTACGCCGCCGGATGTAGCGAAACGTTTGCCCCAGATCGAGGATTCCTGATAGGAGTTGTCATCCGATTCAACCTGGATTCCCTTGGAGCGCATGAGCGCGCGGAACTCACCGTAAGTGATAACATAATCGGCGTTGCCCGGAATGCTCTTGTCAGCCGCCTCAGACTTCTTAGCGATGCAGGGGCCGAGGAATACTGTCACACAGCCGGGGCGTGTTGCCTTAAGATATCTGGAGATCGCGCACATAGGAGAAACCGTAGCGGATACATTCTCCTCGTACTGCTTGGGGAAGTGCTTCTTGATCATGTTCATGAAAGCCGGGCAGCAGGAAGTGGTCATCTTCTTGCCTTCTTCCTTGGCCTCATACCATTCCATAGACTCATAAGCCGCTGTCATATCGCCGCCCAGACCGACTTCGATCATATCGGCAAATCCCATCTTGAGGAACGCTTCCTTGATGGACTTCATTGTGATGTCTCCGCCGAACTGTCCCTCTGTAGCGGGAGCGACCATGGCGATCACTTCCTTGCCTGCGCGGATATCATTGATGATGTCCACCAGATAAGTCTTGGATCCGATCGCGCCGAAAGGACAGGAGTGGATGCAGTGACCGCACTGGATGCACTTGTTCTCATCGATGACACAGATGCCGTTGTCATCATATGTGATCGCGCCGACAGGGCAGGCCTTCTTGCAGGGGCGGACCAGATGAGCGATCGCGCCGTAAGGGCAGGCCTTAGCGCACATGCCGCACTCTTTACACTTATTGGGATCAATATGGGTCCTGCGCTCACCGATCGAGATCGCGCCGAACTTACAGGAATTGATACATGCCTTGCCCATGCACAGACGGCAGTTGTCTGTTACGGTATAAGCGGACAGAGGACATTCCTCACATGCAGGGCGGATGACCTGCACAATATTCTCAGACTGGGAAATTCCGTCAGGGCACTGTGCAAGAGAAAGTCTGATCCTCTGTTTAACAAGTTCTCTCTCTTTGTATACACAGCAGCGGTATGTTGCCATGGGACCCGGGATAATCTGATAGATCAGTTTCTCCTTGTGCTCTTCATCAAGTTTGCCTTCCCACGCCAGTTTAGCAGTTTCCTCCATGATCTTGTGCTTAAGACGCACCAGGGTAGCATCATTGGTTACCATTCTATTCTCCTTTCGGCATTCTCTGTACTGTAAGTATACACAGTGTCACGATTTTAACTAAACATATTGTACCAAAAGCGCCGCCGTTTTTATAGAACTTTCATCACAAATTCACACATTTCTTTCTTTTATCCCTTATAATGAGAATGTCAAAAAAGCGCGACCGGAACTGTCCGGATCCCGCTCCCATTATCTGATCATTATTCTGTTTTAAGGAGACAACAATCATGTCCAATACTGTATCCGAACACAAAGCCGCCCTCTTTCTCGCCAATGGATTCGAGACGATCGAAGCACTTACCGTTGCCGATGTGCTTTTCCGCGCAGGTATTCCCTGCACGAAGGTTTCCGTGAACAGCACGCCTGTAGTCGTCACCTCCCACAACGTGACCGTCGTCGCCGATACCACGATCGATCACCTGAACTGGGATGAATATGATATGCTCATCCTTCCCGGAGGCGTTCCCGGAACTCCCAATCTCAGAGCCTGTGCGCCGCTGATGAAGCAGGTTGTCCGTTTCCACAGGGAAGGTAAGCTGATTGCCGCGATCTGCGCCGCGCCCTCGATCTTTGCGGATCTGGGACTTCTGAGCGGAATCAGAGCTGCCTGCAACCCCAGTGTTGAGCAGATCCTCCTCGATAATGGCGCTGACCTCGTCAAAGAGAATGCCGTCACCTCCGGCAACATCATTACCAGCCGCGCAATGGGTACCGCGATCCCGTTTGCGCTTGCCATCGTAGAATACTGCCAGGGACGTGAAGCTGCTGACAAACTTGGAAAGAATATACTCTATTATCAATAACAGAAAGGCTTATCTATGAATATACTTTTCTTCCTGACACCCAAAATTAACGTCGGGTATGTCCACAGTTCCGATACTGTGGGCGAAGCCGCGGAGAAGATGCTGAAATACCGCTTCACTACAGTCCCTGTGATCAACGAGATCACCGGCCGCTATGAAGGCACTCTCGCAAACGATGATCTTCTGCGGGAACTGTACAACAACCCCTCCCTGACTCTTAAGGAGGCGGGATCCAGGCCTCTCAAATCCATTACAAGGCGCAGGGATTACGGCGCTGTCAAGGCTGACGCGGATATTGAAGATCTTCTTGATTCCGTGACCATTCAGAATTTCGTTCCCGTCATCGATGACACCGGCGCCTTTATAGGGATCATAACCAGAAGAGATGTGATGCGCTATCTCAGAAACCACATGATAAAAGAAGACTGAATATAAT
>DJXS01000048.1:8217-22233 GCA_002448395.1 Lachnospiraceae bacterium UBA6998 | reverse complement strand
GATCCTGGGGAATGTGCGCGGGTCAATAGGCAGATTCGTGAGGGAAGCAGAGCAGTTCGATGACCTGACCATGCTCTGCCTGGAGTATAAGGGACCCCAAAAAGACGATAAATAAGAAGGTATAGCATGTGGTCTGTAAGAGACATTAAGAAGAAGGGCAAGTCCGCCTTAAAAAAGAATTACTGGAGAAGTGTTGTTGTTGCGGCGCTTATGTTCCTTTTGGCCACAGTGACATCGGCGCTGACCCAGATCAGAAGAGAGAGCATATTGCAGAACGTCGGTTTTGAACCGCTTCATGAAATGGCGCCGAATGAACTCCTGATCATAGCAGGCATCGTTGTTGTGGGATATATGTCCATCATTGTGTCCGCGGTACTGATAAAGATCATTTTCGCCAACGCTTTAGAGGCGGGAGGCTGCCTGTTCTTCAGGAACAACGCTGAGAAGGGATCGGCAGAACTTGTACTGATCAGGGAAGGCTTTTCCGATTACGCGCACGTTTTCGCTGCTCTTCTTCTCAGAGATGTTTTTAATTGCCTTTGGTATTGCCTGTTGATTTTTCCGGGACTGGTAAAGAGTTATTCCTACAGGATGGTCCCCTATATAGTGAAAGAGTATCCTGACCTGTCTGAGATAGAGGTGATCACACTTTCACGCAGGATGATGGACGGGAACAAATGGCGTACATTCCTGTTGGACATGACCTTTTTGGGATGGACTATATTGGGAATCGTCACCTTTGGAATTGTCAATGTTCTGTGGACGCTCCCTTATTATGAAAATACTATGGCGGCGCTGTTTCTCGAACTGAACGGGGGACAAAAGAACTGATTTTATTCGGCTATATGAGGCTATAAGATTTACAACAAAAAACGCACTGATATAATTATCTTGTACTTATACGATTAAGCAATCATGACTAAGGAGGTAGTTAGTTATGAAAAAGTATGTGGCAATCATAGTTATGATCTGCCTGAGCATGTCGCTCCTTATGGGCTGCGGCGGTTCCGGCGGAGGTGGACATACTTAACGGCGTAACACTCAATGGACCCCACAGGCCTTTCGAAGTCGCTCCGGTTGGAACGAAACTCTCATTTGAGACCACAGATCTTCAGGGGAATGCGGTTTCTTCCGAGGATCTCTTCGCGGGACACAAGGTAACGATGATCAATCTCTGGGCGACCTGGTGCACCTTCTGCAAGCAGGAACTGCCGGAGCTGGAAGAACTCAATAAAGAACTCGCTGAGAAGGACTGCCAGATCATCGGCATCTGCACCGACTTGGATGATGACAATGTTCATCAGGCGATCAAGGCAGTCGAATAATAATTACCCCGGAAAGAATGATGAAGATGAGTGGTGATACAATTGAGTCTCTCATCCGGGAGCGCCGCAAAACAGAGAAAGAATCGAAGCTGCTGCAGGCTCAGATTGATCGTCTGGAGGCAGAAAGGCTTGAAAAAGATAATGCAGGCGCCCTGGAAGAGCTAAACAGTCAGATCGAAGAACTGTCGTTTGAGAAGAGAGAGAAAGCGAAAAAGCTCAAAGACATATGCCGGATCGCCAGAACGATCAGTGCCGGGGACTGATCCCTGTGATGTATCGAAGGTACTCTGCTGCTGCTTCCTGCCTGGGGCTGTTGGATACAACACCGAGATAGAGATCTCCGTCAAAGCCGGCGTCACGAAACAGCGGAAGAGAAGAAACAGCAAGTGAATTGGGGACCGTTTCTGTTACGACCTGTTCCTGCGCTGCGTTTCCGAGCAGATAATCCACGGAATTGTCGGAGAGGATGACTCCGTTCTCCGTCAGATACGGAGAGAACTCATTCGGAAGTGATGTCAGATCCAGAAGATAGCCCTGCTGCGAGAAGATATCGTAAGCTTCCCGGTTCATCAGCACGAGGTCCAGTTTCTCTGCGCTCATAGCGCCTCCCAGTTTCACCTTGGAGGCATAGGCATATTCGTGGTTGAGGGTGTCGGCGTCCTCCGACAGATACAGATCACGGTAGAGATAGACTTCCTGCCTGCGCGCGTCAAAGCCTGCTTCGTTCAGAAAGTCCTCTGTCAGACTCTTTTCTACATCCTCGCCGAATGAGGTGTTGATCACAGCCAGATACAGTACAGGCTTTTTCTGAGTCAACTGCCGGTGAAGGACTGATCCGAGAATGAGAAGGACCAGCAGGACAAGGAGAATCGTCCATTTATGATAAGTAAATATATGCTCAGCCTTTTCGGCCGGGCTCATCGCTTGAAAAGCCGCCTTATGGGCGGCTTTTTCCTTTTCAGACAATTTGACCATCAGGTATTTTCCTCCGAGTAGTTTTTCATGATGCTGTCAGAGGTATTCTCAGGCAGTTCTTCCGGGGAATCCTCCATATAATCCTCCGGCGTACCGGACACGGAGATCAGAAGGCTGTTGAGGATCCAGGAACTGACCATGGCGCACAGCCCTTCACCGAATATGATCAGCGGCGTAAATATCGCGACCACGGCAAAAAACATAGCAAAATGGACAGCGAAAACCAAGATTGTCGCGAACAGATAGTGCGTGCCGATCAAAAAAGCGTTTTTAAGCATGGCAGCGTTAGTATTGTGCACACTGGCCAAAAGGGGAAAGACGTACAAAAGCTCGATCACATACAGGACCGACGCCGCGATCACCAGTGCCAGGATCAGCGTCCATATCACAGCCATGACACCCGTTGAACTCTTGCGCAGATGATAGAGGATATATCCGTCAGCTCCCAGGAACAGGCCCGCGCCCAGAAGGATCAGCCAGAGCTGCGTTGCCTGTTTGAAGTTTTCCTTAAAAGAGCGGAAAAACAGCTGCCACGCATGCGATTCCTCATCGCGGATGACCTTCAGGCTCGCGTAGTAAAGAGCAGTCGTTGAGGCGCCAATGGTGAAAATGGGCAGTGAGCAGATAAACCAAAGTATATTCAGAAGACAACTGCAGCTCAGTTTCATAAGAAGCTGGCTGAACCTGCTTTCATAAGAAAAAAACCTCATGGGAAAAGTCCTTTCAGTTCAGTCGTGTCGAATCGCGTAAAATCAGTTCCGTTTCAGTGTGGACGATGCGTGCGTCCAGAGAGGGCTCATGTCTGCGGGAAATGAGCAGCTGCATGGCAGCGAAAGCCATAACCTGCGTATGGATGTGGACCGTGCTGAGAGCGGGACGGAAGTAGCGCGACTCAGGCGAATTGTCAAAACCAAGGATCAGCACATCTTCCGGCACAGACTTCCCTATGGAGAACAAGTCGCGGACCAGATCACCTGCTATGAAATCGTTGGCGCAGATAAACACCTCCGGAAGCTCTTCCAAATCTGCAATCGATTCTATGATCTCTTCAACACGGTTGGTGCAAAATACATGGCGCTCGTCTACCGGGAAATCTGCCATAAGCATGGCCATCCGAAAGGCTGCGTATCGCTCATAGAAGGACTGGCAGTGATTATAGTTGCCAACAAAGCCGATGCGGGTCTTTCCTGCGGCAAGCATAACGTTGACAAAACGGGTGATCTCAGTCGTATTGTCCATATAAAGCTGATCGGCAGGAAGGGAGTATCCGTCTCTCTTAACAGGGCCGTCCACAAAGAGGACCGGGACGTCCAGATCGCAGATCATGGTGTCGTAGTCAAAATCGAACATCTCAATGCAGATGACAGCCTTCACAAGATCCTTGCGGAACGTGTAGGGGAATGTCATTGTACGCAGATTTTCCTTTGTGACACGGTGAGTGTTCATCGTGTAGCCTGCCTGTGAGATCTCGCGTTGGAATTTGTCCAGCATAGTGGAGGCAAAGTGCGACTGTGACAAAAAAGAGGAGGTCATCAGCGCGATTTCTCCCTGATATTGCTGGGGCGCAGGTAAAGAGGTCATATCCTTGGACTCTAATAGGGAATTGACATAGGAGAACTGTTTGTATCCCATTTCCACAGCCTTCTGCAGGATCTTTTCGCGCGTAGATGCCGCAATACCTTCGGAATTATTCATGGCTTTGGATACCGTATTGCGGGAGATACCGAGTTCATCGGCAATATCCTGCAGAGTTACTTTCTTCATTTCATAATCCTCCAATTCTTGTAATGCCTGAACAGGATGATCTGTCTGAGAATGCATCATGCAATTATACCATGACAAATGGAAACAGGTCAAATAATTGCCACTTATCGATGTGAGCAAATGTAAATATAAGCGCTTCGCTATTTTTAACGTTGTGGCTGCTATACCTATAAAAATGACGACCATGCATCGTGATAATTGCCGAAAAAGATGCAAATGCACACATTTGAATTGACATTTTACAATACAAAAGATACAATTTCACTATCAAGGAGTGCGAATGCACTGGTTTGATTCGTGTGCGCACACGTCAGAATCTATTTTGCACTATGTATTTGCTTGAGGAAGGGAGGTAAATCAATGAAAAAAACACCGGAATCCGCTGCAGCCGGAAGCGGCGGAAATTCCAAAATGCACAACACATTAGTTTATTTTCGGCAACACTGGCAGTTGTATGTAATCTTCATGCTGCCGGCGTTTCTGCTTACGATCATTTTCCGCTACATCCCAATGGGCGGTATCCTGATCGCTTTCACGGAATACAACCCTATCCGGGGAATCTTCGGAAGCGAATGGGTCGGATTCGAGCATTTCCACCGTTTTCTGTCGTCACCGGACTTCATGCGGTATCTGGCTAATACCCTGAAGCTGAGTGTCTTCGGTCTGCTCTGGGGATTCCCGGCTCCGATTCTGCTGGCGTTTTTGCTTAACCGCATTCTCAGCGCTAAGACGAAACAGAAAATCCAGCTCGTGCTCTATATGCCGAACTTTATCTCTGTCATCGTCCTTTGCGGTATCGTGCGTATCTTGCTTGCACCTACCGGCATGGTAAACATGATGCTCGGTACTTCCTTCAACTTCATGACAATGCCTTCTGCATTCCGGACGATCTACATCGCTTCCGGTATCTGGCAGGGAGCAGGCTGGGCGTCCATCATTTATACCGCAGCTCTGTCCAATGCCAGTAAGGAATTGAAAGAGGCTGCCGTGATCGACGGTGCAAACATCATCCAGCAGATCAAGGCCGTTGAATGGCCTGCCATCAAGGACACAGTCCTGATCCAGTTCATCATGTCTGTCGGTAACATCATGTCCGTCGGCTTTGAAAAGGCATATGCACTGCAGACTGACCTTAACCTGAACGCGTCGGAGATCATCTCCACATACGTGTATAAGAAGGGTCTTCTGGATGGTGACTACGGCTTCTCCACCGCTGTCGGCCTGTTCAATACCGTTATCAATGTCATTCTTCTGGTAACAATGAACTCTCTTGTGAAGAAGATGAATGATGGCAAGGGTATCTAAGGGAGGTGCGGAATATGAAGACAAAAAAGAGAAGTGAATTTTCAAAGCTCCCCTCCGGCGATAAGACTTTGCTGATCATCGCCTATGCGATCCTTGGTTTGTTCCTTGTCGCGATCATTCTGCCGATCATCTATATTATCCTTGCTTCCTTTATTGATCCGGTCACGCTGCAGAACAGCGGCTTGACATTCGATTTCAGCAAGTGGACGCTGACTGCCTATGAACGAGTTCTGGGCAATTCGCAGATTTGGGTCGGCTTCAAGAACGCGCTGATCTACTCGATCCTGTTCACGATCATTTCCGTCGTAGTGACGCTGCTGGCGGCTTATCCCATGTCCCGTGCTGATTTTAAGGGAAGAGGATTTTTCAATACGATCTTCGTGATCACGATGTTCTTTGGCGGCGGCCTGATCCCTACTTACCTGCTGATCTCTAACCTGGGCATGCTGGATACCATCTGGGCGATCCTCATCCCCGGCGCCTTCAGCGTGTGGAACATGATCATTGCCCGCACCTACTACATGGGAATTCCCCGCGATCTGCAGGAAGCGGCGGAGATCGACGGTGCGACCGAGATGGTCTACTTTTTCCAGATCCTCCTGCCTGTCTGCACACCGATCATTGCGACGATCGCGATGTGGCAGTTCGTTGGTATGTGGAACAGCTATTTTGACGCGATGATCTACCTCAACAGCGCATCGAAGCAGCCTCTGCAGCTGGTACTTCGCGCAATCCTGATTCAAAGCCAGCCCGAACCCGGCATGGTCTCCGACATGCAGTCCACTGCCGCTCGTGCGCAGCTTGCGGAACTATTAAAGTACGCGACGATCATTATTTCAAGTTTGCCATTGATGATCATGTATCCCTTCTTCCAGAAGTACTTTGACAACGGCATTATGGCCGGCGCGGTCAAAGGCTGAGCAGTATTTTGGCGGAAGTGAGATAGTCAAAAAACAAAAAAGGAGAAAATCATGAAGCATAAAAGAGTATTAGCATTAGTGCTCGCTGGTGTTATGGCAGCGACTGTGCTGGCAGGCTGCGGCGGCGGTTCTTCTTCATCCGGCGGCGGCGAAGCAGCATCGACGGAAAACGTTGATCCTGAATCCCTGACATTCCCGCTGGCGGAAAAGGCGGAGATTTCCGGCCTTACCAGATATGCGGCCGGCACAGAGGCTGATCCCAACAACCGTACTATCTACAAGCGCCTTGAGGAAAAGACAAACGTCCATGTCAACTGGAAGAGTATCCAGGGTGACCAGTGGGGCGATAAGATCGCGCTCGAGATGTCCAACATCAAGACCCTTCCGGAGTTCATCTCCCCTGCAGGACTTAGTGATACTGATATCCTCAAGTATGCTAAGCAGGGCGTTATCATCCCGCTTGAGGATTACATTGACAAGTACATGCCTAATCTTTGCAAGGTCTTCGAACAGGCTCCTGAGTACCGTGACATGTGCACGGACGAGAACGGCCATATCTGGACGCTTCCCTGGATCGAGCAGCTCGGCGTTGGCAAGACTGCTATCCAGACCATCGGAAATATGCCTTTCATCAACGTTGCATGGCTCAAATTCCTCGGACTTGAAATGCCCAAGACAACCGATGAGTTCGAGCAGGTCCTGATCGCTTTCCGCGACAATGCCGACGCGCTGAAGAAGGAATTCAATATCGATGGTGACATCGTTCCTATGTCCTGCATCATCAGCGGCGGAAATGAGGACTGCACAATTCTCTGCAACGGCTTCGGCGAAGGCTTTGGCGATCCGGATCCCGGCCGCCATATTGTTATCGACGACAACAAGAAGGTCGTCTGCACAGCTACTACAGAAGGCTGGCGCAAGGGCGTGGAATGGCTCCACAAGCTCTATACCGAGAACCTGATCGATCCTGACGCGTTCACACAGGAATGGTCTACCTATGTTGCTAAGGGTAAATCCGGCCGCTTCGGCGTCTGCTTCTCCTGGGACGTAGCAAATATTGTTAACATCAGCATGGATGACATCATTAACAACACCGGCGACTGGCAGCCTATGCCTATGCTGACGGCAGATGTTCTCAACCTCACTCCTCAGAACGGTTCCTACACTTCCGGTTTCGACCGCGGCCGCGGAGCTGTTGTGACAGCAAACGCTAAGAATCCTGCTCTGATCTGCGCATGGTTCGACCAGATGTATGATCCGCTCCAGTCCCCTCAGAACAACTGGGGAACCTACGGCGAAGATGACGAATTCGATATCTTCGTAATGGGCACCAACGACAAGGGTGAGCCTATGCTCCAGCACGCGCCTCTTGGCGATGCTTCTCCTGTTGAAGTTCGTGAAGCTGAGATGGTCGACGGCCCTCTGGCTGTTCTCGACAGCTACTACGGCGTGTATGTCACCTGCCCGGATGACGCACAGTATCGCCTGAACTGGATCAAGGACATTTACACTCCCGATATGCATACAAAGTATGTTTTCCCGAACGTATTCATGTCCGCGGAAGATACAAAGACTCTGTCCAACCTCAATGCAGACATTGACAAATGCATCAAGACCGCCAGAGCAGACGGTATCATGAACGGCTTTACAGAAGCACAGTGGAATCAGCTCCAGAGCGATCTGCAGGGTTACAAGCTGGACGAGTACCTCGCAATTTTCCAGAAGTATGTAGATTCTGCGTCTGACAGCGCTTTATCTGCAGACTGATCCCCCTTTGTAATGTGGTGTTTGGGAATGATGAGAGTATACTCTCATCATTCCGGGCGCCGCCTGAAGAGCACAAGAATTTACCATGAAGTGATATTAAGAACAGCTTAATTCCATGACGGCAGACCACTCCACTTTTTGGACTGCCGGACATGAAAGAAAGGAGGAAAGGCCCTGCTCGGGCTGCGGCAGTGTGGAGACCTGCCGTAAGGCACGAGGCAATAGCCTGTGCGAGGACGTTCCATGCGGAGGCAGAACGTTCAGAGCGAATAAGCATGGCGAGTGTTCAGCTCAAAAACATCAAGAAAGTATATCCCTATATCAGCGGTGAGGATAAGAAGAAAAACAAGAAAAAGAACGCCGACGAGCCGGAAAAGAAAATCAATCTGCAGATCACAGATGAGGGCGTTGTGGCGGTGCAGCAGTTCAGTCTTGATATCAAAGACAAAGAGTTTATCGTACTGGTTGGTCCTTCCGGATGCGGTAAATCCACTACCCTTCGCATGGTCGCAGGTCTGGAAGAAATCTCCGGCGGTGAGCTGATCATTGATGGCAAAGTTATGAATGACGTTGCCCCGAAGGATCGCGACATCGCTATGGTCTTCCAGAACTACGCCCTGTACCCGCACATGACAGTGTATGAGAACATGGCTTTCTCCTTAAAGCTGCGTCATACAGCTAAGGAAGAGATTGACAAGAAGGTCCGCGAAGCAGCCAGAATTCTTGATATCACCCAGTATCTTGAACGTAAACCGAAGGCTCTGTCAGGCGGTCAGCGTCAGCGTGTCGCCATCGGCCGCGCGATCGTCCGTGCACCGAAGGTAATGCTGATGGATGAGCCTCTGTCCAACCTGGACGCGAAGCTCCGCAATGAAATGCGCGCCGAGATCATTAAACTGCGCCAGCGCATTGACACAACCTTCATGTATGTTACTCACGACCAGACTGAAGCTATGACTCTGGGCGATCGTATCGTCATCATGCGCGATGGCTACATCCAGCAGATCGGAACGCCGCAGGAAGTTTTCAATCACCCCGCAAATCTCTTCGTTGCAGGCTTCATCGGCATGCCCGTTATGAACTTCTTCGATGCAGAGCTTAAGCGTGAGGGCGACAAGTTCTTTGTTGTACTCAGCGGTTTGAAGGTTCAGCTGGATGAGAAGAAGACAGCCCGTCTTTTGAAGAATAATGTTCAGAGCCAGCCGATCACACTTGGCGTACGTCCTGAGCATACAAATATTTCAGACAAAGGCGTTCCCGCTAAAGTGGATGTCAGTGAAATGATGGGATCCTCTGTGCACCTGCACGTCGACGCTGATGGACACGATGTAATCATCATCGTTCCGATCCTTGACATGGAGGACAATTACAATTACGGAGATCTTGTCCACTTTACTTTTAATGGCAATGTCGCACATGTTTTCTCTAAGGAGACAGATAAGAACCTCGAGTACTAAAGATTTAAGTTCTAAGGTTTCAAACTCTACAGAATGGTGAAATAATAGCAGTGCAGGCGCATAGCGCCTGCTCTGTTATTAATAGTAAAGAATATCAGGCAAATATAGATCCGACAGGGAGGTACGGAATGATCAGCCAGGCACTCAGAGATGCTAGAAGATATGAAGAAGTATTTGAGAAGATGATCCTGCCGGAGGAGAGACCGGCTTTTCACTTGTCGTCCCGCGTCGGGTGGATGAACGATCCCAATGGTTTTTCAATATATAAAGGGGAGTACCATCTCTTTTACCAATACCACCCGTACGACTCGCATTGGGGACCGATGCACTGGGGACACGCCGTGAGCAAGGACCTTCTGCACTGGAAATACCTGCCTGCCGTATTGGCGCCGGATATGCCTTATGATAGAGATGGATGCTTTTCCGGCGGTGCCCTGACGATGAAGGATGGCACGCATATGCTCATGTACACCGGCGTATGCAAAGAGCTGAAAATGGGCGAGAGGGACCAGGAAGTACAGACACAATGTATCGCTTTCGGAGATGGGGAAAACTATACCAAATACGACGGCAATCCTGTTCTTGTCTTTGAGGATCTTCCGGAAGAGTGCAGCAGATTCGACTTCAGGGATCCCCGCATCTGGCAGGAGGAAGACGGAACATACAAAGCTGCAGCTGTGAGCTACTCCCTGCGCAAGCAAAAAGAAGTGCTGCATGACCGCAACTCAGAAAATTCGGACCGCCTTCTGGCTACTACGATGATCCACGAAGAAGAGGAGGGCGGACAGATACTGCTGTTCTCGGCTCGGGATCCGTACCACTGGAAATTTGAGAAAAAGCTCGCGGTCAACGGATACCGGATCGGGAGAATGTGGGAGTGTCCGGATCTCTTTGAACTGGACGGCAAACAAGTGATCCTGGCGAGCGCGATGGACATGCTGCCTGACGGACTGGAATATCACAATGGCAACGGGACTTTCTGCCTGATCGGGGAGTACGACCGTGAGACAGGAAGATTTGTGCCTGAGGCAGATCAGAGCGTGGATTACGGGATTGATTTCTACGCGGAACAGACAGTCCTTGCACCCGACGGCCGCAGGATCATGATCGCGTGGATGCAGAACTGGGATACCTGTAATCTGCATACGAAGAGTATCCCCTGGTTTGGACAGATGACGCTGCCCAGGGAATTGTCCGTTAAAGACGGCCGGCTTTATCAGTGGCCGATCAGGGAACTTCTTTCGCTGAGACGGGACAAGGTGAGCTACGAGAATGTGCGTGTCCGGAACGAAGAGATCGAGCTCGACGGGATCAGAGGAAGGCTCGTGGACATGGAGCTGGAACTCAAGGTCATAGAAGATGACGAAGACGGGCATTATCCCTTCCAGAAATTTGCCATTCACTTCGCAAGGGACGGCAGGCATCATACAGGCATCAGTTTCCGGCCTTCGGAATCGATTCTGAAGGTCGACCGCAAGTTCTCCGGATCGAGGAGAGCGATCATCCATCAGAGAAGAGCCAGCGTGAAACCGAGGCACGGCATACTAAAGCTCAGGATCATTCTGGACCGTTTCAGCGCAGAGGTCTTTGTAAACGGCGGGGAGAAAGTCATGACGATCACGTTCTATACGGACGTGCGAGCGGATGGAATCTCGTTCTTCGTGGACGGAGAGGCAGAGTTTTCTGTGACAAAATACCGCCTGCAGGAAGGGTGACCACTGCCTTTGCGGACATAAAGCGGGGACTGAATCGGGTAGGAGTATCCTACCCGATTCAGTCTTTGATCATAAGACATATTCGTCCTGTTCAAGTGCGGATTATAAAGTAAAATAAAGATGTGCAGCAAGACTTACAAGCTTTGCTAAGAATCAACCGGGAGGACTTACACAAGGATCCGCAATTTGGAGGTGGCAGATGAAATTCAGAAACGGTCATTGGCTGTATAAAGAAGGATATGCATGTTTCTCGCCCAGGCAGGTTTATGAGATTACGAGAGAAGACGGCGCGCTGGAACTGTGTGCGCCGACGTCCCTGATAACGGGGCGGGGCGATACGCTCGAGGGTATCAATCTGACGATCAGGGTCACGGCGCCCATGCCGGATGTGATCCGAATACAGACATGGCATCATCTTGGCGCGGTGAGAAAAGGACCGGAGTTTGTTCCCGGAGAGAATTTGAAGAAAATAGCTTCCGCGGGGAATTTCGCTATTGGGGCGGCATGCGCTGATGAGGGAGAAATCACGGTAATGAGCGGCTCGCTGCGGCTGGTGATTGATAAAAAGAATTGGGGGATGAAGTTCTACCGGAATGAAAAACTCCTGACTAAGAGCATGAATGGCGACCTGGCCTATATCAAGACGAACTGGAGGGGAGATTACGCATATGACCGCGGACCTGCGGACACCGCCTATATGCGGGAGCAGCTGGGGCTCTCCGTGGATGAGCAGATCTACGGCCTTGGCGAGCGTTTCGGTCCCTTTGTAAAAAACGGTCAGAGCGTGGAGATATGGAATGCGGACGGCGGGACCAGCACCGAGCAGGCCTACAAGAACATTCCTTTTTATCTCTCGAGTAAAGGCTACGGCGTCTTCGTGAATCACCCGGAGAAAGTGGAATTTGAGGTGGCGACGGAGCAGGTCTCCAAGGTCGGCTTCAGTGTCAGGGGCGAGTACCTGGACTACTTCCTGATCGGCGGGGAGTCCATGAAGGATGTCCTGTCAAAATATACAGATATCACGGGGAAACCCGGACTTCCGCCCCGCTGGTCCTTCGGACTGTGGCTCTCCACTTCTTTTACGACAGATTATGACGAGCAGACAGTTATGCACTTCATAGACGGCATGCGGGAGCGGGGCATTCCGCTGAGCGTGTTCCATTTTGACTGCTGCTGGATGCGTGAGTTTCACTGGGCGGATTTTACCTGGGACAGCAGGGTCTTTCCCAATCCCGCGGGAATGCTGAAGAGGATTCACGAGAGGGGCGTCCGCGTATGCGTGTGGATCAATCCCTACATCGGGCAGGCGTCGAAACTCTTCAGGGAAGGCATGGATAAAGGGTATTTTATAAAGCGGGCGGATGGAAGTGTCTGGCAGTGGGATATGTGGCAGCCCGGCATGGCGATCGTTGACTTTACCAATCCTGAGGCAAAAAAGTGGTACCAGGATGGTCTGCGAAGCCTCCTTTCCATGGGCGTGGACTGCTTTAAGACGGATTTCGGGGAGAGGATCCCGACAGAGGATGTTGTATATTTTGACAGCTCAGATCCGGAGAAGATGCACAACTTCTACACATATCTTTACAACGAAGCAGTGTATGAAGTCCTGCAGGAGGTGCGCGGCGCGGACGAGGCCTGCCTGTTTGCGCGCTCGGCCACAGCCGGAGGCCAGAAATTCCCGGTGCATTGGGGAGGCGACTGTTTCAGCGACTATGTTTCAATGGAGCAGAGCCTGAGGGGAGGTCTGTCCCTGACCAGCAGCGGTTTCGGCTTCTGGAGCCACGACATCGGAGGATTTGAGAGCACTTCCACGCCGGACGTATACAAGAGATGGGCGGCTTTCGGCCTTCTCTCCACACACAGCAGGCTGCATGGCAGCAGTTCCTACCGCGTGCCGTGGAACTACGATGAGGAGGCGGTGGATGTGGTCCGTTTCATCACGAAACTTAAACTGAGCCTTGTACCGTATCTTTACAGTGGAGCAGTCCGGACATCGAAGACCGGCATTCCGCTCATGCGAAGCATGGTGATTGAATTCCCGGAGGATCCCAACTGCCGCTATCTCGACAAACAGTATTTCCTGGGGGACAGCCTTCTTGCGGCGCCGGTATTTAATGAGGAAGGGACAGCACACTACTACCTGCCGGCGGGAACCTGGACCAACGGACTGACGGGAGAGGTGCGGAGGATTACGGACGGCAAATGGTTTACGGAACACTGCGATTATCTGTCGATACCTTTGTGGGTGCGTGAAAACAGCCTGATCCCGACACTGCCCGGCGCGGAACTTGCGGATGAAGACTACAGAGACAGGCTGGAAGTGCGTGTATATGAGCTGAAGGAAAAGGCGGCTGCAGAAATCTTCACATCCGGAGAGAGTAAATGCACGGTCACACTGTGCAGAGAGGCCGGCGGGATCACGGGATCGATCGAAGGAGACGATATTATTGGAGCAGTCAGGATCCGCTTCGTGAACTGCCGCCTTGAGCAGGCAGTCGGAGCGGAACTGCATCACGATGGAGAGGACACGGTCCTGACTGTATACGGGCGGGGACAGTTCCGAGGCCTGTCAGAATAACAAAGAACCTTTCAGATCGTGTTACGGAAAGCGAGAAGAGCATTTCTTCCCAAAAAGGATTTAAATTCTGCCCAAGATATCTTATTATAGAAGAGTAATGACAAGACTGCACTTTTTTAAAAGGAGATGAGTGCCATGGCTATTTCAAACCTTCAGAAAGCTAGATACAGCTACAACCCCAAGCTTCCCGGAATGCTCAGAAACGGCATT
>DJXS01000048.1:7589-8127 GCA_002448395.1 Lachnospiraceae bacterium UBA6998 | reverse complement strand
CCGAGATCTGCGTTAAAGACGGCGCACCTACAGAGAGCGTTGCGGACCAGGAGAAGATCAAGGCCCTGTTCCCTAATACGTACGGCAAGAATGAGATTACTTTCCAGAAGGGCGCAAACACATCAACACCTAAGAAGCAGGTTGTCGGCGTGATCCTTTCCGGCGGACAGGCTCCCGGCGGACACAATGTTATCTGCGGTCTTTATGATGCGCTGAAAGCGACTGATAAAGATAACGTTCTTCTCGGCTTCAAGGGCGGCCCGAGCGGACTGATCGACGACGACTATATCGAGATGACTGACGACTTCATCGACCAGTACAGAAACACCGGCGGATTCGATATCATCGGCTCCGGCAGAACCAAACTCGAGACAACGGCTCAGTTTGAGGTCGTAGTAGAAGTTGCCAAGAAGCATGGCCTTACCGCGATCGTGATCATCGGCGGCGACGATTCCAACACAAACGCAGCAGTCCTTGCTGAGTACATGGCAGCTCACAATACCGGCGTTCAGGTCATCGGATGCCCCAAGACCATCGA
>DJXS01000048.1:6656-7506 GCA_002448395.1 Lachnospiraceae bacterium UBA6998 | reverse complement strand
TCGACGGCGACCTCAAGAACGAGGATATTGAGACTTCCTTCGGTTTCGATACAGCTACCAAGACTTACAGCGAAGTTATCGGCAATATCGAGCGTGACGCCAATTCCGCCAAGAAGTACTGGCATTTCATCAAGGTCATGGGCCGCAGCGCCTCCCACGTCGCACTGGAGTGCGCACTGCAGACACAGCCCAACATCTGCCTGATCGGCGAGGAAGTCGCAGCAAAGAAGCAGTCTCTCTCCGAGATCGCTGACCAGATCGCAGATTCAGTTGAAGCTCGTGGAAATAGAGGCGATAACTTCGGCGTCGCGATCATTCCGGAAGGAATCGTTGAGTTTGTCCCTGAGTTCTCCAAGCTGATCGCCGAGATCAATGAACTTCTTGCCGGTGAGAAGACAGCAGAGTTTAATGCGCTTCCCACATGGGCAGACAAGTATGCCTTCATCGAGAAAGGCCTCACTAAGGAGTCCATGGCTGTATTCGCAATCCTTCCTGTGGGCATTCAGCAGCAGCTCTTCCTCGAGAGAGATCCTCACGGCAACGTACAGGTTTCCCTGATCGAGTCCGAGAAACTGTTCGCGGAGCTGGTTAAGAACAAACTGGCAGAGCGCAAGGCAGCCGGAACTTACAAGGGCAAATTCTCAACCCTGACACACTTCTTCGGTTATGAAGGAAGATGCGCATTCCCTTCAAACTTCGACAGTGACTATTGCTACTCCCTTGGCTACAATGCATTCATGCTGATCCAGTATGGCTTTACAGGCTATCTGTCCAAGGTTTCCAACCTCTCTGCACCGGCAGAAGAGTGGGTAGCAGGCGGCATGCCGATCACCAAGATGATGAACATCGA
>DJXS01000048.1:0-6489 GCA_002448395.1 Lachnospiraceae bacterium UBA6998 | reverse complement strand
ACAGAGCTAAATGGGCAGTTGAGACATGCTTCCTTTATCCCGGTGCTATTCAGTACTATGGACCTGCAGAAGTCTGCGATGCTACTACCAAGACTCTGGCTCTGGAGCATCAGAAATAATTTAAGGTTTGGTTCGGGAGACTGAGCGTCTGCCCATCAGCCTTAATAAATGACAAGTAATAAGATCGTCCCCACCGGCGAAGCCGTGGGGACGATCATTCGTTACTACAATTTTGATAAAGGAGCTTACTATGGAAACTGAGGAGAGAAACATCGCTTCTGAAGTAGAAGAAGTATTGGATAAATATGTGCGCCCGGCTCTCGCCGCGCACGGCGGAGACCTGAAAGTCGCGGGCGTAGAAGGCGGCGTCGTGTTCTTCACCCTGATGGGGCGCTGCGCGGGATGCGCCGCCGCAGACCAGACCAGTGAGGAGCTAATCAACAGAGAGCTGGTGGAACGCGTGCCGGGTGTAAAGAAGGCCGTTCTGGTAAACGGCATCAGCCCGGAACTGCTCGAGCAGACTCTGGCGCTCCTGCGCGCTCATCCCAGTTTCTGAGGTGACATGGGGACGGTTCTTCTGACAACTTTTGTTCCAAAAGTTGTCAGAAGAACCGTCCCCATGACATTCCCAAATGGACAGCATTCTGCGGTAGTACGTATTTCAAGGCTTTCAGCGGTTATTTTGCTCACTTCGTTTGAGCGGACAAGAGAACTATGCTATAATAATAGTTCGAATATCGTATAGATCGTATTCGAGATCAATTCATCAGACATAGGAGAGATTCAGATCATGGAAAAAGAACAGTTCCTGGAAGTTTACCGCCATTCCCTTGCGCATATCCTGGCTAAGGCAGTTATCGAGATATATGGCAAGGAAGTGCAGTATGCAATCGGCCCGCAGATCGCGGACGGCTGCTACTATGATTTTGTACTTCCCGCTGCGATCACGGAGGGAGATTTCCCGGCGATCGAGAGCAAGATGCGCGAGATCATAAAGAGAAGAGAAGCATGGACCGTGGAAGAGGTCTCCAAAGAAAAAGCGCTTGAGATCTTTAAGGACCAGAAGTTCAAGACCGAGCTTATTTCCGACCTTCCCGATGATGAGAAGATCACCGTTTACTATACCGGAGAGGATTTCGTAGATCTCTGCCGTGGACCTCACATCGACAATTCCCAGCTTCTTATGAACGTGGCTTTCCAGATCAAGTCGGTTTCCGGCGCTTACTGGAGAGGCGATGAGCACAGGGACCAGATGCAGAGAGTTTATCTGTATGCATTCCCGGACCAGAAGCAGCTCAAAGAGCACCTGAAGATGATCAAGGAAGCTATGGAGCGCGACCACAAGAAACTCGGCCCGCAGCTGGAACTGTTCATGTTCAATGAGACTGCCCAGGGTATGCCTTACTGGCTGCCTCGCGGATGGAAGCTGTACCAGGCACTGATGCAGTACTCCAGAGACGTGCAGGATCTGCACGAGTATCAGGAGATCTCCGCACCGGTCATCAACAACAATAAGCTTTGGATCATCAGCGGCCACTGGGCACATTATGTAAATAATATGTTCATCATCCCCGGCAAGGACGAGGATGAGAAATACACCGTCGAGTCTGTGGACACCATGGCTGCCAAGCCCATGAACTGCCCCAACGCGATGATGGAGTTCGGCAGAAAGCCCCGCTCCTACAAGGAACTGCCGATCCGCTATTCCGAGTATGACGTGCTCCACAGAAAGGAGAAGACCGGTCAGTTGAACGGACTTCTCAGAGTGCAGGAATTCCGTCAGGACGACGATCACACCTTTGTCACAGAGGACATGATCGAGGCTGAGATCGACGATATCCTCAGCATCGCGGACGAGATCTACAAGACCTTCGGCATCACCTACAGAGCAGAGTTCTCCACAAGACCCGAGGACTTCATGGGTGACATCGAGCTCTGGAACGACGCGGAAGCGGTTCTGAAGAAGATCCTCGACAAGAAATACGGCGAGGGCGGTTACGAGATCAACGAAGGCGACGGCGCTTTCTACGGTCCCAAGATCGACCTGCAGATCAAGGACGCTCTCGGAAGAGAGTGGCAGTGCGGTACGATCCAGCTCGACTTCCAGCTGCCCAGAAACTTTGATCTCAAATACACCGCACAGGATGGCTCTGAGAAGGTTCCGGTCGTCATTCACCGCGCGATCTTCGGATCCATCGAGCGTTTCCTCGGTATCATCATCGAGAACTTCAAGGGCGTATTCCCCTTCTGGATGTCCCCTTACCAGGTTGCTGTAGTCCCGATCCGCACCGAGCACAATGACTATGCGAAGAAGGTCGTGCAGAGACTGAAAGCGCTGCGCATCCGTGTTGAGGCCGATTACTCCGACAACAACATGAAGCAGAAGATCAAGAAGTTCAAGAACTACAAGGATCCCTACATTCTGGTCCTGGGTGACAAGGAAGCTGAGAACGGAACAGTTTCCATCAACATGCGCGGCTCCAACAAGCAGATCAACGACGTCCCGCTGGACAAGTTCATTGATATGTGCATGAAGCTGAACATGGAGCACTCGATTGAGCTGATCGATTCCGTGGAATAAGGCAGTATACGAAAAATGGCGTGTCATACGTTTGTATGGCACGCCGCTTTTTTATTATGTTGAACTTGCGGACCGGACTTTCTTAAGTGCCCGGTTGACTCTGGAGAAATCAATGGAACACTGCCCGTCTGATATATGGATCGGGATGACACTGTCGAAATCATATTTCTCGGGATAGAAATTGCCATCGCGGAAATCATAGACCATAACTGTTTCGTGATCCGGATCTACGATCCAGTATTCCTTCACGCCCGCATTCTGATATTTGTACAGTTTGAGAAACATATCCTTGGAGCGGGTTGAAGGAGAGAGGATCTCCAATGCAAGATCCGGAGCGCCTTCAAAGCGTTTCGCGCCGAGATCATATGCCCTGCAGATCACAAGCAGATCCGGCTGCACCATTGTCTTGTTGTCCATATCCAGTCTGACGTCACAAGGCGACAGATAAACTTCGCATTCACCTTCATGCGCATCCATACACTCCCGAAACAGAATATGGAGTTCTCCCAGGATCTTCTGATGAATGACGGCCGGCGCGGACATGTCGTAGAACACGCCGTCGATCAGTTCTACACGGCGTTCATCAGGGAGGGCATAATAATCGTCCAAGGTGTATTCGCCGTCTTTCTTCTTCACTTCAGGTGACCGCTTATAGCCGGCAGCAGGATCCATTACCGTACCATATGTCTCAGGCAGGTCCTCATAGGCGTTCCTCACGCTCATGTCAGGATTTACTCCTGCCATATCCCTCCTGCGGCGCTCCTCTGCGGAGAGCACAGTCTCGATCGCTATCAGAGTAGACTTTCTCGGCGCCTTAGTGGCACCGCTCATGATCTTCTGGACTGTGCTGAGGGGAATGCCGGCTGAGGACGCGATCATTTCGTTTGTGAGGCCGAGAGTGGTCTTTTTGTCTTTTAATTCTTCAATTGTCATTTCCAAAGCCTCCTTTTGATTGATGTAGTAAAATTATATCAATAAAACAGCAAATAATCAATATAGATATTTCCATATGGATATTTTGGGGGACACAATGGAAACCGGAAAAACGCGTAAATAGTAAGACTTGTGTGCGCCCCATCTGTGCTATATTTAGAAGAGAATTAAGTGCACTGAATGATCAGACAGCGGCAATCAAGAGGTTGACATGAAGACCAATAAAGAAAAATGGATTTTTACCGCGATCCTGGCGGCTATAGAGGTATTTCTGACAGCTGCGGAACTGGGATTTTTCACAATTGGCAAAATCGCTTTTACAATTCTGCATATTCCGGTATTTATCGCAGTGATCGAGATCGGACTTTTGCAGGGCTTTATACTGGCGGCAATATTCGGCTTTTCATCTTTGATCAGCGCCTATCTGCATGCAAACGGGATACTCGATTACCTGTTTCAGGATCCCCGGATCTCCGTGCTGCCCAGGCTGTTGATCCCCCTTGCCGTATGGCTTATATATAGAGCGGTGCGCAATATTGCGGATGACAACACCCTCTCCGCGGACCTGATCTGCTCCGGTTTTGCGGCTATGAGCGGTGTGGCTGCTAACGCAGTCTTCGTGATCACGGCCATTGCAGCGCTGAGTCCTGAAGCGCTGGGCATCACGGAGGATCTGTCAGCCAGCACGGTCATTGTCAGCAACCTTGTCGCTGCCAATATAGCCTATGAGATCGTGATCGCTGTTGCGGTCACCTGCCTGACTGTTCTTGTACTGAGGAAACGGCCGTACAGAGCGGAGGATCAGAGCAGCCAGCCGATTCGAAAGACTTTCCGGAAATGGCTTTTTCTGTTTATGGTAATGACCTTCTTCCTTATGCTTGTCTTTCTGTACTCCCTGTTCAGTAAGCAGGATCGGGGCCGCGCGGAAATTTTTGTGGAGTCAGAAGCGGAAATACTTGTCAGTGAGATTGAGGATTACGGAAGCATGATCAGCAAAGACAGTCTGATGTTCGGGCTGGAAGGCGCCATTGTTCTTGCTGAAAATGACGAGATCATCGCGTCCGGACTGGACTTTCTGGATGTGCACAGACTCTCCGATCTATGCCCCGGATATGACAAAACAGTGAAAAATGAAGCAACTGACCTCACTTTCAACGGAGTCGGCGGCATAGGCGTGATCGAGGAAGTGAAGGGCATTACGGCAGTAATGTTTATGCCGGAAAGTGAGATCTACGCGGGAAGAAACGAAGCTCTTGCCTACTTATTATTCGGGCTCCTTGTTCTCTTTATGATCTTGTTCGAGATCATTTCTATTACCGTGCATCAATATGTCGTGGAACCGATCCAGGTCGTAAACAGAAGCCTTGCCCAGATCCGCGCCGGAAACCTTGATGAGAAAGCATCTGTAAACGGAAACTCAGAATTTGAGGAGCTGTCTCTGGGCATTAACACGACTGTTGACGCGCTCAAAGAGACGATGCAGCAGATCGAAGAGAAGAACCGCCAGGAGATGGAATTCGCCAGGGAAGTGCAGAACTCGGCGCTTCCGTCGGGCAGCCTCTCCGGCAGCAGTTTTGTGACGCTGGGAAGCATGCAGGCCGCACGAGAGGTGGGAGGAGACTTCTACGATTATTTCCTGATCGGTGAGGACAAGCTGGGAATCGTTATTGCAGATGTATCCGGAAAAGGTGTTCCCGCCGCGTTGTTCATGATGACGGCCAAGACACTGATCAGAAATTTTGTCCTCGGAGGCAGGAGTCCCGCTGAAGCTCTCCGGCTTGCCAATGTGCAGCTGTGCGAGAACAACGAGAAAGGAATGTTCGTCACAGTATGGCTCGGAATACTTGATCTGCAGGACGGCAGGCTCGAATTCGCCAACGCCGCCCACAACCCGCCGCTCCTGAAGAAGGACGGAGAGCCTTTCATGTACATGGACTACAAAAAATACCGCCGCGGCCTCGTTCTCGGAGGCCTTGCAGAGGTCCGCTACAGCAACAATGAGATTTATCTCTCGCCGGGAGACGTGCTGTTTCTCTACACAGACGGCGTGACAGAAGCAGTCAACCATGATCTGGAACTGTACGGAGAGGACAGACTGCTGAAGTGCATGGAAGACAATTACGGACTGGCGCCCGAATTGCTGCTGAGAGCGGTGAGAAGAGATATTGACGACTTTGCGTCAGGAATGGAACAATATGACGACATAACCATGGTCGTGTTGAAGATAAAGGCTTGAAATCTGAATAAGTATGTTATCATTAAGATGTTCCATGAATAGGCTTTTGAGGGCATAACAATGAAAAATCGGGATCATGACGTATTCATAAGTTACTCATCCAAGAATAAGAATATCGCGGATGCCATTGTTGCTGATCTTGAACAGAATAACATCAAATGCTGGTATGCGCCGAGGGACATCTATCCGGGAGAAGACTGGGCAGGTGCGATCAAAAACGCCATCGGCTCTACGAAGATATTCGTTCTCGTGTTCACAGATGAATCCAACCGGTCCCATCAGGTTACAAACGAGGTTACGCTGGCAGTCAACGGCGGCAAGATCATAATCCCCTTCCGCCTCTCCGGCTCCGACATGAATGACACTCTGCTGTATTATCTGAGCAGTGTACACTGGCTGGACGCAGTCTCGCAGCCTCTTAATCAAAATATTGAGACTTTGCGCAAGCAGATCAGCGCGCTGTTGGATATTGAAGAGGCAGATGAAAATAAAGTTGCGGCGGCTGCGGTTGGAGCGGCGGCAGGTACTGCAGGTGCGACGGCAGGTACTGCAGGTGCGACGGCTGCTGCAGGGTCGGCTGCAGGATCAACGAGATCTGGGATTTCAGGAGCGTCACAGCGTTCCGGGCAGACCGGCAGTTCAGGCGGGTCTTCCGTAAAGACAGGGATCGTGATCGGATTTATAGTAGTTGCGCTTGCCATTGGCATCGGAGCTTTTGCCCTCTCAAGAGGAGGAAATC
>DJXS01000060.1 GCA_002448395.1 Lachnospiraceae bacterium UBA6998 | reverse complement strand
AGCTCGAGGCAGCAGGCGAAGTCGAGCGCTTCATCTTCGGTTTCGAGGAGAGCTACGGCTATCTGGCAGGCCCTTATGTACGTGACAAGGATGCCATCATCGGCTCCATGCTCATCTGCGAGATGGCTGCTTACTATCGCAGCATCGGCTCCAGCATCAAGCAGCGTCTGGAAGAGCTCTATGCTCAGTACGGCCGCTACCTCAACAAGATCGACACCGTCGAGTTCCCCGGCCTCTCCGGCATGGACAAGATGGCAGGCATCATGAAGGATCTGCGCGAGAATCCTCCGAAGGCATTCGGCAGCAAGGCCGTTGCAAGCGTAACAGACTATGCGAAGCCCGAGACCACCGGTCTTCCGAAGGCCAACGTTCTTTCCTTCGTTCTCGAGGACGGCGCGAAAGTCATGGTCAGACCTTCCGGCACAGAGCCCAAGATCAAGGCTTACTACACCACCCTCGGCAAGGACCTCGACGCCGCACAGGCTGAGAAGGACGAGCTGTCCGCAGCTATTAAGCCTATCTTCAGCTGATCAGATTGGTTGAAAGCAAATAGTTGAACCCACAGCATTAAAGGGGCCGCACCGTTTTGGTGCGGCCCCTGATTTTTGCCGGGTTCAAGGACTGGTTTTAGTCTTATGGCGGGCATGTTGGGTACAAATCATCTGATTATCGAATCTGTACACAAATCATTTTGCGAGGCTTATTCAGATACATTTCTTTTTAGGCATAAATAACGTTTTTTTCTTGAATATACCCAACCGAAAATGATTATTAGTTATTATTTGTTTGATTTATTGTTATCTCTATTTTGACGTCAAAATATAATCACTTTTACATCTTCTTGTTGTGTATAACCTGCAAAAAAGCCTTTTTATGCCCAACCGGCTATCAGGGTGATTTATTATTCCCAAATCACGCAATACGCCGCAGCCCTCAGGCCGCGGCGAACTGTCAACAATTTCTCTTATGCGATCTGCAAACAAATTCCCAGAATACACAGAAGGCTCCCGGCCAGGCCCAACGCCTGGTCCGTCAGAACTGCGCCATTAGCTCTTCCACTGACATATCCGATTCCCGCAAAGATTGCGCTAAACCCAAATACGCTCAGAAGGAATCCTCTCATCGGAAGCATGAGCAGTCCGCAAGCGATTCCGAGGAACAGAGCCTGCAGACAAAGCCGCAGTGACAACAGGACATCCGCCCTGATATCGACACGCTCCATTCGGTGCTCAAAAAGAGATTTCTTTTTGAAAGCCTGCAGGAGCATCCGCAGTCCGACCGCTGCCATAAGAACGCCTGCCAATACATGGACCCAGTAAAGATTATGCTCTGTGACCACTTCTCTCGTCAGGATCCACCTGCCCGTACCGTAACCGACAAATGCAGAAACAAGCTCCAAAACGCCCCACAGCGCTGACATCAGCAGTGTATATCTGTCCAGTTTTACCAGGTTAGCCCCTCTCTGCGCCGCGATCCCGTAGGTTCCCAGCGCCAGAGCGAGTGAAATTATAATTATGCTTCCCATATTCTTATTCCTGATACTGTGTTGCGGCAGTTCAGTCCTTCTTCTCAATACTATCCGTCTTGTAGATGAACTTCACCCTTGTCTTGTCCGGATTCGCGGTTCCACTGAATGTCTTGTAGGACTTAGCGGCGTCCTTAAGAGTGTCGATCCGTTTTTCGATAGACTTGACGTCTGTCTTGTAAAGCTTCGCGAGTTTCTGCACGCCCTCCTCGTTGAGCTTTATACAGCCGTCTTTGAGTTCCAGAGCGCCGGAGGAGATCTCCGACATACCGTCTGCGAGCTTTGCGGCGCCTTCGCTGAGCTGTGATGCGCCGTCAGTGAGCTTTCCGCTGTTATCAGCGAGCGTCTGTGTTCCATCCGCCAGCTGCTCCATGCCTTCATTGAGCTTGTCAGCGCCATTTGCCAGCGTTCCCGCGCCTTCCTTAAGTTTGCTGTTGTTTGCAGCAAGCTGTGCCGTTCCGTCCTTGAGATTGGACATGCCATCGTTGAGCGCCTCGCTGTTAGAGCTGAGGAGCTTTGTCCCGTCTGCCAGCTGGGTCACGCCGTCTCCAAGCTGGGCAGCGCCTGTCGCCAGAGCTTCGGCTCCGCTCAAAAGAGCATCGCTCTTGCCTACAAGCTCTCCTGTTCCGTCCTTGAGCTGCTCTGCACCGGCAGCAAGTTCCTGTGCACCGTTGTCGAGCTTCTGTGCTCCCTGGATCAATAACGCAGTGGCGCTGTTAAGTGTTCTGGCTCCTGTGTAGAGCTTACCCACGCCTTCATCCGCGGATTTAACGCCCGCTGTATAGGCGTCGAGGGCCTGCACGAATCCGGGCATGTCCTCGGGATTTTCAGGATCCGCCTCGTGGGAGAGTCCGTTGCTCAGTGCCGCGGCTCCGCTGTTAAGGGATTCGGAATTACCTGCAAGATTTCCCAGGCCTGAATCAACCTGCTCCACGCCCTTCTGCGCTGCGCTGATTCCGTCTCCCAGGTCAGAAGCGCCTTTCTCCAGGTCGCCGGATGCCCCTGACAGTGCCCCAGAAGCCTCTTGAAGCTTCTGCGCGCCCTCAGAAAGCGTACCCAGGCCTTCGCTGACGGAGCCAAGGTCACCCGAAAGGCTGTCCACTGTATCTTTCAGAGCGCCGATTTCGTCTGCGACGCCGCCTGCGCCTTCGGAAACTGTACTGAGGCTTTTAGAGGCACCGCCCAGGTCTGCGCTGAGTTCTCCGGCCGATGTCTTAATATCGCTGAGTTTGCCGTTCGCGGCGTCGGCGACTTCCCCTGCTGCCTTTTGAGCGGCCTCGTCAGCTGCTGTCTCTATTTTGCCGTTTGCCTCATCCGCAAGGTCGCTCAGCCTATCAGTGGCCTTATCCTCCGCTACGCCTGCCGCACTCCTCGCGATCTCCTCTCTGTTCTCGAGGTCTTCAGGGAGCATGTCCAGGATCGCGCTATAGACATCCTCTTTGATCCCGGCGTCTCCGCCTGAGACCGCGCCGGCCTTTTCAATTCCGTGATTTTTGCCGTCCTCTATTGCAGAATCAGTGGAAACCTCTCCTGCTGCATCTTTGATCTCAGATGCTTTGGGCAAAATAGTGTTGTCTACAACATCTTTTACGCCGGCAGCTCCGCCTGCGACCTCCCCGGCGCCTTTTGCCAGTGTTCCGATCGACTCCTTAGCGGCATCGATCTTCCCGATCAACCCCTGCGCGCCGCCGGCAGCTTCTGCGATCTGCCCTGCACTCGTCCCGATCTTGTCTGACGCATCGGATACCGCGCCGGTATAGGAGTCAATTCCCTTTTTCAGATTCTCTGCGCCGGTAATAAGAGCGGGCATTCCCTTTTCTTCATCCAGAAGCTGCTCCGTGCCCTTTTTGAGCCGGCCCACGCCTTGTGTATACTGCGAGATGCCTTCCGCCAGCTGATCCGCGCCCTGAGAGAGCTGACCGGCTGCGCTGTTTAAGGCGTCAGAATTATCCACGAGCTCCTTTGTTCCATCCTTCAGGGTTCCGAGCCCTCCTGCGAGATCGTTTATACCACTGCCGACCTCACCAAGCCCCCAATTGAGCGCTTCTGTGCCTTCGGTAAAGTCAGGGATCTTCTCTGCGATCTGCCCAAGACCTTTATCGACCCGATCTACGCCGTCCACATATTGACCGAGCCCGTCCGTCAGAGTTGGAAGGCTCTTCGTAAGCTTATCCGTTCCTTCCTTGAGCTGACCGGCTCCGGTGTTGACATCATCCACGCCTTTCGTGTAATCCCTGATGCCGCTCTTGAGCTTGCCCGCGCCTTTATCCAGTTCACTGACGCCGTCCGTATATTTCTTCAAACCGCTCGTCAGTTCCGGCAGACCGTCTACAAGCGCACTTGTTCCGTCAGAGAGCTTTTTTGCTCCGTCATTCACCTCCGACACACCGACTGTATACTCCTTGATGCCGGAAGACAGTTCTCCGGCTCCATCCGCGAGTTCCTTCGAGCCGTCAGTTGCCTCATTAATACCGTCGGAAAGCTTACCTGCGCCATCCGCCAGGTCAGCCCCGTCCTTCTCGAGGTCAGCGATCTTCTCGTCCATGTCCTTAAGCATGCTGTCGTGGTCCTCTTCCAGCTCCTCATCGTCATCGAAGAGGCCCGAGAAGACCATTGTCATGCAGGTGCTCATCTTGAAGTCAGTGGCGTCCATGGTGATCTCAACGGAATCAGGGATCTCCAGGTCACGGACTCTGTCTTTTGACTTCTGGCTCGCCTCCGTCTCGTCCAGCAGGTGTTCCGCGTCGTCCTTGGCGCTCTGCAGGCTGTCTGAAAGGCCGGGGAATGCCATACCGACAACGACTGTATTCTTTCCCTCAGAGATAACTGAACCGTTGTCGATCTCGACGTTCTTGACGTTGTCGTTGGAGAAGATGATACCTGTCATCGTGGTGAAAGGCACGAAGACGTCACTGTATTTCTCGGAATTATCGTAATCGATGTGGATTTTGACCTTGCCGCTCTTGCCGGCCAGATCCTCCGGGGCGATCTCCTTGCCATCCAGGTAGTAGGTGATCTTCTGGGAGATCGGAGCCGCCTTATCCGTTGTTCCCTGATAGTAGATGTCATTGCCGCCGGCGTTCCATGTCAAAATATCGCCGTTCTGTGTAAAGGGCTCGTCACCCTTTACATTCTCAATATTCTGCAGGATCGAATTGTCATAGAGCTTGTCCGAGCCTTCTTTATTCTTGAGCCAGTTGGAGACGGTCATGCTCTTCTGCTTGCCGTATGCATCTGTGAAGACATATACGGTCTCTTCCTTCTCAGCGCCTTCCGAAACCTCGTCTGTACCTTTTACAGCCGCTGCCATCGCTGCCGCAAGATCCTCTTCCGTGATCGCTGCCGTTTCCTGTGAATCCCAGAAAATGCTTCCGGAAACCGGAGCCGCCGCATAGGCCGGCATGGTCATATTTGCTGTCATTGCCACTGCCAGAAGCAGGGCCAGAACCTGTTTTCTCTTCATGATCCTTATATCTCCTTTACTCACATGGAATGGGACAGTGCGCTGTCCGGATTCCCCAACTCATTCTCTTTCTTTATAAAGCCGCGGCTTGTCCTTATGATAACCGGATCAAACAGCAACAGGATCGCGGGAAGCGCGAATACTACGGTGACCATACTGATCAGAGCGCCGCGCGCCATCAGCATGCAGAGGGAGGAAATTACGGAAATTCCCGAATACATCCCGACTCCGAAAGTCGCCGCGAAGAATGACATCGCGCTGACGAATATACTCTGTATAGATGTCTTATGGGCGATCAGAACCGCCTCTTGTTTGCTCTTTCCGCTTCTTCTTTCAACCTGGTATCTGCTCGTCATCAGGATCGCGTAGTCAACGGTGGATCCCAGCTGGATCGTTCCGATGACGATCGATGCGATGAAAGGAAGCGACGTGCCTGTATAGTACGCAAGTCCCATGTTGATGAAGATCGCGCACTCGATGACCAGAACCAGCAGGACCGGAAGGCTCAGCGACGTAAAGACAAACATGATGATCGCCGCTATGATACCGATGGAAGTCCAGTTGACGACATTGAAGTCGTGGTTGGAGATCGTGATCAGGTCCTTGGTACAAGGCGCGTCGCCGATCAGCATGGCTTTGCTGTCATAGCGGTGGATGATCTCGTTGATCTGATCGATCTGCTGATTCATCTCATCTGTTGCCGTTACGTATTCGCTGGCCACCAGCATCAGCTGATAGCCGCCGCCGTACAGTACGTCTCTTGCCTCATCCGGAAGCATTTCTCTGGGGATGTCCTCTCCCATGAAACTGTCAACTGAGATCACGCTGCTGACGCCTTCTACATTCTTAATCTCTTTGGACATGGCGTCTCCGGACTTGATGTCCAGGTTCTCGTCCGCGAGGATCATCAGCGTATTGTTCATACTGAAGGTGTCTTCCATCTTCTGATTGGCCACCATGGAAGGAAGATCCTTAGGCAGCGTCTGGATTATATCGTAATAGATGTCGTAGTGTGTGTATCCGTAGATCGCGGGGATCCAGGCCAGAAGAAAGACCAGGAAAACGACCTTACTGTGTTTCTGCACGAAATCCGCGATCTTTGAAAACGACGGGAGAAACGGTTTATGTCTTGTCTTCTCGATCGGCTTCTCAAACAGAAGGATCATGGAAGGCAGTACCGTCACACAGCAGATCACGCCAAGGGCAACGCCCTTCATCATGACCATGCCGACGTCCAGACCGAAGCGGAATCTCATAAAGCACAGCGCCGCGAAACCGGCTATAGTCGTGACTGAAGATCCCACTACAGACTTCAGCGTCTCATTGATCGCCACAGCCATAGCTTCTTTGGAATCGCTGTAGATCTGCTCGTTTTCCTTGAAACTGTGCCACAAAAAGATCGAGTAGTCCATTGTGACGCCAAGCTGCAGGACTGCCGCCAGCGCTTTTGTTATATATGATACTTCACCGAAGAAGTAATTGGAACCAAGATTATAAATGATCGCAATTCCGATCGAAAGAAGGAAGAAGACCGGCGCCAGGAATGTATCCATGCTCAGGGCCAGGATCACAGACGACAGCAGAACTGCCAGCGCCACGTAGATCGGCTCCTCTGCCTCAGCCAGGTCCTTAGTATCGGTGATGACCGCCGACATGCCTTGCAGGTAGCAGCCGCTGTCCAGCACTTTCCTGATGTCCGTCACCGCAGCCATTGTCTCATCCGAAGATGTCGAGGAATCGTAGGTGATGGCCAGCATTGTCGCGTTTCCTTTTATGAACGTGTCCCTGATCCTCTCCGGCAGCATCTCCTTCGGGACCGAGATGTCCGCGAAACTGTCGTACCAGAGCACTTTTTTGACATGATCGACTTTGCGGATCTCGTCTTCCATCGCCACGATCTCCTTGTCGTTCTTGTCCTCCACGATCAACATCGTGATGGCGCCCGTTCCGAACTCATTCATCAGGATGTCCTGACCCTTGATCGTCTCAATGCTGTCCGGCAGATAGGTCAAAATATCGTAGTTGACCCTCGTATGTGTGTAACCCCACACGGCCGGAACCAGCAGTACAAAGGCGAGGATCAGGATCAGATGCCTTGCTTTTACCACTGCATTGCCAAAACTCTTCATAACGTATACTCACTCCTCACATTTCTCTATCTTTTGCCGCCCCGCAGAGCGGAAAAACCGGCAGGGATCAGATCCCTGTCACGAAAAAGAGTATAAAAAAAAGAGATTGAACATAAAATATTCAATCCCTTCCTGCTGTTAACTTCTCCTATACAAACCGGCCGGTTTGTATAGATTCCGATAGACAGACCGGCGCATTTGTATCAGCGGCAAACTGTCAGAGTTCATCCAGCGTATCCCAAAGCGAATGCGACATAATGTACTCGTATATATCGGCCACTTCCTCCGGCGCAACTGCCATTCCCGACCGGATCCACTCCATCACTACGTAGTTCATAGATCTCGCATAATATCTTGCCATCGTCTCTACCGTGAGCCACGGGAATTTCGAGTGCGGCTTCCCGCTCCTTCTCTCGCTGAACAGCTCCAGCAAGAGCTCATAGATACAGTTTTCGGTGATCTCCTCAAAAGAGTTCTGTCCCTCGATCTTACACGCTTTCTGATAAAAAGCGCTGTCCTTTCTGAGGTTTGAAAAGATCAGGATCAGAGCTTCCCTGTACATACTGTTCCTTAAAAGGATCCTGACAGGCTCAAGGATCTCCCTGCGCACTATATAGCCCAGAAGATCATATTTGTCCTGAAAATGATTATAAAAAGTGACTCTGATCACCCCTGCGCCGTCTGTAATCTGTTTAATTGTGATCTTCTCAAAAGGCGTCCTGGCCGTAAGGCTCTTCAGGCTTTCCGCCAGGGCCAGTTCGACATCCTTCTTCTCTTCCGTCACGCTTTTCTCCTTACCGGTCAGTTAAGCCGGCTCAAAAACCAATCTTTCTTCCACAGTATAATTACGATCACGAGACACTGGAACACCACTGTCAAAACAGTGTACAGCCACTGCCCGTTGATGATAAACTGACCTGCCATACAGGCAAGCAGGATCTGCAGCCAGCTTCCCATGGCTACAGCGCCCACATATTCCTTTGCCGTAATTTCGGTCCTCGCCGCCAGATAAGGAATAATGCCGTTGGGGATCGCCGGCACCATACAGGCGATCACGACCATAAACTGCGGCTTGGTCCCGTTGAGCTTCTCCATCAGCCACTGGCTCGTGGGACTCATTGAAACATCCTTTATCCTGTCACTTCCCATTCTCCTGGCAAACAGAAAAACGCAGAGATTAGAAAGCACAAACCCAAAATAGCACATAAGGAAGCCCTCGAGCCATCCGTAAATCAGGCCCGCTGCTACCTGGATCGCCATTCCCGGCATTACAATACTTGCCACCTGAATCGCCTGCAGCAATATAACTGCGATCACCCCTCTGATCCCTGTCTCCTGAGCGAGGTAATCCGCGATCTTCTGGCTGTCGCCCTCCTTCAGAAGAGGGATCAGCCCAGGGATCTTATTTCCGAAGGCAAACCAGATCAGTATAGCAACAACTATTATAACCAGAATGGGAACCAGCTTCTTTCTAAGCTTATACCAAAAGCTGTTTTCCCTTATATCCATCTATTAATTCTCTATCTATACCGGATACCCCGGTCCCGAATTCGCATACAATGCATCTACGCGGTTTTACATAAACTTTACTTGAGGTTAAGCCTTACTATACACTATCCGGCATTTTTTCTCAAGATTCAGGCGAAATCCGGCATTACTTCAGCGCGCTGTAAAGAAGCACGAACAGATACAATACCGGCTGATGCAATAGATAGATGACCAGTGAATTTCTGCCCATAAAAGCTAACGGCCTGATCTCCTTTTTCAGGATCGGATTATCCAGAACTCCCGCCGCCTTAAGAATCCAGTGCAGCTCATATCCGCAAAGATATAAAAAGCTCCATGGAAGTAAAGAGAAATAGTCAGTCGAATAAAAATCGGCCGGCGGAAATCCCAGATACGCAGTCGCAAGATTAGCATACAGCGCTTCCGGAATTCGAATCGTCAGTTTCGGGATCGCGGGAATGATCCTGTGCAGCATTCCGGTGCCGATCTCCCCGTAGTTGACATCTTTGAATAGGATAAAAAGTATGGCAAAGACAATGAAAAGGATGGCTGCTTTGCCATTTCCGTCAAGCAGCTTTCTCAGGGGGACCATCAGCAGCATACAGGATCCGATCAAGGTCAGTACTCCAAAAACCACCCTGTCCTCCGGCAGCAAAATACATGTAACAGCCATCACAAGAGCTCCCGCCCCGAAGACTTCCAGTCCCCGCCTCAGAAGCTTGGACGAGAATGGAATGCAGAAACCGGACAGCATAATAAAAGTCCAGCAGATGCTCTGCTGCCATATATACGCCGCGCGGCTGCCATACCATGGCCAGTTCGCCCCCAACAAATATACCGCGTCCCAGCATGCGTGAAATAAGATCATACTGATCAGTGTCAGTCCTCTGAGACTGTCTAACAGCGCAAGGCGCCCGCTCGCTTTCTTCTTCATCGTCTATCTCCCTAAACCGGCTTCTGTCGGTGCTAATCTTTGGAAATTATAAATCAATCCCTGTCTCATCGACAAGTAATACTGGAAATCGGCCTCGCATTTCGCTAGACTATTGTAAGAATGACAACAGATTATTGATCCTGAGGTAGTGTCAAGTGACC
>DJXS01000137.1 GCA_002448395.1 Lachnospiraceae bacterium UBA6998 | reverse complement strand
GCCCCGGCCATAAGCCTCATACTTATTTCTTTTTCTCCGATGTACTGACGATCACGATCCCCGCGCTGACAAGCAGCAGTGCAAGCAGCCCGGTCATGGAAAACGCCTCCTTGCCCTCTCTCAGAAACAGGGCCGACAGCAGAACGCCCATCACAGGGTTGATGAAACCCAGGATCGACACCCGGCTCACCGGGTTGTACTTGAGCAGCACGCCCCACAGCGTGTATGCGCCTGCGGAGATGAAACCCATGTAGAGCAGGTTCAGCGCGCAGCTCGCAGTATAGAACACAAGCTGTCCGCCCATCAGCGATCCGATCGCGTAGAGGATCACGCCGCCGATCAGGAACTGGTATCCGCTCAGGGCAACCGGATTTTCGTCCCTCGAGAATATTTTGATAAGGCAGCCTGATGCCGCATAGAAGAAATCAGCCGCCAGCATCGCACCTTCGCCTGCCAGCGTCACGCGTCCGCCTTCCATGAGCGCCTGTCCGCCTCCCAGGATCAGCAGGATTCCCGCAAATCCGACGAGACAGCCCGCGAACTTCTTGAGCGTCATCTTCTCAAAGTGGAAAATGTAGACCGCGAACAGGATCGCGATGAAGTTGCCCGACGCGTTGATGATCGAGCCGCGCACGCCCGACGTATTGGCAAGCGCCATGAAGAAGAAATAGTACTGCCCGACCGTCTGTACCAGCGACAGGATCAGAACATTCTTCCAGGACTCCCTCTTGGGCACAAGGAACTTCCTTGCCAAAACAGAGCCGAACAGGATCGTCATCGCACCTGCGATCATAAATCTGGCGCCCGCCAGCATGATCCTGGACGCGGTGTCCTCCGGGCCGATCTTAAACAGCTCATAGGCGATCTTGATCGCCGGGGAAGCGCTGCCCCACAGAACGCAGCAGAAAACCGCCGTGAGAAGCGTCACCGGAAACCAGGCCCAGATCACTCTCTCCTGACCCGCGTTCTTCTGTATAGTATCCGAACTCATAAAACAAACTCCTTTAAATTCATATTTCAATTCGACAATCCCGATAATCTTAGAACGGATCGCGCGCTCTTGCAATAGACAAAATCAGGAGTTTTCTGCACTATTTTGTGCTCATTGCGGGCCTCTCGCGGTATATAATCATTTATATGGTTTCAAGTCACGAATCAGAGGCGGCGATAGCTGCTGAATTGAGGCGGTTGCTGTCGGCAGAAAACCGGCGGTTGCTGCGGATAAGGAAGTGCCCCATGATCGAGCCCGAACTGGCCAAAAAATTCATCGAGCGTCTGACTCAGTACACGGATTACAATATCAACATCATGAATGAGAGCGGCGTGATCATCGCCAGCCGCGATCCCTCGAGAATCGGCACCTATCACGAAGTGGCCGACCGGATCATCCGCGGCGAGCAGGACATGATCGTGATCCGCGATGATAAAGAGTTCCCCGGAGTTCTGCCGGGCATCAACATGGCGGTCACACACCAGGGACGCAAAGAAGGCGTCATCGGTGTTACCGGCGATCCCGACGCGATCCGCGATGTCGCCCTGATCACGAGACTTGCGCTGGAAACAATGCTCCGATACGAAAAGCAGCAGGAAGAGATCCGGCTGCACAGGAACAGGAAAGAGCATTTTCTCAATATTTTGACACAGAAGGAGTATGCCGACTCCTCGGAGCTCAGAGGCATCGCGCGTCAGCTTGCTCTCGACGAGTCGCTGGTCCGGGTGCCGATCGTTGTAAGGCTCTTCGGAGCAGACCGCAGTGACAAAGATCTGCCTGATCCGGAGGAGGCACTCACTGAGCTCCGGCGCGGAAAGGGGCACTGGGTCCAGGACTTCAGTGCCGTAATGGACGAGACGCATCTGGTCGTCTTTAAGACGGTGAAAGTGGACGGCAGGCGGAATTTCGTCGCTTACAGAGAGGAGCTCGACGATTACCTGTCTCATATCCGGGCCTGGCTGCACAAGAAAGGCGCCCGCGCTGTCTTCTATGTCGGGTCGCTCCAGAACGCTTTCACGCAGTATTATTACGCGTACCGGCACTGCAAATGGCTGGAATCCCACCTGCGGGAGCCCGACGGGATCGTGTTCTTCAGCGACTATGTCCGCGAGTATTTCCGGACGCTGATCCCCCGCCAGGAGCTGCAGAAAGCTTTCCTCATCTACGCGCAGGAAATGCCTGAGGACACCCGCAAGCAGTTTACCGAGATGATGCGGGCCTTCGAGGAGACCAATTACAACCTCTCCGAGTCGGCCGCGAAGCTTTTCATCCACAAGAACACCCTGATCTACCGCTACAACAAGTTCAAGGACATGCTCGGCGTCGATCCGCTGGAGCGGTCGATGGACAGGGGATTTATGGAACTTCTCTACATGTATCTGGCAAAATGAAAAAAGTGCGGGCCGCTATTGGTCCGCACTCTTTTTTACCTTTTCAGGACTTCCGACGACACGGGAAAGTCAAAATATGTATCCGGGTAAGGCTCATCCCTCAACGTAAAGTGCCACCACTCGCAGTCGATCGGCTCGAACCCGCCGCGGACCATCATGTCCTGCAGGAACATCCTGTTCTCATACTGCTCTTTCGTGACTCCTTTGTAATCGGGGTGGGACAATTCGCTGAAATAGTCGAAGGGGCTTCCCATATCGACCTCTTTGCCGGTCTTCATGTCAAGCAGCGTCAGGTCGATCGTGCTCCCTCTGCTGTGGCTCGACTTGCTCGCGATATATCCCCGTCTGAAGAGCTCCTGCTTCTCCAGGTCCGGATAAAAGAACGGCTTCATGCGCAGGTCCAGGTCATCCACTCCCCAAAGGGTAAAATGTTTAACCGCCGTCGCCGGACGATAAGCGTCAAACACCTTGATCCGATATCCCATCACGTTCAATTTGTTGCTGATCCCTTTGAGAGCTCTCGCCGCCTCTTTCGTCAGGATCGCGCAGGGCTGCTCGTATCCGTCGATCCGGTCTCCCACAAAATTATAGGTGGAGTAATAGCGGATCTCCTGTATGACCGCCGGCACATAGTCCGATACCAGCACAAAGCCGGACGTGTTCAGTTCCACTTCTCTCTGATAATCTCTTTCCGTTTTTTCCATACTGTTCACCTATATTGCGTTACCAGCTCCAAGGCATATACGCGGCCAGCACCGCCAGGACTACTGCCGGAAGCATATTCGCGACGCGCACTTTTTTGCCCCAGACAAGGTTTACTCCCACACAGAAGATCAAGATCGAGCCGATCAGGGAAAGATAAGCTATCGCCGTGTCCGTCATGATCGGGGCGATCAGCCTGGCAAGAAGCGTTATGCTGCCCTCGAAAGCCAAAACCGGAATAGCTGAAAAAGCACAGCCTTTCCCCATGGATGAAGTCATTACTGCTACGATAATGAAGTCCAGCACCGATTTTACCGCAAGCGTGGAATAATCTCCCAGTATACCGTCCTGAATAGCTCCGACAATTGCCATCGATCCGATACATACTGTCAGCGATGTCGTGACAAAAGCATTGACGAACTGCGCGTCGCCGCTGTTTCCTGTCTTCTCTTTGAGCCATTCTCCGAATCTCTCAAAGCCGTTTTCGATCCCGATCAGTTCCCCTATGATCGATCCTGCTGCCAGACACAGCACGACCAGCATGGATTTCCCGCTGACGATCGCATCGCCGTCAATTGAAAGCATTCCCTGCATAGCCCCTGCTATGGCAATAAATAAAACGCTGATTCCGCAAGCTTTATTCAGTGATTCCTGCTGATCCTGGCGGAACAATTTGCCGGTAACATTTCCAAGCAAACCTCCGGCTACGATCGCTCCGCCGTTTATTAGTGTTCCAAGTCCTATCATTAACGTGTTCCTTTATTCTTTATTTTGGTCAGATTTCAATCTCAAGAAGGATCGGTGTATGATCCTGTCTGGGACCGGAGTCGATCATTTCCGATTTTTTGACCTGATCTTTGATGCGGTCGCTCACCAGGAAATAGTCAATTCTCCATCCCGAGTTATTGATCTTGCTGGTCCGGATCCTCTGTCCCCACCAGGAATAGACGCCCTTCACATCGCCGTGCACATACCTGAAAGTATCGGTGAAGCCTTTGGCGAGCAGGTTTGTGAAGCCCTCTCTCTCCTCATCGGTAAAGCCGGCGGACATGTGGTTGTTCTCAGGGTGAGCCAGGTCAATCTCCGTGTGCGCCACATTGAAGTCGCCGCATGCGATTACAGGCTTCTTCTGATCCAGCTCCGCAAGATAATCGGCGTAAAGCTTGTCCCACTCCTGCCTCTCGCTCAGCCTCTTGAGCCCATCGCCCGCGTTCGGCGTATACACATTCACAAAATAGAAATCCTCACTTTCAAGGACGATCAGCCTTCCCTCGTCGTCCATCGTGTCGGGAGCTCCGATCCTCGGAACGATCTTCTGCAGTTCGAGCCCCTCCTTATAGAGGATCATCGTTCCCGCATACCCCTTCCTTGCGGGCGGCTCCGAGCACACCCATTCGGCGTGATAACCGGGAAAGTACTCCTCCATCGCCTCTATATGCTTCTTGGACGGACCCGCCGCCGGCAGCTTCGTCTCCTGAATCGCGATGATATCGGCATTTTCGCCCTTAAGCGTATTCAGCACGTCCCTGGACATCTGCGCCCTCGGTGACGCCGAGGTCAACGCTGCATTCAGGGAATCTATATTCCAGGAAATCAGTTTCAGCATATGCTTCTCCTTTTTGTAAATTGACTTTCCTCAACCCTACCATAGTTCTCTCTTTTTTGCCACCGGGTGGTCAAATGTCTTGATTATTGGCGGGGTTGCAATCAAAATATTGGTATCGGCACAGTTTCAATGCTGCACCGCACGGCGATCGCAGCTATGCGGATTCCGCGATTGCAAGAAAAGGAGTAAACCATGCCTTCAACATATGCACACTACCGCTTCGGCCAGGACGTTCTGAGAGCCCTGCCCGAAAAAACGAGAAAAATCCTCCTGCAGGAAGAAGATCTGTTCAACATCGGCGTTCACGGTCCGGACCTGCTCTTCTACTACAAGCCCTTCTCCCATCACCCGCTCCACGCGGAAGGCGGACGCATGCACCGCTTGACCGCAAAGGACTATTTCACACAGGCCGGCCGGACATTCCTTGCCCGCGGCGCCCGCAAAGCAGACTACGCCTACCTCTGCGGCTTCCTGTGCCACTTCGCCCTCGACTGCGCCTGCCACGGCTATATCAACGATCTCGCCGCGCGCGGCCAGGTCTCCCACGAAGAGATCGAGAGCGAATTCGATCGGATCCTTCTCGAAGAAGACGGCCTCGACCCGATCCGCCGCAATCTCGCCGCCCACATCCACGCATCCGGCAGGGCTGCAGACGTCATTGCCCCGTACTTCCCGGGCGCTGTCAAAAAAGAGATCCTCCAAGGTATCCGCTCCCTCCATGATTTCAACGTACTTCTGACTCTCCCCGGCCGCATCGGCTACCGCCTTGTCGACCGCATCCTGCAGCGCCTGCCTTCCTATGACTTCATCCACGGCCACATGATCAACCTGGATCCCAATCCACTCTGTGACCAAAGCAACCTCGACCTGCGCCGTAAGTACGACTCCGCGATCGCAGACGCCGTCCTCCTCATCCGCCGCTTCCTGCCGGCCGTCCACGGCAAAAAGCCGTGGCCTGCTATTATGGAACATGATTTTGAGTCTTGTTGACATGGGGGCTTTGTTGGATTTCCCTTGACTTTGCTTGGCTGGTTGGTTGGTTTCATAGTATTTCTGCCGTATTTGAGCCCTTGGAGGTACCTCCAAGGGCTTTATTACAGCATTCTTAACTTGATTTCTTTATCGGCGACCTAATAGAGCCCTTAGAAGTATCTCTAAGGACAGCATTAGGTCAACCACCAATATACCCTCACACAAAATCTAACTCCACCGACGTTTCAACGCGGTTCCAAACATCAGAACGGCGCTTTAACGGCGCCGACCACATAATTCTTACCTCAGCGCCGCTCCAGACATCAAAACGGTGCCTTAACGGCGCCGCTCACACAAATTCTCACTTCAGATCATCCTCAATCGACTTCGCTCTCTGAGCCACAACGTCGCCCCAATGAGGTCCCTTCTCATACATCTCAGCAAGCTCCGCCAAAGCAGCAGGCACATCGATGCCCTGCGGGCACGCATGCATGCACTGCCCGCATCCGATGCAGGCTGAGGGCCGCTTATCTTCTTCCAATGCATCGATCCGCATCGAAGGCGTCATGGTCGTGGCAAATTTGTAGTCATTGTAGCACTGCAGCAGATACGGAATATCAAGTTCCATGGGACATCCGTCACAGCAATATCTGCAGGCCGTGCAGGGAACGCCTTTCTTCAAATTCTCAGCTATTTCCAGAAGGACGCTGCGTTCCGAATCACTAAGAGGATTCTCCTCGCGGAAAGTCCTCAGATTGTCTTCCACCTGGAATACCTCGTTCATGCCTGACAGTATGACTGTAACCCCCGGCATATCCTGCAAAAACCTGAAGGCATAAGAAGCATCGCTAGGCTCCGCCAAGCCGGCATCACCGGCCGCAGCCGCCGCACCAGAATCACAACAAGCACCGCCAGCCGACGCCGCCGCGCCAGCAGTAGCCGCGCCACAACAACCGCCGCCATCCCTCAGTCCTCTGAGTTTCGCCGACTCCGACTCCGGAAGCACCGCAAGCTTGCCGCCCCTGACAGGCTCCATGACCCAGATCCCGAGGCCGTGCTTCCTGATGATGTCGCACTTCGCCTTGGCGTCCTGCATCGTCCAGTCGAGATAGTTGAGCTGGATCTGCACAAAGTCGAACACGCCCTCGTGTCTTGTCAGAAACGCGTCGAGCAGGTCCGGGCCCGCATGACAGGAGAAGCCGAAATGCCGGATCTTTCCCTCCTTTTTCATCTGCAGAAGGTCCGGAATGATGTGGTATTCCTCGCTCTCATAGAACTGCACTGACCACTCCGTGACATTGTGCAGCAGATGAACCTCCACCCCCATGCGGTGCTGAGCCGCGTCCTATGGAGGTGGTATCAAAGCCCCTTAGGCTTTAGAAACCCTTCGGTTTTCTGATATTTGACCATCGTGCCGGTTTCCCCTTTCGGACCGTTTCCGGCCGGCCGTACGAGTACGGGACTGTCCATGAGCCCCTCTATCCGTCGGGATCTTTCACAGCTCTCCCTCCGGAATACATTTGGCGGATCTTTATGCGGTCCGCCCGCGCTGCAGGTCTTTAAATCCTGCCGTCTCCGGGTCGGACAGGAACCGGAAGTCTTCTGTCCCTTCCCATACATCCGGGACTGCTTTCCTGAGGATGTTCGCCGCACCGTTACAGTCTGCGTTGATGGTGTATCCCGCACTGCAGGCATACAGCCCGCGCTTTTTCCTGCTCCCGGAAAACTGCGCTTTACCATCCTCCCTGCCGTATACAGGCATCGGGTCCATGGCTGTGATGTCCGCCTTCGAGGTATAGGATTCCTCCTGCTCTATGATGCGGATCCCCTCCCTCGCCGCTTTGTACATGATCATCTTCTTCAGCCTGTCATGCGGGATCCCGGTGAAGTTCTGGTTGTTCACCTTCCCCATGCCGGCCTCCTGCTTCCAGCCCCTGTTTACTCCCATGACGACCGTCCCGACTCCGTGCTCCACACAGTAGCGCACGATATCCGTGGAGACCTTGTGCATCATGTCCTTCATGAAGCAGTCATGGTGCAGGGACAGCCTCCTCAGCCGGGCACTGTCTGCAGTTTTACGCTTCTTCCCCTTTGTGATGATGCCCACGGCTTCCGCCTTCTTCTTCTGGAAATAACGGTTCGCGGAAAGGACAGCACCGCCTTTGTATATGCGGGACACATGGTCCGTCGATACGATGGCTGCGATGTTGTCCGTTCCGAAGTCGATCCCCGCAAGATAAGGCTTCTCCCCGTTCACGGGCAGGTCTTCCGTCTCCAGCACAAGGACCAGCAGGAGCTTTCCGTAATACGGCTTCACCTGCACTTCCTTCAGGATGCTGTCCGGGGCGATGTGTCTCAGGTGCAGTCTCTCTCTTATGCGCGGGAGTTTCAGGTCCATTCCGTCATATTTCCCCGGGGCCATCCCGTCTGCGCCCGGGCTGCCGGCAGCACTCATCCCTCTGTACACAGGGTACAGGACCGCGTCCTGGTTCGTGATATAAAATGTGTGCCTGTCTCCCTTCAGGTATTTCGGCATACAGGGTTTTCCCGTATACCTCTCCGGAGCACGCCTGTATTCCTTCAGGGAGGACAGCCACGCCCTGAACACCGTGACCGCTTCCTTCAGGACCCGCTGGGCTGTCTGCATGGGAAGCCCAGCAAAAAAGTCCGGGTTCCTGTTTGCGCGCATGACAGCATCCAGTGCCCGGTAAGAGAGCACACGCCGCACCTTTACCTTCGGGTATGCAGCCTGCATGGCGCGCAACTCCCTGAAGACTTCCTCCTCGTTCTCCGTGCGGTCCTCCTTGTCCCAGCCGGTGAATACCTGGCGGATCCTGAACAGCGCCGCATTGTAGAGGTTCTTCGACAGGCACAGGTCCTTCTCCATCTTCTCAAAGACCTTCGGATATTTATCTCTTGACAATACGGTTGTATCTGCCATGTACATGAATGGGTGCTCCTTTAAAAATCCTTTTAAATATACTATAATTATAATGCTTATTAAAATGGATGTAAAGGATTTTTCGAACATATGTACGACAAGAAGAAAGGCCAGGCTTATTATACGAACCGCCACAGCTGCTTCCTGCTGCAGTACCATATGGTGCTGGTGACAAAGTACCGGCACCCGGTCCTGACCGGCGGCGTTAAGGAGATCGTATATGGCACGATCCGCGATATCTTCAGGGAGAAGGGACTCGTGATCATGGAGATGAACGGGGAGGCGGACCATGTCCATGTCCTGTTCGAGGCGGATCCCTTCACTGCCCCGGGGAGTCTTGTTAATATAATTAAGACGAAGACTTCCCGGTTCGCACGGAAGGAATACGGGGAAACGGTCCTTAAGAAGTACTACTGGAAGTCGTATTTCTGGTCGGACAGCTATTTCGTCACGACGGTCAGCGAGAATTCTCTCGCAGTGGTTCAGGATTACATCCGGAACCAGTAAGTTTGTTGTGGCATTCACCCACAACCATGCGGTGCATGGCTCCTATGGATGTGGTACTCTGCTACTACGCTTTATAGAAGTCAAAATAGTCCGTCCTGCACTTTCGCAGCGACACGTTGAACAGCGCGATATTGTCGATCGGACCGGTCAGGGAGTGTCCCGGGAACTTGTCCGCAAGGTAATAACTCTCCCTTGGATAGCGTGACAGGCCCTCCGCCATCGCGATCTCCGATTTCCCGCCCAGATAGGGGTACGCCGTGTCAAAATAGTTCACGCCCTCTCTGATCGCCAGATCAAACATCGCGTTCACTTTGGCCTGGTCGATCTCCCCGGTCTCAGGATCAGACGCAAACCGCATGCATCCAAATCCCAGTTGTGACAGTTTCTGACCCTTAAAATCTCTATAGATCATGCTCCCACTCCTTTCTTGTTACTCAACGATCTCTCAGGATATCCGGCGAATCACTAATCTCTCACAATCCCCAGTGTATTACTGATTCCTCAGCCTGCCCAAATTCTTGCGGTCCACGACAGCCAGCAGCTTCTCCTTTTCCTGCAGCGGATGCTCGGGATCGATCGGCATCCATTCGCCTTTCTCGTCTTTGATTGCGACGACGGTCATCTGATATTTGCTCCGGATATTGAGTTCCACCAGCGATTTTCCGATCCAGTCGTTAAGCGGGGTCATTTCCACCATGCTCAGGCGGCTTCCAAGCTCGAAGTAATCCAGCACCGATTCAGAGACCAGCATAGCCGCTGAGCGCGCGCCGGCGTATTCCTCCGGCATGATCACCCTGTTGGCACCCACCTTGCGGAGGATGGAGGACATGCGCGCCGACGAGCTTTTGGCCACGATCAGAGGTACGCCCTGTTCTTTGGCAACTGCTACGGAGAGTATGCTTGCTTCGAGGCTTTCGCCCATAGCGCACACTACGATATCCATCTCCTTGAGGCCGAGTTTGTTCAGGTCCTCCTCGTTCGCCAGGTCCGCGCAGATCGCCTCGCTGCAGTAGTTCGCGATCTCCTGCACATATGCCTCTACTTTGTCCACTGCCAGCACATCCGCGCCCATTTCACTTAGCGAACGGACCAGGCTCATTCCAAATTTTCCAAGACCGAGAACTGCAATTGATTTCGCCATAATTGTCTCCTTGCATCTGTCAAAACAGTGATTGCCCGCCTAAAGCATCGCCCAATCAGTGATTGCCCTCCCAAGGGCATCGCCCCATCAGTGCTCTAAGGCATCGCCCCATCAGCAATTATCCTATATAGAAATTCCCCTCCGCATAGCGCACTCCGGAGTCATTCTTCTTTCCACCTGTGAAGAAGAAGGCCATGGAGATGGGGCCGATCCGGCCCAGGTACATGCCGAAAGTTACAATCAGCTTGCCCGCTGTGTTCAGAGTGGGGGTCAGATTCCGCGTCAGGCCTACGGTGGCGCAGGCACTCACGATCTCGAAGAGGCCGTCCTCAATACCCACCGGATTGGTCGCGACCAGAAGAAAAGTGAGCAGCAATACCGTCATCACGCTGACTTCTATGATAGCCGTCGCTTTCCTCATGGCTTCCACGCTAACCGACCTCTTGTAGACGTGCGCGTCATTTTTCCCGCGAACATAGGAATTGATACCGAAGATTGCCAGGTAGATAGTAGTAGTTTTGACGCCGCCCGCAGTACCGATGGGAGATCCGCCGATGAACATCAGCAGATACGCGGCAAGGCACGAGACATCGGTCAGTCCTGCCTGGGAAAAAGTCGCGAAGCCTGCCGTTCTAAGGGTCACGGATTCAAACAGGCTGTTCAGTATTTTTTGCGGAATGGACATTTCTCCCAGTGTCCGGGGATTTCCAAATTCTGCCGCGAATATGAACACAGTGCCCGCCGCGATCAGCAGGCCTGTGAGAGTGAGCACAAGTTTGGTGTGCTCGCTGAAACGCCGGATGATCTGTGACAGCGAGAGCCCTTTCTTTCTTCCAAAAGTGATCTTATTGTCGATGTCCTGCCAGACGACATAACCCAATCCGCCCATCACAATGAGCGCCATCGTAACAGTGAGAACCAGGGGGTCATTATGGAAAGGCGCCAGGCTGTCAGGCCCCAGTACATCTATGCCCGCATTGCAGAATGCGGAAATGGCGGTGAAAACGGAGGCCCAGATTCCCTTCGCCGTTCCGAATCTGGGGATAAAGGCAATCATATAAAGGCACGCTCCGATCATCTCCACCGCAAGGGTCCCCCGCATGATCTTGTAGAGAAATCCGAGCAGATCGTTCATGTTTTCCAGGTTCATCGCGTCGCGCAGCATCAGGCGCTCGCTGAGGGAAAAGCGCTTGCGGGCCAGCATCATCAGTGTAGATACCGCAGTGATCACGCCTATACCGCCGATCTGGATGAGAAAAAGGATCACAACCTGTCCGAAATGACTCCAGTATTGGTAAGTATCCTTCACTACGAGCCCTGTTACGCAAACAGATGTGGTCGCCGTAAACAGCGCATCTGTAAAGGGAGTCCAGTTCCCCGCAGCTGAGGAGACCGGCAGCGACAGAAGCAGGGTTCCGACCAGGATCGCAGCGAGAAAGCTCAGAGGGATAATGTGCGCCGATGTTAGCTTGATTTTGTTCATTTGTGCACGGTCACCTCCTCTCCACCTACTAATTTAGCATAATGAGCGGAACAGCGCACAACAAAATCGTAACTGGCCAGCGCCCCAAACAATCGAGTAGGAGGGGGTGATT
>DJXS01000131.1:6031-6452 GCA_002448395.1 Lachnospiraceae bacterium UBA6998 | reverse complement strand
CGTTTCCAAGTTTTCGGACCAGGAGCGAAGGGGACCGCATAACGCTCGATGAGAGCGGCAGATCCAAGTCGATCGCCAGATATATGATCGACGCCAAGATACCTGCAGAGCTGAGGGGCAGGATCGTACTTCCTGCGGCAGGCAAAGAGATCTTGTGGGTCCCGGCAGGGCTGGCTGCGGAATCACAGCGGCTGAAGGCGCCGGCATTACCGGTAGATACACCTGCAGGGCTGACCGAGGGCACGGAAACAATCCGCTCTTCAGACAGCGGCAGGATCAGTGCTTCCTATTTGGTGAGCGGCAGCACACGCAGGATTTTGGAGATCAGCTGGGAACCGGCTTCGGACTGAACGGGCAGGAGCGGCCGACAGCACACCGGAAGGCCGGCATCGCACCGGAAGGTCGGCAGCGGCACACCGGA
>DJXS01000131.1:0-5900 GCA_002448395.1 Lachnospiraceae bacterium UBA6998 | reverse complement strand
TATTAACACAACACAAGGGGATGAGGAGTATTATGCGCGAGACTATCAGAGAACTTATCAGTGAAGAAGAGGTAAATGCCAGGATCAGAGAACTTGGAGCCCAGATTTCCAAGGATTATGAAGGGAAGTCCGTTCATTTGGTATGCATTTTGAAAGGTGCGTGCATCTTCATGTGTGAACTGGCCAAGAGGATCACGGTGCCCGTATCTATGGACTTCATGACAGTGTCAAGTTATGGAAGCGGCACGAAGTCCAGCGGTATTGTCAGGATCAGGAAGGATCTGGACGATCCGATCGACGGACTCGATGTTCTTATTGTGGAGGATATCGTGGACTCCGGACGCACTCTTTTCTATCTTGAAGAGGTTTTCAGACAGAGAGGCTGCGCGAGTGTGCGCACTATCACACTGCTTGACAAGCCTGAGCGCCGCGTAGTGGATCTGGATGTGGATTACACAGGTTTTGAGATTCCGGACCAGTTCGTGGTCGGCTATGGCATGGACTACGACCAGAGATACAGAGATCTTCCTTTTATCGGGGTGGTTGAGTTCTCCGAGGAATAATATTTTGACTTTGTTGCAGTGATAACTGAGGTAGTATTTTGGATAATAATCAGAGACCGAGAACTTATAATAGTCTCCTGATTCCGGTATTGATCCTGATGATGTTCATATTCGTATTCTCGCCGATGGTGCGGGGATCGTTTTCGGCAGGTCAGGAGACGTATACGCTGGAGAAATTTCAGGAAGACTTAAAGGGCGGAAACGTTGAGAGCGTGACGATCACACCTAACCGTGACAATGATACGGGTTACGCAGTGGTGACGCTCAAGGATAACACGCGGAACACCCTGTACGCGACGCAGATCGCAGTGATCGAGCAGACCGCAAGAGAGGCGGGGGTCATCCCGGTGGTGAGGGACATCCCCTCTGACAACTTGTTTATGGTCAGCGTGCTGCCCACGATCCTTATCGTTGTGGTCTGCCTGTTCTTCTTCTATATGATGAACGCGCAGAACATGGGCGGCGGATCCAACGCCAAGATGATGAATTTTGGCAAGAGTAAGGCGAGACTGGCCAGGAACAGCGGTGTGACGCTCGATGACGTGGCAGGTCTGCAGGAAGAGAAGGAGGATCTCGAGGAGATCATCGATTTCCTGAAAGATCCCGGCAAATATACGAAGGTCGGCGCCCGCATTCCGAAGGGCGTACTTCTGGAAGGCGCACCCGGCACTGGCAAAACATTGCTGGCCAAGGCCGTCGCCGGCGAGGCAGGCGTGCCATTCTTCAGCATTTCGGGTTCGGATTTCGTAGAGATGTTCGTCGGCGTGGGCGCATCCCGCGTGAGGGATATGTTTGACGAGGCCAAGAAGAATTCACCCTGCATCGTCTTTATCGATGAGATCGACGCAGTGGCAAGGCGCAGAGGCACCGGCCTCGGCGGTTCCCACGACGAGCGCGAGCAGACACTGAACCAGCTGCTGGTTGAGATGGACGGATTCGGCGTCAACGAGGGCATCATCGTCATGGCGGCCACCAACAGAGTGGACGTTCTTGATCCTGCGATCCTTCGTCCGGGCCGTTTTGACAGAAAGATCTCAGTGGGAAGGCCTGACGTGAAGGGCCGCGAGGACATCCTCAGGGTCCATTCGAGGCAGAAACCCCTGGGCGAGGATGTGGATCTGAAGGAAATCGCACGCACGACGGCAGGATTCTCAGGAGCGGATCTGGAGAACCTCATGAACGAGGCAGCTATAGGCGCCGCGAGAGCGAACCGCCCCTACATCGTGCAGTCCGATATTAAGGAGGCCTTTATCCGTGTCGGCATCGGCAAGGAGAAGAAGAGCCATGTCATTACGCCCGAGGAGAAGAGGATCACCGCGTTCCACGAGACCGGTCACGCTATCCTTTTCCACGAGCTTCCTAAGGTGGGGCGCGTCTACACGGTTTCCATCATTCCCACAGGAATGGGAGCCGGCGGCTACACGATGCAGCTTCCCGAGCAGGATATGATGTATATGACCAAGGGCAGAATGCTGGAGGAGATCATGGTGAGCCTCGGCGGCAGGATCGCGGAGGAGCTGGTGCTCGACGATATCACGACGGGCGCGTCCGCGGATATCCGTCAGGCGACCAACATCGCAAGACACATGGTCATGCGCTACGGCATGTCTGAGAAGATCGGAACCATCAATTACGAGCAGGAGACTGACGACGTCTTCCTGGGCTATGATCTCGGCCACGAGAACAAGCACAGCGAATATATCAACGGCGAGATCGACAAAGAGGTGCGCCGCATCATCAGCGACTGCTACGCGAAAGCAAAGGAGATCATCAAAGCCAACGAGGATATCCTCTACAAGGCGGCGGACCTCCTGATTGAGAAGGAGAAGATCACCGGCGAAGAGTTCGACGCCCTGTTTGCGCGGACGGACGGGCCGGCAGAGCAGATCATCGGGCCTGAAGAATTGGAGACCAGGCAGATATAATAGAAACGAACGGGCATTACGTTTTTTAAAGAGAGCGGTCCAACCAAGGGTATTGGCGATAGTGCACAAATCACTTTTTCTGCTTTTGTGAACTTTGTGAATTCTGCGAATTTATCTTTTAAGGGCGATTTGTTACTATACACTTGTAACCCCCCAATACATTATAAGTTTTTGCTATACCCCATTTAGAAGAATACCTTCTCTAAAAAAGACAGTCCCCCAAGCGCTGTCTTTTTTACGTTGTCCGGAAAAAAGGGGAGTTGTTATGCAGCATGAGGCACTAAATACCACGGCGCTGTTTTCGGACCAGACACCGGAGTTTTTAAAAGTCCAGACAATAAAGCCTCTGAGAAGAAGCGGCAGAAAGACATACGTGATCCGCATCCGTCTCCGCACAGCAGCGGGAGACGCGGATAACTGTGTGTTGCTGACAGATCTGGGCGAGATCCCCATGCATGTAGAGAAGGAAAACGCACATTTCATCTATTTCTCGGCGGAAGTGGAGAGCGACGGCACCCCTGTGCGATACGCATTCAGGGTCCGGCTGGCCGCGACCGGCGAAGAGTTCCTGTACAAGCGCACCGGCATCGAGTGGGGAGACGCTGAGAACGGCGGCTCCAAGGCGGACAAATCCGAAGGCGAAGCCGGCAAGGAAGCCGGCGCATCCTCCGCTGCGAAGCTCAGCACCGAGGGCTGGTGGTACTATGCCCCGGAATTCAAGATCCCCGAATGGGCCAACGGCGCAGTGATGTACCAGATCTTCACGGACCGCTTCTGCAACGGCGATCCGGACAACGATGTTTTGACCGGCGAGTACGCCTACAACGGCGGCCAGGTCCTGCAGATCGAGGACTGGTACTGTCCTCCGGCGGCTGACGACACCCGGGAGCACTACGGCGGAGACCTCCAGGGCATCATGGACAAGCTCGACTACCTCGAGGAACTCGGCGTAGAGGTCATCTATCTCAATCCGATCTTTGTCTCGCCATCCAATCACAAATACGACACCCAGGATTACGACCACATAGACCCCCACTTCGGCAAAATAGTGCACGACCGCGGCAAGGTCCTGCCCAGAGGTTCTCTGGACAACCGGGAAGCGGAGAAATATAAGGCGAGGGTGACCGACCCCGCCAACCTTGAGGCCAGCGACAGGCTCTTCGCAAACCTGGTCCGTGAGGCGCACATGCGCGGGATCCGCGTGATCCTCGACGGCGTATTTAATCACTGCGGTTCTTTCCACCGCTGGCTTGACCGCGAGAAGATCTATCTCAACACCGGCAATTATCCGCCGGGCGCCTATGGGAGGAGAGACTCGGAGTACCGGCAGTATTTTGACTTCCAGAAAGATGAATGGCCGGACAACGACTCCTACGAGAGCTGGTGGGGCTTCTCATCCCTTCCCAAGCTCAACTACGAGGAATCCATGCAGCTGCGCGACGAGATCCTGCGGGTGGCGGCCAAATGGGTATCGCCCCCCTACAACGCGGATGGCTGGAGACTGGACGTGGCAGCGGACCTGGGGCATTCCGAGGTCTTCAACCACTACTTCTGGCAGAGATTCCGCAAAGTTGTCAAAAAAGCGAACCCCGATGCCCTCATCCTCGCCGAGAATTATATGAACTCGGCGCGCTGGCTTGGCGGCAAAGAGTGGGATACCATCATGAACTACGAGGGTTTCATGGACCCGGTCACATGGTTTTTGACAGGTATGGAGAAGCACAACGACGCCTTCCATCCGAGCTATATCGGCGACCCTGACAGATTCTGGGCAGCCATGAAGTGGAAGGGGCAGGAGGACATGCCGCAGGCGCCTCTGATGTGCAGCATGAACCAGCTTTCCAACCACGATCACTCGCGCTTTCTGACAAGGACAGGCCTGAAAGTGGGCAGAGTCTCGCTCCTGGGAACCCAGGCGGCGGCAGAAAACGTGCGGGAGAGCGTTTATCGCGAGGCAGTGGTCATTCAGCTGACCTGGCCCGGCGCGCCAACCCTCTACTACGGGGACGAAGCGGGCCTGTGCGGTTTCACGGATCCGGACAACCGGCGCACCTACCCCTGGGGAAGGGAAGACCGGGAGATGATCCGCTTCCACAGGGAACTGATCAAAATGCACAAGGAATACAGCTGCCTCAGGAACGGCTCGCTGATCCGGCTCACGGACGCGCCGCATATTCTTTCCTACGGCAGATTCGACAGAGAATCCGCTGTTGTGGTAGCTGTTAACAACGGGAATGACCCGGTAAAGATCCGGATCCCCGTCGTATACGCCGATGTGCCGGCTGACTGTCATATGAAACTCCGGTTTCTGACGAACATGAGCGGATTTCTGGCTTACCCCAGAACAGTCTACCGCGTGGAAGACGGCATATTGGAGATCGAACTGACGCCGGAGTCGGCAGCAGTTCTGGTGAAATAGGGAAGAGGGCGCTGTACTTGCTGATCATTTGGCAGGTGCAGCGCCCTTTTTTGCGCTCCCAAAATGCTTCCGGAATGCTCCTGGAGTGTTCCCGGAGTGCTCCCGGAATGCTCCCGGAGCGCCTCAAAAGCCCTTGAAAAGCCCTGAAAAATCCTCCGTGGCAATATGCACAAAAACACAACTACAGATTCGTCGATATCAAAATTGCGGAACAATGCCCAAATTAGTTATAATGAAATCGATTACAATTTGTTGAATAACTATATAGGAGGGTTATATGTTTGAAGACAAAAAATGGGACAAGACGTTCAAAGACCGTCTTGCCAGGCACTACGATGAACTGAAATGGCTCTACAGCGAGTTGTACCACAACGACCAGCAGGCTTTTAACTACTTCTGCGACATGATGTCCGAGTACTACGAGAAGAGAAGCCCCATGCTTCGTGAGTGGGACGAAGCGCGTGAGGCGTCTCCCGACTGGTACAAGGGCAACGATATGCTCGGAATGCTCATGTACACCAACTGCTTTGCGGGAAACCTGAAGGGCGTTAAGAGTCATCTGGATTACATCCAGGAGTGCGGCGTCAACTATCTGCACCTGATGCCTCTGCTGGAGAGCCCCAAGGACAGAAGTGACGGCGGCTACGCGGTCTCCAACTTCCGCAAGGTCCAGCCTGAACTGGGAACCATGGAAGACCTTGCTGAGCTGGCTGACGACTGCCACACCCGCGGAATGTGCGTATGTCTTGACTTCGTCATGAACCACACCAGTGAGGACCACGAGTGGGCTATGCGCGCGAAGGCGGGAGAGAAGGAGTATCAGGACCGTTTCTTCTTCTATGATGACTGGACCATTCCGAACGAGTTCGAGAAGACCGTTCCTCAGGTATTCCCTCAGACAGCACCCGGCAACTTCTCCTGGTGCCCGGAAGTGAACAAGGTTGTCATGACCACATTCTGGCCCTATCAGTGGGACCTGAACTATGCGAATCC
>DJXS01000136.1:13247-15355 GCA_002448395.1 Lachnospiraceae bacterium UBA6998 | reverse complement strand
GGAGAACTCAGGGAGCGTCTTCTGACCGGCAAGTTTCCGGGGAAGATCCGGGAACAGTTCGAGAGTGTGCTGGAATATTTTGGCCAGAATCCCTTTATCGTCAGATCCTCGAGCTTTCTGGAGGACGGGTTCGGCAACGCGTTTGCGGGCAAATACGAGTCCGTTTTCTGTGTGAACAGAGGAAATATGGCCGAGCGGCTGGAAGCATTCGAGAACGCGGTGCGGCAGGTCTATGCAAGCACTATGGACCAGTCAGCGCTGGAGTACCGGCTGCGAAGGGGGCTGGCAGGAAAAGATGAACAGATGGCAATTCTCGTGCAGAGGGTTTCCGGAAGCTACTACGAAAGGTATTATATGCCGTGCGTGGCGGGCGTCGGCTACAGCCACAGCGCTTACCAGTGGTACCCGAACATGGACCCGGAGGCGGGAATGCTGCGAATGGTGATGGGGCTGGGCACCAAGGCCGTGGACAGGACAAGGGAGGATTATCCCAGGCTCTCCAATCTGGACCGGCCGGAGATCACGGTCTATACGAGCGCCGCGCAGAAACACCGCTTCTCGCAGAGAAATGTGGACGTGCTGGACTGCAGGGAAAACCGCTATAAGGAGGTGCGGTTGGAGCAGCTCCTGGATGTACTGCCGCTTTGGTATAAGCGGATGGTCATGGAGCACGACTACGAGGCGGAGAGAATGCTCAGTGACAGGGGCATCTACAGGGACGTCTGGTTTGTCAGCTGTCAGCGGCTTCTTGAAAACCATGTGTTCACCGGCCTGATGCAGAGGATCCTCAAGACGCTTGAGCGGGTCTACGGGACTGCGGTGGACATTGAATATGCGATCAATATGGACAAAGACGGCGATTTTGTCATCAACCTGCTTCAGTGCCGGCCGCTCTATCTGGGAGGAGAGAGCGAAGAAGTGAAGCTGGAAGGGATTGAACTCAAGGGGACTCTCTTTGATGTGCGGGACGCGTCCATGGGCACGTCAAAAAAGAGAAAGGTGGACGTTATCGTCCAGATCGATCCGGCTTTGTACGGCGCTTTTCCCTATGCTCAAAAGCATAAAGTGGCTGAAGCGGTCGGATCGATCAACCGGTATTATTCCGGAAGCGGTAAAAACCTGCTTCTGATGACGCCCGGACGGATTGGCACATCTTCACCGGAACTTGGCGTGCCGGTCACCTTTGCGGACATTTCCTGTTTTGGCGAGATCTGCGAGGTTTCGGACAGCCGGGCGGGCTTTATGCCCGAACTCAGTTACGGAAGCCACATGTTCCAGGACATGGTTGAGGCGGAGATGTGTTACAGCGCAGTCTTTAACGATCAGAAAACGCAGCGGTACGATCCGCTGCTCCTTAGGGACGAACCGGACCTGTTCGGACAGATCTGCCCGGATCGGACAGAACTGTTCGGGATGGTCACCGTGAGAGAGCCTGAGAATTTGTTCTACTGGCTGGATTCCGTGAAGAATCATGCCGTGTGCGGGATTGTATAGATTGCACAAAGATTTTTAAATGAGAATTGTATTATTGTATACAAAAACTGTTTGACTTCGCTATGTGTTCGTGTATAATAAGCGACATGAAGCAAAGGCGCTGCAGGAGGATTTCCGGCAGCGCTTTTGTTATATACATACATCTCATCAGGGCAAAGGAGTCCGGATCCGCATGGTCCGGGCTCCTTCTCTCTATGTATGGCAGGGTGCACGGTCATGCGGAATATGAGATGGAGAAAAGGAGGAAATACTATGAACTACGATGTGACAACTGTGATATGGGTATTGGTAGCAAGCGCTCTGATCTACTTCATGCAGGCTGGATTCGCGCTATGTGAGGCGGGCCTTACGAGGGCAAAAAATACAGGCAATATTCTGATGAAGAACCTGATGGATTTCTGTATCGGAACACCGTGTTATTGGCTGGTCGGCTTCGGGATCATGTTCGGAAGCACCGCTCCGATTATCGGGCGGCTGGATCCGATGATCCGCGGGATCTACGGCGCTGAAAATACAGTGGTGCCGCAGACGATGCCTCTTTGGTGCTACGTGATCTTCCAGACTGTTTTCTGCGCGACAGCAGCGACGATCGTTTCGGGATCTATGGCGGAGCG
>DJXS01000136.1:0-13082 GCA_002448395.1 Lachnospiraceae bacterium UBA6998 | reverse complement strand
TGGCTGTCAGGACTGGGCTTTCACGATTTTGCCGGAAGTGCTGTAGTACATAACGTGGGCGGAGCAATCGCATGTCTGGGAGCATGGATGTTGGGACCCCGCATCGGCAAATACGACCGCGACGGAAAGGTCAGGGCAATCCCGGGGCACAACATGATGGCTGTGGCACTGGGAGTCTTCATCCTGTGGTTCTGCTGGTTCGGTTTCAACGGAGGCTCTACTGCTTCCATGGCGGATGGCGCGGATGCGTTCCACGCTTCACTGGCCTTCATGAACACGAACCTGGCGGCGGCAGTTGCAACGGTCGTAACCTTGATCTTCACGTGGCTCCGCTATGGAAAGCCTGATGTCTCCATGACGCTCAACGCCTCTTTGGCCGGGCTTGTGGCGATCACAGCGGGATGCGACTGTGTATCACCTTTAGGTGCGTTCGTGATCGGTGTCGCAGCGGGATTCCTGGTGGTTCTGTCGGTTGAGTTCTTCGACAATATCGCAAAGATCGACGACCCGGTCGGTGCCGTTTCGGTGCATATGGTAAACGGCATCTGGGGGACGATCGCGGTAGGTCTCTTCAGTACCGGTGAAGACGGCGTCATGAATGGCCTGTTCTACGGCGGCGGCGCGAAGCTCCTCGGGGTTCAGGCACTGGGCATCATAGCGATTGACGCGTATGTTGTTGTTACTATGTTTGTCGTATTCAAACTGATCGACCGCGTGATCGGACTTCGCGTACCGGCTCAGGTGGAGATTGACGGACTGGATATGCATGAGCATGGACTGGCCAGCGCTTACTCCGGCTTCTCCGTGAGTGACGTCTCCAACATGGTCATGGATGTCAACGAGAACACAGATCTTGGGGAAGGAGAATACGAGAAAGCTACTCAGGCACAGATCGCGGCAGCAGTGAAGGTCACTAGAGTGACGGAGACGGGTTCTGTTGCCGGCGGAAGTGCTTTCAGTACAGCAGGTGAACCTGATACCGGCATGCACAAGGTTGCGATCATCTGCAGACTCAGCAAATTTGACGAGCTTAAGCATGCGCTGAATGAACTCGGTGTGACCGGCATGACCATGACGCAGGTCATGGGCTGCGGCATACAGAAGGGCTCAGAAGAGCGCTACAGAGGCGCGGTAGTGGATTCCACGCTCCTTCCTAAGGTTAAAGTCGAAGTCATTGTCTCCCGGATTCCCGTGGAGAGAGTCATCGAATCGGCCAAGAAGGCTCTTTATACCGGCCATATCGGCGACGGCAAGATTTTTGTCTACAACGTCATGAAAGTTATCAAGGTCAGGACCGGAGAGGAAGATTTTGACGCGCTGCAGGATGTGGAGTAAAACGTATAATTGTATACAAAAATGCTGTTGACAATTAATCCCTCTCATGTATAATAATAACTCAAAGGCAAGGGTGTCTTAACAGGCGGTGACGACCGTCTGTTAAGGCGCCCTTGCTTTTTGTATTTCAAAGATCGCTTTTGTTCACAGCAACAGTGGTACAGGCGAACACAGGGAAGGAGAAGAATTATGAACATCCCCGAAATCTACGGAAGCATGGTATTTAATGACAAGGTCATGCGGGAACGTCTCCCGAAGGATATATACAAGGCAGTGCGCAAGACCAGCAAGAACGGCACGCACCTGGAGTTGGACGTTGCCAATACCGTGGCAGCTGTCATGAAGGAGTGGGCGATTGAGAAGGGCGCGACCCACTTCACACATTGGTTCCAGCCCATGACCGGCCTGACCGCCGAGAAGCACGACGGTTTCATCTCCCCGACCGAGGACGGTCAGGTCATCATGGACTTCTCGGGCAAGGAGCTCGTAAAGGGCGAGCCGGATGCCTCCAGCTTCCCGTCGGGCGGTCTTAGAGCCACTTTTGAGGCGCGCGGATACACCGCATGGGATCCCAGCTCACCGGCCTTTGTCAAGGACGGATCTTTGTATATTCCCACCGCGTTCTGCTCTTATGGCGGCGAGGCGCTGGACAAGAAGACCCCGCTTCTGCGCTCCATGGAAGCCCTCTCAGACGCAGCTGTCAAAGTATTGCACCTTTTGGGCAATACAGCAGTCACCCACGTGGACACGACGGTTGGTTCTGAACAGGAGTATTTCCTGATCGACAAGGACCTTTACAAGAAGAGAAAAGACCTCCTTCTGACCGGCCGCACGCTGATGGGAGCCCCTGCGCCTAAGGGACAGGAGATGGAGGATCACTATTTTGGCGTACTCAAGCCCAAGGTATCGGAGTACATGCACGCACTGGACAAAGAACTCTGGGAGCTCGGCGTGCCGGCCAAGACCAAGCACAACGAGGTCGCTCCTTCCCAGCACGAGCTGGCGCCGGTCTTTGAGACGGCCAACGTGGCAGTGGACCACAACCAGCTGACCATGGAAGTGATGAAAAAGGTGGCGGACCGCTTCGGATATGCCTGCCTGCTGCACGAGAAGCCTTTCGAAGGCATCAACGGATCCGGCAAGCACAACAACTGGTCCATCGGGACTGACACAGGCGTAAACCTTCTGGATCCCGGAAAGAAGCCGGGCGAGAACCTGCAGTTCCTGGTTTTCCTCATGGCTGTCATCGCAGCGGTGGACGAGTATCAGGAGGTCCTGAGGATTTCCGTCGCGACAGCCGGAAACGACCACCGTTTGGGCGGAAACGAGGCGCCGCCCGCGATCATCTCAATTTTCGTAGGAGATGAGTTGGCAGAAGTTCTCCAGTCCATCGAGGACGGAACTGCCTCACACAGCACCGGCAAAAAGCAGATGGGCATGGGCGCTCACGTACTGCCTCACATCACTCGCGACACGACAGACAGAAACCGGACATCACCGTTTGCGTTTACAGGCAACAAGTTTGAGTTCCGTATGCCCGGAAGCTCCCTTTCCGTGGCAAACCCCAACATTGTGCTGAACACGGCTGTCGCGGACAAGCTGACAGTGATCTACGACAGGCTGTGCGATGTGGATCCGGACCATATGGAGGACGAGGTACACACAGTCCTCAAGGAGATGCTCACCAAACACAAGAGGATCCTCTTCAACGGAAACGGATACACCGACGAGTGGGTTGAGGAAGCCGGCCGCAGAGGTCTTGCAAACCTCGTTTCCCTTCCGGATGCGATGCCGCACTTCATCTCTGATAAGAGCATAGGGCTCTTCACCAAATACGGGATCTTTACCAAAGAAGAGATCTATTCCCGCTACGAGATCCTGCTTGAGAACTACGCGAAGACAGTGCACATCGAAGCGCTGACGCTGATGGAGATGGTTCGCAAGGACTTCACAACAGGCCTGGTCCGATACATGAAGGATGTGACAACTGAAGCGCTTAAGAAGAGAGACCTTCTTCCGGGAAGTAAGTGCAGTTATGAGAGCGAGATTTTGAAGACTTTGGATGAGACAAGTGAGCAGATCGTATTCGCGATGAACAAGCTGGCGGAGGATACCGCTAAGGCAGAAGGCATCGAGGACATCCTGGAGCAGGCCAAGTTCTACCATGAGACGGTGCTGGCTGAAATGGAAGTCCTGCGCAGCTGGACAGATAAGGCGGAAGCCATCATACCTGATGAATATCTGCCGTATCCGACTTATGAGAGGATGCTGTTTTCATTGAGGTGAGTTCTGGGGCAGCTTGCTATGTTGGGGTCAATTTTCTCTGACCAGGTGACTGCCGGTTTAGTGCCCTTAAAGGGTGTCAAAGGGCACTAAAGGGGCAGAAACAGGAAGAAATGAAAAAATTGCCGCTTAAGTGCCCTTCAAGCACTTCAAAGGGCACTGAAAGGGCAAACAGAAGGAAAATGAAAGAAATTGCCGCTTAAGTGCCCTTCAAGCACTTCAAAGGGCACTAAAAGGGCAAACAGAAGGAAAATGAAAGAAATTGCCGTTTAAGTGCCCTTCAAGCACTTCAAAAGGCACTGAAACGGCAGAGACAGAATCAGAAGCAGAATCAGAAGCAAAATCAGCCCCGGCAGAAGAGGAAAAGTTATGTTGTACCAACAGGAGCACGGTGCCTGCGGCACCTACATGCAGGAGCACGATGCCTGCGGCATCGGAAGCATTGTAAATATTGACGGAAGGAAAGACCACAAGGTCCTGGACGACGCGCTTCACATCGTGGAGAAGCTGGAGCACAGGGCCGGCAAGGACGCCACCGGCGAGGTTGGCGACGGCGTCGGCATTCTGACCCAGATCTCGCACAAGTTCTTCAAGGCAGCGGCGCAGGAAGCAGACATTAAGCTGGGCGGCGAGGGCGACTACGGCATCGGAATGTTTTTCCTGCCGCAGGAGACACTGAAGCGCACCTTTGCTATGCGCATGTTCGAGGTCATCGCCGACAAGAGCGGCATGGAGATCCTGGGTTGGCGAGACGTCCCGGTCCACGAGGAGATCCTCGGCAAGGTCGCCGTCGACTGCATGCCTTACATTGCTCAGTGCTTCATCAAGAGGCCTGCCAAAATAGAGAAAGGCATCGACTTCGACAGAAGACTCTACGTGATCCGCCGCGAGTTCGAGCAGTCCTCTGAGGACACTTACATCTGCTCCCTGAGCTCGAGGACCATCGTCTACAAGGGCATGTTCCTGGTGGGGCAGCTCCGCCGTTTTTACGAGGACCTGCAGTCGGAAGATTACGAGTCCGCCATTGCGATCGTGCACTCCCGCTTTTCCACCAATACAATGCCGTCCTGGCACCGCGCTCACCCCTACCGCATGATCGCCCATAACGGCGAGATCAATACCATCCGCGGCAACATAGACAGGATGCTGGCAAGGGAAGAGACCATGACCAGCCCCCTGATGGACAGCGACATTGACAAAATATTCCCCGTTGTCGACCGCAGCGGCTCCGATTCCGCTATGCTCGACAACACGCTGGAATTCCTCTATATGAACGGCATGCCCCTGGCTCTGGCCATGATGGTGATCATTCCCGAGCCCTGGAAGCACAACACCTTCATGAGCGAGGACAAGAAAGACTTCTACCACTACTACGCCACGATGATGGAGCCTTGGGACGGCCCTGCGGCGATCCTCTTCTCCGACGGCGAAGTGCTGGGCGCCACACTGGACCGAAACGGCCTGCGTCCCTCCAGATACTACATCACCGATGACAACCGCCTGATCCTGTCCTCAGAGGTCGGCGTTCTGGACATTGAGCCTGAGCGCATCGTCAAAAAGGCCCGCCTCGAGCCCGGCAGGATCCTCCTGGTGGATACGAAGCAGAAGAGGATCATCTCCGACGAGGAGTGCAAATCCTACTACGCAGGGAGGAGCCCTTATGGTGAGTGGCTGGACCGCAATCTTCTCCATCTGTCGAACCTTGAGATCCCCAACCGTAAGATCCCGGTTCATACCCAGCAGATGCGCGACAGGCTGTACAAGGTCTTCGGCTACACCTATGAGGACGTCAAGGACGAGATTCTCCCCATGGCGGAAAACGGAGTGGAACCGACCCTTTCCATGGGCCACGACGCGCCGCTGGCAGTGCTCTCCAAGGAGCATCAGCTGCTGTTCAACTATTTCAAGCAGCTCTTTGCCCAGGTGACTAACCCGCCCATTGACTCCCTCAGGGAGAAAATAGTGACCGATACCACCGTATACATCGGCTCGGACGGCGATCTCCTGCAGGAGAAGAGCGCTAACTGCACGGTTCTGGAAGTCAACAACCCGATCCTGACAGGCGTAGACCTCCTCAAGATCCGGAACCTGGACAAACCCGGCTTCCATACCAGGACAGTGCCGCTTCTCTATTACAAGAACACCTCCCTTGAGCGGGCCCTTGAACAGCTTAACATCGCGGTGGACCGCGCCGCAGCTGCCGGGGCCAACATAATCATCCTTTCAGACCGCGGCGTGGACGAGAATCACGTGGCAATCCCGTCCCTGCTGGCGGTCTCCAGTGTGGAGGAGCACCTGGTCCGCACGAAAAAGCGCACGGCCGTATCCCTGATCCTGGAGAGCGGAGAGCCCAGAGACGTGCACCAGGTCGCGACGCTTCTTGGTTTCGGCGCCCGGGCTGTCAACCCTTATCTGGCGCATGAGTGCATCGGGGAACTGATTGAACTGGGCATTTTGGACAAAGATTATCACACAGCTGTAGAGGATTATAACCACGCCCTTTTATTCGGCGTTGTCAAAATAGCGGCCAAGATGGGAATTTCAACCCTGCAGTCTTATCAGTCGGCCAGGATCTTCGAGGCCATCGGACTGGGCAGAGAAGTGATCGACCGCTACTTCACCGGCACAGTCAGCCGTGTGGGCGGCATCGGCATCAAGGAAATAGAGGAGGGAGTGGCTTTCCGGCACGATCACGCTTTTGACCCTCTGGGACTGGGAGTGGACGAAACTTTGGACTCCGTCGGATTCCACTACCTGCGCAGCGGCAGGGACAAAGAAGACCATATGTACAGCCCTGAGACGATCATCGCTCTGCAGAGAGCGGTGCGCACGGATTCCTATGAGAAATTCAGGGAATACACGGATCTTGTGGACGACGCGAAGAGACCCCACACACTGCGCGGTCTTCTGGAATTCGTCCCCGCGGGGGACCCTGTTCCGATCGACGAAGTGGAACCCGCGTCAGAGATTGTTAAGCGCTTCAAGACAGGCGCGATGAGTTACGGCTCTCTGTCAGAGGAGGCGCACGAAACTCTTGCAATCGCGATGAACTCCATAGGAGCCCGCTCCAATACGGGAGAGGGCGGAGAGAAGACAGACCGCTTCGGAACGAACAAAAACAGCAAGATCAAGCAGGTGGCTTCGGGACGATTCGGCGTCACGAGCGCGTACCTGTGCAGTGCGGAAGAGATCCAGATCAAGATGGCCCAGGGAGCGAAACCGGGCGAGGGCGGACATCTTCCGGGCAAAAAAGTGTATCCATGGGTGGCGCAGACCCGCTATTCGACCCCCGGGGTCGCCCTGATCTCGCCGCCGCCCCATCATGACATTTATTCCATCGAAGACCTGGCGCAGCTGATCTATGACCTCAAAAACGCCAACAGGGACGCCAGGATCAACGTCAAACTTGTATCGGAGGCAGGAGTAGGCACCATCGCATCTGGTGTAGCAAAGGCAGGTGCACAGGTGATCCTGATCTCCGGCTATGACGGAGGGACCGGCGCTGCACCCGGAAGCTCCATACATAATGCGGGTCTTCCGTGGGAACTTGGCCTCTCTGAGGCGCACAGATGCCTGACTCAGAACGGCCTGCGTGACCGAGTAGTCCTGGAGACAGACGGAAAACTCATGAGCGGCAGGGACGTTGCCATTGCGGCGCTTCTGGGAGCGGAGGAGTTCGGTTTTGCTACAGCTCCTCTTGTATCCCTCGGCTGTATGATGATGCGTGTCTGTTCCAAGGACACATGCCCGGTCGGTATCGCCACTCAGAACAGGAAGCTCAGAGACCGCTTCTGCGGACGCCCTGAGCATGTGACCCGCTTCATGTTCTTCATCGCGGAGCAGGTGCGTGAACTCATGGCGCGTATGGGATTTCGGTCTATGGCGGAGATGACGGGCAGGACGGACTGCCTGAGGGTCCGCAGGGAACTTATCACTGACAGGGCCTTCAAAGTGGACATGGGGGAGATTTTGGGAGAGGCTCCTATGCCCGTCCTGCCGCAGGATGATGTTCAAAGCGATGTCTGCGGACTCTACGCCCCCAAGAATCTCTATGATTTCAAACTGGAGACTACACCGGATATGGCGGTCCTCATGCCTGCCTTCGCGGAAGGGCTTGCCAAAGAGGCGGCAGAGGGAAGCGTCAGCATCGGCCGCTATGAGAAATCCATCAAAGTCTCCTCCACAGACCGCGCTTTCGGCACGATCCTCGGATCGGAGATCACGAAAAAGTTCGGCAGCATTTTGCAGGATGATACTTTTGTGGTCCACGCGGAAGGCGGCGGAGGACAATCTTTTGGCGCATTCCTGCCGAAAGGCCTTACGATCCGGCTCACAGGAGACGCAAATGACGGATTTGGCAAAGGATTGTCCGGAGGCAAGCTGATCCTGGTACCCGACAAACGGAGCAGATTTGAAGCAAGCGAGAACATTATTCTCGGCAACGTAGCGCTCTATGGCGCGACGGCCGGAAAAGCCTATATCTGCGGCATTGCGGGCGAGCGCTTCTGTGTGCGCAACTCTGGCGCTGTCGCTGTGGCGGAGGGCTGCGGCGACCACGGCCTGGAGTATATGACCGGAGGCAGAGCGGTGATCCTGGGGCGGACCGGCAAGAACTTCGCGGCAGGCATGAGCGGAGGCATCGCTTATGTGCTCGACACCGATCACAGCCTTTACCGCAGGATGAACAAAGACATGGTATCGCTTCAGGAACTGACGGAGAAATATGAGATCGAGGAGCTGCGCGGTATTTTGACTGATTACGTGTCAGAGACCGGGTCGAAACTGGGCCGCAGAGTCCTGGAGAATTTCGAGCAGTACATTCCTTACTTCAAAAAGGTCGTCCCCAACGACTACCAGCGGATGCTGACAGCCATCAGCAGGAATGAGGAGCAGGGGATGCCGTATGAAACGGCGGTATTTGAAGCATTCAAGGAAGTTACGGGAAACTGAGGTGCAGTTATGGGAAAAGCGACAGGATTTCTGGAATACGCCAGACAGAACAATATAGACAGGACTCCGCTGGAGCGGCTGCAGGATTACTGTGAATTTCACCTTCCCATAAGTGCCGAAGAGAGGAGACAGCAGGGCGCCCGCTGCATGAACTGCGGCGTTCCGCTCTGCCAGAGCGCAATGAAACTGAGCGGAATGGTGACAGGGTGTCCCCTTCACAATATGATCCCCGAATGGAACGACCAGATCTACTCGGACCACATGCGCCACGCGCTTTCAAGGCTGCTTAAGACCAGCAACTTCCCGGAATTCACCGGCCGTGTGTGCCCGGCACTGTGCGAGAAGGCCTGCATATGCGGGATGAATGACGATCCGGTCACGATCCATGACAACGAGCTGTATATCATTGAGACAGCCTTCAAAAGCGGCTGGATGCAGCCCCGGATCCCCGCAAAGCGAAGCGGCAAAAAAGTGGCTGTCATCGGCAGCGGTCCCTCGGGCCTTGCGGCGGCAGACCAGCTCAACCACAGGGGTCATCAGGTGACCGTCTTCGAGCGGGAAGACCGGATCGGCGGACTTTTGATGTACGGGATCCCGAATATGAAACTTGATAAATCCGTTATCGAGCGCAGGCAGAAACTCATGGAGGCGGAGGGAGTGACTTTTCGCACCGGTGTGAACGTGGATGCGGAGAGAGCGGAAGCAATCCTGAAAGAATATGATGCGGTGATCCTGGCGTGCGGAGCCAAAAAAGCGAGATCTCTGTCGGTTAAGGTAAGGGAAATCTCGGAGGATCCGCAGAAAGAACCGTCTGGTCCCGTGCCGGCGCAGGAAGTGCCCGGCGTCCGTTTCGCTGTTGATTTTCTTACGGAGAACACAAAGAGACTTCTTTCTGGGAGCAGAGAGACGCGGGGAACGGCCAAAGGAAAGCATGTTGTGATCGTCGGAGGCGGCGATACGGGAAACGACTGTATAGGAACAGTCCTTCGCCAAGGCTGTAAAAGTGTCACCGCACTGGAAATGATGCCGGCACCTCCCCTGTCGAGAGCACCCTCCAATCCCTGGCCGGAATGGCCGAGGGTGCTCAAGACCGACTACGGCCATGAAGAGGCGGCTGCCAGGTTCGGAAGAGACCCCCGCGTGTTCAGAACGACAGTTAAAGAATTGATCACCAAAAATGGGAAACTTAAGAAGATCCGAACCGTAGAAGTGGAGTTTGCAGGCGGAAAGCTCACGGAAGTCGAAGGCAGCGAGAAGATCATTCCCTGCGACCTGCTTCTGATCGCGGCGGGATTTACCGGCTGCGAGACATATACGGCAGAGGCTTTCGGCGTCCGGCTCACCGGAAGGGGCGTCGTAGAGACAGCGGACGGCCCTGACCACTACAGGACAAATGCTGCAAAAGTCTTCACTGCGGGAGATATGCACAGAGGGCAGTCTCTGGTGGTATGGAATATCGTCGAGGGACGCGGCTGCGCCAGGGAAGTAGACGAGTTCCTGATGGGATACACGTCGCTGCGGGAGCAGTAATAGAATGAATCGTTCACCAGTAACAGGGGTATTGCGCTGCCAGGGCGCAGCACCCCATTTGCTGTGAAATGGAGAGGAAACGCAAATGAATAAGTATGTGTTTGTGACAGGCGGTGTTGTATCCGGTCTGGGGAAGGGGATTACGGCGGCTTCATTGGGGCGTCTTCTGAAGTCACGAGGCTATAAGGTGACCATGCAGAAGTTCGACCCCTACCTGAACATTGATCCCGGAACGATGAATCCGATCCAGCACGGAGAGGTCTTCGTTACAGACGACGGGACGGAGACAGACCTCGATCTTGGTCACTACGAGCGCTTTATCGACGAAAGCCTTGACCACAACTGCAATGTCACGTCCGGCAAAATATACTGGTCCGTCCTCAACAAAGAGCGCCGGGGCGACTATGGCGGAGGCACAGTTCAGGTCATCCCCCATGTCACAAATGAGATCAAGAGCAGGTTCTATGTGGGAGCAGGGGACGCTGATGATACCATCGCGATCATCGAAGTGGGCGGAACAGTCGGAGATATTGAATCCCAGCCCATCTACGAGGCGATCCGCCAGTTCATGCAGGAGAAGCCGCAGGGAACATGCTGCATGATCCATGTGACACTCATGCCTTATCTGCACGGTTCTGAAGAACTCAAGACCAAACCGACCCAGGCGAGTGTCCGGGAACTTCAGAGGATGGGAATCAGGGCAGATATTATCGTGTGCAGGTCCGAGTATGAGATCCCGCAGGCGATGAAAGATAAGATCGCGCTGTTTTGCAACGTGCCCGTCACCCATGTCCTGCAGAATCTTAACGCGTCCTCAATTTATGAGGTCCCGCTCATGATGGAAGAAGAACACCTGGCGGAAGTGGTCTGCGACTGTTTGCGGCTCCCTTGTCCCGAGCCCAATCTGTCCGACTGGAGCAGGATCGTGCATGCAATGCAGAACCCAAAGGTCAAAGTCACAATAGCGCTGGTGGGCAAATACACGCAGCTGCACGACTCCTATCTCAGCGTCGTGGAGGCGCTCCATCACGGAGGATTTGCCAATGACGCGGAGGTGAGTATCAAGTGGGTGGATTCAGAGAAACTTGAAAAGGAACCCGAAAGGATCGGCGGGAAACTGGGAGTGATCGATGGAATGATCATTCCCGGCGGCTTTGGCAGCCGGGGAACAGAGGGGATGATCCTGGCAGCGCAGTACGCCAGGATTAACGGCATTCCCTTCCTCGGAATATGCCTCGGCATGCAGATGGCGCTGGTCGAATTCGCGAGAAATGTCGTGGGCTGGAAAGACGCGAACAGTTCGGAACTTGATCCGGAAACGTTCCATCCGGTCATCGACCTTATGCCGGAGCAGGAAGGCGTCACGCAGCTCGGCGGAACGATGCGCCTGGGCGCGTATCCCTGTGTGCTTAAGAGGGGATCACTCGCACACAGGCTTTATGGCAGCGATAAGATTTCCGAGAGACACCGCCACCGCTATGAAGTAAACAACGAGATGAGGGAGCAGCTTGTTGCCGCAGGCCTGACCTTCTCCGGGATATCTCCGGACGGCAGGATCGTAGAAATGATTGAATGGAGCGACCATCCATATTATATTGGAACACAGGGACATCCCGAGTTCAAATCGAGGCCCAACCGGGCGCACCCGCTCTTTGCGGGACTTGTGATGGCGGCAGTGAACAGGAAAGTAAAGCGAGGTAATAGATAAAATGCAGAGTTACAGTCAGATCCGTGAGTTTATTGAAGAGAATGACGTCGAGTTTATAAGGCTGGCATATTTTGACGTGTTTGGAACTCAGAAGAACATCGCGATCATGTCCGGGGAACTGGAGAGAGCCATGAAATACGGGATCTCCATCGACGGAGCCGCCATCGCGGGCTTCGACGCGGACATCCGCAGCGATCTCTTTTTAAGGCCCGACCCTTCCACTATCTCGATCGTTCCCTGGAGACCCGCGGACGGCAGGGTCTGCCGCATGTTCTGCGATATCGTGTACCCGGACGGGACGCCGTTTGAGAGAGATACGCGCTATATGCTCAAAATAGCGATGGAGGAAGCTCGGTCAAGAGGAGTTGAAGTGAAATTCGGCCCCGAGGTGGAGTTCTACGTATTCCGGCAGGACGAGCGAGGACGAAAGACCGACGAGCCCATCGATCAGGCCGGTTATATGGACATTGATCCCTTGGACTCAGGCGAGAACCTGCGCAGGGATATATGCTATGCGCTTGTGGAGATGGGAATTACGCCCGAGTCCTCCCACCACGAGCAGGGTCCCGGCCAGATGGAAATCGACTTCCGGTACGGCGATCCGATGACAGCGGCTGACAATACTTCCACGTTCAAATGGGCAGTGCGCAGCATCTGCGCGGCGGACGGCTATGCGGCGGATTTCTCGCCTAAACCGATCGCTGACAAGCCGGGCAGCGGCATGCACCTCAATATTTCAGTCCATCGGATTGACGGGGAGGACAGGAAAGAAGATCTTGACGCCTTTATGGCCGGTATTCTCAAGCACATTCGCGAGATCACACTGTTCCTGAATCCGTCAGAGCAGTCTTACTGGCGGTTCGGCCGCATGGAAGCGCCTCGCTATATCAGCTGGTCGGTACAGAACAGGTCTCAGCTGATCCGTGTGCCGGCAGACCCGTCCGGCCGCAGAAGGATCGAACTTCGCTCCCCGGATCCGCTAGCCAATCCGTATCTGGCTTTTGCCCTGCTGATCTATGCGGGACTGGAGGGAATGAGCCAGAATATGACGCCGCCGCAGTCAATAGAAGCAAACCTCTACAAAGAGGATCCGGCGCTGATGAGAGGTCTGGAGCAGCTCCCGGCATCCAGGCAGGAGGCGACGCAATGCGCGATGGAGAGTGAACTGGTGAGACGCCATGTGCCCAAATCGTGTCTGGAGGCGTATGTTTATGAAGGGAAGAAGTAAGACCTGCTATGTCCTTGCGGCGGCAGGGAAGGAGGAGAGCATACAGCT
>DJXS01000082.1:16697-47534 GCA_002448395.1 Lachnospiraceae bacterium UBA6998 | reverse complement strand
TTGAGCGCGTTGCACAGAAGCGGCGTTCCGTTTACTTCCACCATGGATTTGGGAATTGTATTTGTAATAGGGCGAAGTCTCTTGCCAAAGCCGGCTGCCAGTATAAGTGCCTTCATATTAAAAACCTCCTTGAGCGAATTTGTTTATATCCGCTCTATTTTAACATATTTACAGACTCTTCACCACTGCATGCTCCGCCGCGCAGGATACCCGCTTCTGCATAAATGCCTCCCCAAAGCCGCTTCGGACTTTGCGGGAGGCACTCGCAAACACTTTCAGATTCGCGTTGTTCTCTTCGTGACGCTTTTTTCCGTCAGTCGATCCTTACGATCCATCCCTCGGGAGCTTCGATCCTGCCCATCTGAATGCCGGTCAGAGTATCATACAGCTTCTGCATGACGGGGCCCATCTTCTCCATACCGTTGGAGAATTCGATCTCCTTGCCGTGGTCATTGATCTTGCCGATCGGGGAGATGACTGCTGCTGTGCCGCAGAGACCGCACTCCTTGAACTCGCCCTTCTCGACCTCAGAGAGAAGTACCTCTCTCTCCACGACCTTCATGCCCAGATAGTTCTCAGCCACATAGTGGATGGAGCGGCGTGTGATGGAAGGAAGGATACTTGCGGAAGCGGGGATGACCAGTGTGTTGTCCTGGTCTACCAGCAGAATATTGGCGCCGCCGGTCTCTTCCAGCTTGGTCCTTGTCGCGGGATCCAGATAGATATTCTCCGCGAATCCTTCCTTGTGTGCGTCTACGATCGCGTGAAGGCTCATCGCATAGTTAAGGCCTGCCTTGATGTGGCCGGTTCCTCTCGGGGCTGCACGGTCAAAATCACTGACGCGGACAACGATGGGCTTTGCGCCGCCCTTGAAGTAAGGGCCTACAGGCGTTGTGAAAATACGGAACATATAGTCGTCAGCAGGCTTAACGCCGATGACAGGGCTGATTCCGAACATGTAGGGGCGGATATAGAGTGTTGCGCCCGTGCCGTACGGAGGTACCCACGCCTCGTTGGCCTTTACTGTTGCCTTGACGGCTTCAACAAATCTGTCTACAGGGAAAGGGGGCATCTCAAGACGCAGCGCGGAATCATACATTCTCTGTGCGTTGAGATCGGGGCGGAAACATACGATGTGGCCGTCTTCTGTCTCATAAGCCTTGAGTCCCTCAAAGACTGACTGGGAATACTGCAGAACGCCGGCATCCTCGCTCATGACGATCTTGTCGTCAGAGATCAGGGCGCCGTCATCCCATTTGCCGTCCTGATACATGGATACGTATCTCTTGTCTGTCACATGATAGCTGAATCCCAGGTTACCCCAATCAATGTCTTTCTTCGCAACCATTACTGTTTCCTCCTGATCACTTATATAGCTTTGTATAATTCATCACTTTAATGTGGTGCATTCCCGAACAATTATATTACTCTGTTTCTGATTTTTCCAGTGTAAATATGAAATTTTCTTACTATTACTGTTGAATTTTTTTCATATTACGGGTCAAGCAGAGCGCACAGACCTACCAGACCGGGGCCTGTATTGATCGCCAGCGTAGCGTTGATCTGCTTTACAAAGAGGATTTCCTTGCTCGTCAGCTGAGTCTCCACCAGCTCCAGCATCCTTCCTGCCTCCTCATTGGCATCGCCGTGGCCGACGATGATCCAGCAATGGTGTCCTTTGCAGAACTGCAGCATCTCATTAAGCAGTTTCTTCTTGCCCTGCTTGGCTCCGCGGATCAGTCCCACCGTGTAATAGATGCCGTCCTCATTGCAGGATATGATCGGCTTTAAGCTGAGCACCTCGCCCACTACGGAAGTCACCTTTCCGATACGGCCGCCCTTCTTGAGGTACTTGAGGGTGTCCATATAGAACATGACTTTGGAGTCGTAGATCTTGTTCTGAAGGCCTGTCTTAACCTCCTCGAAAGACCAGCCGTTTTCCAGCTTCCTCGCCGCCCAGATCGCCCAGATTCCCGAGGCAACGGAGATATTCTTTGTGTCGAAGACAAAGATTTCCAGCTCATCCTGCTGCTCCGCTGCAAGGCGGATGGTATTGAATGTCCCGCTCAGGCCGCTGGAGATCGTCACTGCTATGATCTTCTCATAGCCCGCATCACGAATCTCGTCAAATATATCCTGCACCTCTGCCAGCGACGGCGTAGATGTGCTGGGGTATTCGTCGGGAAAGCGGCGGTATACCATCATGGGATCAATGTTCACGCCGTCCTCATAGTCCTTCTCCGGGTACATGACGCGGAGAGGAAGCATGAAAATATTGTACTTCTCTCTGAAATTCAGAGGAACGTCACACCCCGAATCCGTCAAAACAGCGACTTTATCCTTATTCATAGTCCCTCCTTGCAGCGGTCTTTTGTATGGACTGCCGCACGTCACTATAATCCATATGATCTATTTTAATAGAATAGTCTTTTTGTTATTTACAGTCAAGAATACTGCTTTTTTACGTTAACTTCTGTGCCGCATCCGCTGCTGCCGGATCGCAGGTGTTCTATTTTCCGCGGTTGACCGCTATAATCATAATATGTAAGAATTCTTCAGCCACGACTTGAAAGGAGTTTTATCTGATGCGCAAACTTAAAACCTCTCTCCTTTGTTCCCTCCTCGCAGCGACTGTTGCTCTTACAGCGCTTTCAGGCTGCGCCGCCGGCAGCAATGTTCCCGAGGCCTCTGCCGCGGGCAGCAAGGAAACTTTCCCCATCGTCAAAACCGAAGGAGTTCCGCAGCACAGCTGGCAGTACGCGGTCTCCTTCCCCGACTGGAAAGGCAAGCCGGACAACAGTCTTGCCATGAACAGTATGGTGAGCTTCGAGGGAAGACACGGACAGGGAAACCTGTACATCGCTCCTTCAGAAGGAGTCACCTCGTTCAGTGTTTATATAAATGACCATCCTGTAAATACTTCGGAGATGGAAGCCGGAGCTGTCTATGAGATCGACTTTTCCGGCGCAGCCATTGACGGCATCAACACGATCCAGGTCACTGATATCCTTCCCGCCGAAGACGCGCAGAAAGTCGGCGTATATATCCCGTACCCTACGGTACTTGACGGAAGCCTTGAGGAGGCAGGTATCTCGGAGCAGTCCATAGGTCTCATCTCCGACCTGATCCAATCGGACATAGAGCATGGCTTTACCAGTGCGCAGCTTTCTATTATCCGCCACGGGCGGCTTGTATATGAAAACGCATGGGGAAGCCTCAACTCATATGGTCAGGACGGAACCCCCATACCGGAAGAAGAGCGCAAACCTGTGACCACGGATACTCTATACGATCTCGCCTCCGTCACCAAGATGTTCGGCGTCAATTACGCTCTGCAGAAACTGGTCACAGACGGCAGCCTCGACCTCGACGCCAGAGTCTGTGATTACCTCGGCCCGCAGTTTTACGAGGATACGATCGAGATCAACTATGACAAGAGGGAAAATCCCGGCATGGAAGTACAGCATGAGTGGAAGAAGTCCCTCACTCTCCGCGACCTTCTGCGCCATCAGGGCGGATTCCCCGCGGATCCACGCTATTTTAACCCTCATCTCAACACGGAAAAGCAGGAATTTGATCCTAATAGTACCAATAAGCTGTTCGTCGGAAACGGCGGCGACGAAGAGACGAAACAGGCAACCATCAAGGGAATCTGCATGACACCTCTGATGTATGAGCCCGGCACGGAAACGCTCTACTCCGACGTCGACTACATGGTCCTGGGCTTTGTGATCGAACAGGTTACCGGCACTGACCTTGATACCTATCTCAAGACGACTTTCCTTGAGCCGATGGGACTGACCCATATGACTTACGCGCCGCTGGACCATGGGTTCACCCCGGATGACTGCGCGGCCACTGAGCTCAGCGGAAATACGAGGGACGGCGTGGTCGACTTCCCCGGGATCCGCACGCAGACCCTGCAGGGACTTGTGCACGATGAAAAGGCCTATTACAGTATGGGCGGCGTCTCCGGACACGCCGGTCTGTTCGCAAACGCGACAGATCTTGCCAAACTTGCCTCAGTCATGCTGACCGGAGGGTATGGTGACAACCGCTTCTTCTCCCGGGCGGTCATGGACGCTTTCACAGGTGCCAAAAAAGAGAACGCCGCGAACTGGGGACTCGGCTGGTGGAGACAGGGAGATCACCAGAGAGACTGGTATTTCGGCACGCAGGCTTCCTCCGACACGATCGGACACCAGGGCTGGACAGGAACACTGATCATGATCGATCCGACCAGGGATCTGGTGGTCGCCTACCTCACCAACAAGCTGAACACTCCTGTCACTGACAACAAGAGCGACCCCAACAAGTTCAACGGCAACTGGTACACTGCCTCCACGCTGGGATTTGTTCCCCAGATCCTCTCCGTCGGAATGGACAGCGGCAGAGATGTTTCGGGACAGCTCCTCTCCCTTGTCTTCTCCATGACAGAGGACACCCTGAAGTTCATCCCCGCCGGAGCATCTGCAGATCATCCTTCCGTCAGGAGCGCCGAAAGCCTGATCTCAGTCTATAATGCTATGGGACAGAAGTCGGGCAGTTCTGACTATGAGGAAAAAGCGGCGCTCCTTCAGGAGAAACTTGACTCCATCGTCAAATAGTCCGATAATGATTCCCGCTGAACTATAATTCGTTCACGAAGGAAAGGATATTATGCTATCTTTTGACGCAAATAACTACGATATAAACAGTCAGAAAGATCTGTCTGCAGACGCGGCAGCCATTCTGAAAAAAAGGGAAGGCCGCACCATCAAAGCGGGCGGTCTGTGGGTCTATGACAACGAGATTGCTCTTTTCCGCGGAAATTTCGAGGACGGGGATATCATATCGATTGAGGATTTCGACGGGTATTTCATGGGCTACGGTTTCGTCAACCGCAAGTCTAAGATCACGGTCCGCCTCCTCTCCCGCCGGCGCGAAAATCCGGTAACTCCGGCTTTCCTGACACAAAGAGTGCGCAGCGCCTGGGAGTACCGAAAAAAGGTGATCGACACCTCCAGCTGCCGTCTTCTCTTCGGTGAAGCGGATTTTCTTCCGGGCCTGACTGTCGACAAATATGAGGATATCCTCGTCGTCGAATCTCTGGCTCTCGGTATCGACCGCCTCAAGGGATATCTCCTGGCAGCTCTGGTGCGCGTTCTCGCCGAAGACGGCATTGCCGTGCGCGGCATCTACGAGCGCAGCGACGCCAAGGTCCGCGAGTTGGAGGGCATGCCCCGGGAGAAGGGCTTCCTCACAGCTCCTTTTGATACCAAAATAGAGATTACCGAAAACGGCGTCCATTATATTGTGGATGTGGAAAACGGCCAGAAAACCGGCTTCTTCCTGGATCAGAAGGACAACCGCCGTGCGATCCACCGCCTCTGCGGCGGCGCCAAAGTGCTGGACTGCTTCACGCACACCGGCTCTTTCGCCTTAAATGCCGCCATTGCAGGTGCCGCGTCCGTCGTCGCAGTGGATGCCTCCGATCTCGCCGTGGAACAGGCGCAGGAAAACGCCCGCCTCAACGGTGTGGATGACCGGGTCTCCTTCCTGTGCCGCGACGTGTTCGCCCTGCTGCCCGAGCTGATTGAAAAGGGTGAGGAGTACGATGTGGTCATTCTGGATCCTCCTGCCTTCACCAAGTCCCGCAATTCCATCAAAGCGGCCGCGCGGGGCTACCGTGAGATCAATCTGCGCGGCATGAAGCTCGTCAAAAACGGCGGATATCTCGTCACCTGCTCCTGCTCCCACTTCATGGATCCCGAGCTGTTTAAAAAGACGATCGGGGAAGCCGCAAGAGACGCGCACCGCAGGCTCCGCCAGGTGGAATTCCGGACCCAGGCGCCCGATCACCCGATCCTGTGGTCGTCGGACGAGTCCTATTATTTGAAATTTTACATTTTCCAAGTCGTGGAAGAATGATCTGTTTTGACCAAAGAAAAAACGGCAAGGGGTGCTGTCCTCTTGCCGTTTTTCTTATTGCTGTATTTCCCGATCCTTACTTGTAAATTGCAGGAAGCAGACCGCGTTTTCCGGCTGCGGCAGCTCCCGCCGCCCGCATCTTTTCCGTATCCTTCGGCTTCTGGCGGTTGTTGAACTGCTGGTACGTCAGGGAAAGGCCGATTCCGTTTTCTCCCCGGTAGGTCACGATCTTCGGCGTCCGGTTTCTCTCTGCTCTCACTGTGATCACGCCGTCTCTGGCCTTGAACGTGACGTTTCCGTTATACCTGGAGCTGTATACGTTGGCAAACTCCATCAGATTGCTCACCGGTTCTTCCACCCATCCATAGGCGAAGCTCTCAGGATCGTCATCCGTGCTGTTAAAGAAGCCGAATGACGGATTCACTGCCTTCATAAATTCGTAGCTGTTGCCGGTGTCTCCGCCGTGATGGCTCATCTTGTACAGGTCCGCTGAAACATCTATCCCCTCCGCGAGGATCTTCTTTTCAACCTCTTTCCCGGTATCTCCGCAGGTCAGATACCGGATTCCGCCGCCCGTGACTCGCGCCACAAGGGAATTGTTGTTGAGGTACTCGCGGTCGTGGTCGTCACTCTCATAAGTGGTTCCGTACAGGATCTCCACCTTCGCGTCTCCGACCCGGAAACTGTCTCCCGGACGGAGTATGATGAGCGGAATTCCTTTCTCTACAGCCAATTCCTTGATCGCGACATCCATACTGTGGAACCACCCCAGCAGATCCGCGTAGTCGTTGTCCGTGGCCCACATATACGCGTCATCCGGCATATAGACCGCCTTGACCTTGAAGCGGTCGTCCCACATGATATTGCGCATATTCCCGAAATGATCCGCGTGAAAATGAGAGAGGTAGAGGGAAAACTCCGTGTACCCGTTGTCCAGCAGGAACTCCTTGAGAGTATCCTCGCAATCAGGCATGAAAGTGTCCATCAGCATACACTCTCCCTTGCTCTCGATCATAGTGCCGTCTCCCCAGCCTTCCCAGCCGAAGTCGATGGCAGTGATCCTGAGGGGTATTGAGGGGTCCGGTTCTGCAGACTGCTGCTCTGCCGAAGTCTCCTGCGCCGCCGGAATCTGCTGCCCCGCGTCTCCGCTCTCGGAGGCGTAAGCCGGCTTCGCAGCCGCTGCGGCAAAAAACAGTGCACATAGTAATATGCTTGCCCAAGCTTTCACTGTCATTCTGTACATTCCGTGCCCTCTCCTTCTTCCGCTTCCTTTTTCAACAGGTCAAGCAGTTCCCTGTACTTTCTGTGCTGCATCTGCGGGAAAGCTCTGAGCATTCTTCCCGCGCCAAAATAGCGCGTGCCCCGGACCATCCGGGACAGGGCGGCCTTCTTGCGGACATACTGCTTCTTGAGGCTGTCCAGCCCCTTCTCTCCTGAACTCTGCACGGCGCTGATTCCGTCCATTGCGCCATTCTTCACAGCGCTGATGCCGTCGATCGCTCCGTTCTTTACGGCGCTCAGGCTGTCGACTGCTCCGTTCTTCGCAGCACTCAGGCTGTCCATCGCCCCGTTTTTCACGGCGCTCAGGCTGTCGACTGCTCCGTTCTTCGCAGCGCTCAGGCTGTCAACAGCCTCGGCCTTAACCGCGTTCAGGCTGTCGACCGCCTCGGCCTTGGCAGCGTTCAGGCTGTCCATCGCCTCCGCCTTCGCCAGCGCGGCCTGCACCTTGGCCTCACCAATGTGCTGAGCTGTTTCCAGCGCGCTCCTGCCGATCCCATCGCTCAGAGTGTTGCTTACGACGCGCATCTTCTTCTGCATTTCATCCAGCTCCGCCAGGCGCTTGTTGAGGCCGACCATGATCATCACCGAGAGCATGGTATCCGCGGCATAGACTATATACAGGAAGTACATAAGCGGCCATCCCACGGTCTCCGGCAGGACCCTGTCGAATGTCGCCGCGATCAGGGGATGCACCACCTTCACTACGAGCACTATGCCGATTCCCCATAGCAGACTGAACTGCAGGCAGATGTAACCATGAAAATTAAGGGGTTTATCGGAATAATCCCACCATCTGGCATGGAACAGTTTGTCCAATGCCCAGCCTCCAAACAGCTCAATCATGGTCGTCAGCGCCATGCCGCACAAAAATATCAGAAGCAGATTTTTGTAAAGGGAACTGGTGCCGTAACGAGAAAGGCCGGTATTGACCGTCCCAAAAACAGCAAGGATACCAAATCCGTAGATCGGGCACACCGGACCGTTCAGGAATCCCCTGTTTACGATCCTTCCTTCGGCGACTGCCGCGTAGATGACCTCCGTGCACCATCCCAAAAAAGAATATATTAGAAAATATTGAAAAATGTGATAATAACTGATTCCTGCTATCACTATGTCTCCTTCCGTGTCTTAATCACCCCTCACAACAATTTACCACATCTTTCCGATAATTATCCATGGTATAATAAAATACAGTATCCACTCAGTCAGCATAAGGAGGTTTGCGATGCCCAAAGAGGTAAACCCGAGAATACATGTCAATGAAAGAGACTATCCTATAAAGGACCATCACTGCGACGATCCCATCAAGAAAAAGATGGTGATGAAGCTCGCCCGGATGATCACCGACAACATTCCGCGTAAGCTTCCCGGCGCCATGCACGAGAACCACATGGATTTCTGGATTCTCGACCGGCTGCTGACTAAGCGCGAAGTGGCCTTTATGCTCAGCTTCAAGAAGCGCCGCGTGGGCCTGACCACAGCTGAGCTGGCTAAACGCAATCACATCAGCGAGGAGAAAGCCCAGAAGATCATCGACCACCTGCTGTGGATCGGTATTTTGGAACAGAACCGGGACAATGAAGATCACCACATCCAGTACTGCGTGCCCAAATGGGTAGTGGGTTCCGGCGAATACATGGTCGAGCACAAGACACTGCCCGACGAGCACCCCGAAGTGGCGACCATGTTCAACCTCGCTCCCCAGGAGCCGCTGGAACTGGCCGCGAAGCTCGTGCCTCCCGGAGGCGCGGGGATCGGCATGCACGTCATTCCCGTGGAAAAGGCCATCGATACCTCTTCCACTTCTGTCAGCGTGGAGCACCTCTCCCACTGGCTTGACAAATATGACACTTTTTGTACAATGGTATGCGCTTGTCGCAAAGCTCAGCGCATCCGCGGCGAAGGCGTAGGCGATATCGAGGGCCACATGTGCATCGGCGTAGGCGATATAGCGGAGTTTCTCGTCACTTCCGGCAAGGACGCCAAATACGTCACCCGCGAAGAGGTGAAGGAGATCCTGGAGCGCGCCGAGCGCAAGGGTTATGTCCATCAGATCACCAATCTGGACGGCCCGAACCGCATAGTCGGTATCTGCAACTGCTCACCGGGCAGCTGCTACGGCCTGCGCACTTCCCAGCTCTTCAACACGCCCAATATGTCCCGCAGCGCATACCGCGCTCACGTGGATGCGGCCAAATGTGTCGCCTGCGGCAAGTGCGTGGAAGTATGTCCCGCCGGCGCGGCAAGGCTGGGCCAGAAGCTCTGTAAGGCAGACGGCAGCAAGGTGGTCTATCCCATGCATGAACTTCCCGATGACCACATCTGGGGAGAAGACAAGTGGGATCCCGATTACCGCGACCACAACAAGATCAACTGCTACGACACGGGCACATCCCCCTGCAAGACGGCATGTCCCGCGCACCTGGCAGTCCAGGGCTATATAAAGATGGCTGCGGAGGGCCGCTATCAGGAGGCTCTTAAGCTCATCCGCCAGGACAATCCTTTCCCGGCAGTCTGCGGAGCGATCTGCAACCGCCGCTGCGAGGACCGCTGCACACGCGGGCTTATCGACCAGCCGGTCGCCATCGACGAGATCAAGAAGTTCCTCGCTCTTCGCGAGCTGGATCTTGTAAAAGACGGCGCTTCGGACGCGCTCGCGCAGTACCTGCCCATCTGTGAGAACGGCGAGGGCAATCAGTGGGACGACTATCCCATCGCGGTCATAGGCGCAGGCCCGGCCGGCCTTAGCGCAGCCTATTATCTGCGCACGGAAGGGTATCCCGTCACAGTCTTTGAGCGTGAGAACCGCCCCGGCGGTATGCTCATGAATGGCATTCCTTCTTTCCGTCTTGAGAAAGATGTTGTAGAAGCTGAGATCGAGATCATTAAGCGCATGGGCGCCAAAATAGAGTGCGGCGTGGAAGTCGGCAAAGACGTAACGATTCAGGAGCTGCGTGACCGCGGTTTCAAGGCCTTCTACATTGCCATCGGCCTTCAGGGCGGAAGACTTGCCGGCGTGCCCGGCGAATCCGCGGAAGGCGTGGTAACAGGCGTCGATTTCCTTCGCCGTGTCAATCAGGATAATTCCGTGCGGCTTAGCGGCGATGTCGTAGTGGTCGGCGGCGGCAATGTGGCGGCAGATGTGGCTCGCACGGCACTTCGCGTGACAGATGGCAAAATCACAATGCTCTGCCTCGAGTCCAGACAGGAAATGCCCGCGGCCAAAGACGAGATCGCGGAAGTGGAAGAAGAAGGCATCACCATCATGAACGGATGGGGGCCCAAAGAGGTGCTCTCCGAGAACGGCAAAGTCACGGCGATCGTCTTCAAGAAATGTGTCTCCGTCTTCGACGGAAATCATCGCTTCGCACCTGTCTACGACGAGAATGAGACCATCACTGTTCCCTGCAGCAATATTTTGATGGCGATCGGTCAGTCCGCCGACTGGGGCGACCTGCTCGAGGGCACGGGCGTACAGCTTCGCGGCAACGGCACTGCAATGGCCAATCCGACTACCTACCAGACCAATGAGCCTGACATTTTCGTCGGCGGCGACATCTATCACGGCGCGAAGTTCGCCATTGACGCCATCGCAGACGGCAAGGAAGGCATGGTCTCCATCAACCGCTTCGTCCACCCCGGCCAGTCCTTGACTATCGGCCGCGATCTGCGCGAGTTCATCGAGCTCGACCGGAGCGATATCCGGATCGAGTCCTACGACAATGCCGGCAGGCAGGCTCCCGGCCTTGCGCCCGGAAAAGCGGCGGAAACCTTCCGCGACCTCAGGCTTCCTCTCACTGAGGAGCAGGTCAAGGCGGAGGCGAACAGGTGCCTGAAGTGCGGTGCGACGGTCGTTGACCTCAACCAGTGCATCGGCTGCGGCCTGTGCACCACGCGCTGCGAATTTGACGCGATCCATCTCAGCAGAGATATCCCTCACGCGGCGGACATGCACACTGCGGAGGAAATGAAAAAATGCGTAGCACCCTATGCATTAAAGAGAGGATTCAAGATCCTCAAGACAAAGGTGACCGGAAAATCCGATTACCCGACAGAACAGACAAACTGATAAACAATACAAAATGGAGTAAATAATGGAAATTGGAATTGATTTGCAATACCTGTTGTTTCTGCAGAACCTGAGATTGGCAACAGGCGGTATTTTTGATGAGTTTTTTAACGGGATGAGCAAGGTCGCTGTCGACGTCCTTCCTTTTCTCCCTTTTTTGATCTTCCTGTGCGTAAATAAGAAATGGGGCTATCGAATTCTTACTTCCTATCTCGGCGCGGATCTCCTGAACGGAGTCGTCAAACTCACGGTTTGTGCTTACCGCCCCTGGATCCGCTCGGACCTGATCGAGCCCGCAGGGGATTCTAAGGTGGCCGCCACCGGCTATTCTTTCCCGAGCGGACACACCGTATCGGCTTCTTCCCTCTATGGAAGTGTCGTCGAGAACCAATGGAGTAAGCGAAGATGGCTCGCCGTCATCTGTATCATCTGTATCCTGCTGACCGGTTTTTCAAGAAACTTCCTCGGCGTCCACACTCCGCAGGACGTCCTCGTCGGCCTCACAGAAGGTATTGTTATGATCCTTATCGTGAGAAAGGCAAGCCAGGCGATCGGCGATAACGAGAAAACCTACGATATCCTCACACTTGTCGGCATCCTGGTAGTGGTCGCTGTTTTGATCTATGTCCAGGTCAAGCCCTATCCGATGGACTATGTGGACGGCAAACTTCTGGTCGATCCGCAGAAAATGATGAACGACTGCTTCAAAGCCTGCGGCGCTTTCCTGGGCCTTCTCCTCGGAAGCTATGTGGAGCGTCACTACATCCACTACGAGATTCCGTTCGGATACAAGAATCTTCCAATCCAGGCCGGCGTCTCCGTCGCGCTTCTATTCATTTGGAAGGCGTACTTTGAGAAGGCCACCATCATCCCCGCCCTTGGCGGACACTGGGGAAACCTTATTTCCCGATTCGGCATTGTATTTATTGCTCTCACGCTGATCCCGATGCTCATTATGAAGAGCGCGAAGGATTATCAGGCGCAGAATGCCGCGTAAAAAAACATCAAAAATCAGGGCGCTGCATTACCGATTGATCAGCGATGCAGCGCCTTTTTTGTTGTAAGGGTCGTGATTTTCTTACTTGATGGCAAAAGCTCCTCCGAAATCAATTCTGATTATTATCTTTTTTCCTCGCTCTTATCAATCCGGCTTTTCTTAGCTCCTCCTTGATGGAAAGAAGAATCAGCTCCTTTTTAATTTCCTGTTCCAAAGGATCCCCTCTGCACGAACATGACGCTGTTTTGCGCTTGACTCCTCTCCCAGTAGAAAACCAGTTCTTTTTGCTTACTCTCAAATAGTATCCCCCTTTCATTACCACCAATGCCACCCTATTTGATTTCTACTTTATCAAGACTTAACTTAACCACTCCGTCTTTTACAGTTGACGTATCAAGACCCTCAAATGTACCGTAATCGTCGTTGCTTCCCTAATCTGTGCCATCCTCTTCACTGTTTTTAGCTTCCCATGCTGCGGCTTCGGCTTCTTTTCTCCGGTTTTCCTCTTCGATCTTCTCCGGAGTCTTGAGCTGCACCTGCAAGCCGCTTCCTCCGCTGAAATCAAAATTAAGAAGGAGAACGTCGCTGTCAAATCTCGCGTACCCCCACTCAACTCTTAATTTGTTTTCTTGATCCGAAATGTCAATTTGGTGCTCACCTGCCGGTGAATATTTACCGCCTAATGGGCCTATCTGCATATTGCCATCCTCACCGAAACTCACCTTCGTACCCTTAGCAAATAAAGCAGAATATCCCTCCATCATCAATGATGAAAGCATGTTTTCATTTTCTGCATCTTTCAACCCCTGACCATAAACTTGCCAATCCCCTTCCAGTTTCCCGCTATTCTTTTTGTCTGTGAGCTTCCAAGGCTTAAGGCATACGCCAACTTCGTCTTCCGTTTGCTGAAGTCCTTCATCTATATAATGCCGGACTTCCTTATCATCAGAATTATATGCATCAAACAAGCACTCAAATACCATCATAGGATCCGAGTCAAACAATTCAGGTTCTGCTTTTGCCAGATACCCGCCTTTCATAACTAATGCTTTCGTTGATCCCTGATCAACAGCTGCTTCAATGTATTCTTTGCCAAGCTGAAGATCTGCTTCAACTTCCTCCCCGTCAATATACAGTGTTCCAAGCGCAGTTTGTGCATTTGCTTCACCTGCCTCAGCCGCCTTTGTAAAGTACTCGACTGCTTTATTTTTATCCTTCTCAACGCCCGCTCCTGCACTGTATGCGAACCCCGTATAGCTCCATCCAAGAGCTATTCCTGCCTCTGCAGCTTTATTTAAACACTCAAATGCCTTTTCCGTATTCTGATCCGGGTCAAGGCACTTTAAATATATATATCCGGCCTGGCACCATAGACATGGCATGCCTTTTTCGGCATTTAATTCATATATTTCCGCAGCTTTCTTATAGCATTCTTCTGCTTCCGATTTTCTCCCTGCCTCAGACAGCATGTCACCTTCAGCGCGTAAGCTGTCCCCTGTCCAATGCTTCTGTATTGCGTTTGCCTTTTCCAGGTTCTCCAGCGCTTTATCAATGTCAGCGTCTTCTCCCGAATTATAAACTTCTGCGAGCTCCTGATAGGCTAAGGCCGCCGTGTACGGATCATCCGATTGTGAGGCAATTTCAAAATATTGGATCGCCTTCTCTTTATTCATGCTGACTTCGAATCGGTCATCCTCATACAATAAACCAATCCCGAAGACTGCCTCTGCGCATCCGCTCTCCCAAGCTTCTTCAAACAGATCCATAGCCTTGTGCGTATCAATCTTTACTCCCTGATCTCCCAGATACATATAGCCCAGATCGACCTTGGCGAGATCATCTCCCAACTCTATTGCTTTCTGGTACTCCTCCACCGCCAATGAATTGTTTGCATCAATGCGATGTATTCTGGCTAAGTACGTATGCGCCCGCGCGTCTCCGCCTTCCGCTGCTTTTGTAAAAAACTCTCTGGCGTGAGCAACATCAAGCTCCGCTCCGCCAATGCCATACAGACTATTGATTCCCTCCTGCAGCGCGCCACCCGACTTACCTACTGAAAGCTCCTCTTCTTTCTCGCCGCTTTCAGTTGCTGTTTGGCCGGTGCTTCCCTCTGCCGACTGTCCTGTATTATTTCCGGACGCAGCCTTTCCGCATCCTGTAATCATTGCTATAGATATAGCAATTGCCAGCATAACCTTTAACCTTTTCATTATGGCTCCTCCCTTTTCTCATGCTGCATTCACTGTCTGAATCCATAAAAAAAATGTTGTCAATACGATCCCCTTTCGGGTCAATAAGATAAGAGTGCATCCCTCTCATCTCTCGGCATCGAATAGGTCATATCTGCATCCGAAATCATAAACTTAAGCTTATCACCGCTTTTGATCGCATTTTCATTGGGAACCAGATGTACAACAACTGTTTCTACGACATCTCCTGTATATGGAAATGTACGGTTAACTGTTACATCAACAGAGTCATCGCCGTTAGATGTCCATTCTGCCACTTCAAGACCGGTAAAGAGACCTTCTGCTCCATACGCCATTCTTGAATACACCCCATCTTCAAACGTAATATGTAAATACTCTGCATAATTATCGGAAATGTATTGATCGAGAGTGTCAGGAACGCCTTTAAAGTCCGGGAAAGCCACTGCACAAAGGGGCTCCCAATCTTCCTGATATGAAATAAAATAGTGATTCTCCAACTCTCCATACCGCAATGTATAATAATTAACAAATGTCCAGAATACGTCATTGTCTTCAGCCGACATTACTACAGATTTATCCAAGGTCTCCTGTGGTGACCTCGTATCTGTATATACAAAAATGGCAGGCTGCATGTCCTCCACCGCTGCAGCCATATCCGGAATCTGCTCCAACAAGCTTGCCGCTTCCTGTTCCTGAACTTTTTCCGCTGTCGCTTCCGTATTCTGAGACATTTCCGCTTCTTCACCCTGTGCGGATTCCTCTGCCGTTACATCCTCCGCTGTTTCCTGCGTCACTGCCGCCGCTGCCTCTTCCGGCTTCTGGTTCCCAGCCCTGGATGCAAAATAGAATGAGGATGCACCGATCACGACAACAAGTCCTGCAACTGCTGCTTTTCCTCCCATAGTCGACAAAATGCCCGCTGCTTTCGTCTCTGACGCGCCCGTCACATTCTTAATGACCTTTTCCCCAATTTCTGTACCGGCGCGTTTTGCAGCCTTTTCTCCGCCTATTTCACCTGCCTGCTCTGCAGCCGCCTGTCCGGTCTCCGTGGAGGATGTTCCGCCCTTCTCCGGCCCCATATCCTTCCCGACTTTGTCAGCAGCTTTTTTTGCTGCCGTATTCGCTTCAGTCCCATCAGAAAGCACCGAAGCGTCTTTTGCCGCAATTATTTCTGCTTCCTTGAGAACCGGCAAGATATTGGAAAAATCGCAGGGCGCAAACTCCAGTAAATCCTGAATATTCCTGATTGCCCAGATGAAGAACGACATAGGTGCCACGGTGTGCAGACGGATTCCCTGCTCCTTTTCAATCTTCAGCGTCATATCCTTGATCTTCTTCTTGGCATAACTGATGCTGCTCTTCACCGATCCCACGGGAATCCCCACCTCTTTGGAGATTTCACTCATGCTCCTGCCTTCACACCAGAGAATGATGCAGTCTCTCTGTGTATCCGGAAGCTCTGCGATCATGCTCCTGACAATTTCAACTGTGGCCACCTTATCCAATGCCACTCCCGGATTGTAGTCCGGATCCATTTCATCCACAGCCATTGTGTCCATACCGATCTCGTCTTCGGTAGAAGAATCCCCCATCAGATCATTCCGCTCGTAATAGGTTTTCCTCTGCCGCCCTTTATCTCTGCCGGTGTTCTTGACAATTGTCGAAGCCCAGCCCAGAAATGTCCCGGGTTCTTCAAGTGTGTCAATCTTTTTGAATATTTTGATATAGGATTCCTGCAGGACATCCGGAATATCTTCGTCCGGAACACCGCTTTTGAAACACACAGCATACAAGTAATTATAAGATGCCCGATAAAGCTCCTCGAATCCTGCTTCTTCTCCGTTTTGAGCCTTGTGTACCAGTTCTGCCCATTCTCTGTTTGTAAGTTTATAGTCCGCCATATTTCCTCTCTTTTCTTCAAACTCCCGGTTTTTATTCGTCTATGACGATCACATCGACGGAATACTTTGTATCACGGGTGTTTTCCATGATAAACAGCTCGCCCTCAATACTTCCGCCTTTTTCAAAGATGGATTGGTCCACGTAGTACTCGATGTCCTTACTGGAATCGCTGGCAATTTGTACCCCATTAGTTCCCATGTTCAAGTGCTGGTTAACGGGTATGCTCTCATCGCCGATAATCATGGTGGGAAATCCAAAAGTACTGATATCCTTATCAGTATTGTTGGTAATCCTCAACGTGATCGTTGATTTACCGTAATCACAGCCGATTATTTGGACCTCCGCATTTCCGTTTATGCACGTATCCGACGTATTCTCCAGCTTCACCTCCCTGGCATTGTCAGTATCCGAATCAGCAAGCGGCTCACTGTCCGGGCGTCTCAGAACCACCTGGAATACTCCGCCGCCGATCACATCCAAATTAAGCAGGAGATGATCCTTTTCCTCACCAACAAAACCCGTTTGGGCACGTATAACACTATCATTACTTTCAATGTCAATGTTCTCCTCATCGATGATCTTATATTTTGCCACCATCCCACCGATGACCATAGAACCGTCGTCTTCAAATCTCACCGTTGTTCCTTCGGGAAACAGCATCATATAACTGGCAAGCATTGTTGACTTCATTATGCCATCATCGCCACTGGTATCGATCCCCTCCTGTGCTAGTCTCTCTACCACCCATTCGCCTTCAATACTGTTCTTCAGCCCTGATTTACGCATATTTTCAGATTGATGGTCGTGCTCTCCCGCCCATATTGCATAAACAATCAGGCCTCCGAGTGCTGCAAGACCGATTAGTATAATAATGATCAGAACAATAAAAAGTTTTTTAACAACTGATAAAACCGGATTTTTTGTTGTATTTTTCGTGACGGCCGGGGCAGTGTCCTGGGTCTCCCCCTTGACCGGTTCACCTGCTGTTCCGTTTTCTCCATTAAGAGGCGCCCCGCAAAATGGGCAAAAGTTTTCTGTACTGGCCAATGACTTTCCACATTTAGGACAATTCATCTTTCCCTCCTTCTCTAACAGCATAGGCGGCGCCTATGAGTGAATAGTAACAAATTCAAATCATGCAGATGCTCCACGCATCACTTCCTTCTGAAAAGGATAAAAATCTTCATCCGCTCTCTTCGGTCAAGTCCCATATTAAAGAAGTGAATCCCTTCTTGTCTTCTCACCACTGCAGAATTTTGCGTCCATAAAATCTGTGCATCCGGATATTTTCGAGCCCATTTTTCCAAATAATTATCTTCATTTATCGGAAGGAAATATCTTCCTATCTCCACTTCCACCAGTCCGTACTGATACCCGGTAGGCATGGGATGTTCCAAGTACTTGATTTCAACCGATTTTGCGACATTATGGCCCCCTGAAATATCAACGGAGTACCTTGTCGGTATATTAATTCCCGTCACCTCCACGTTTAAGTTTTCCGAAAGCCAATGATCTGCGTCAACAACTTTTTTGAAACTCACATTTTTATTGTCCCTGGGCTCTTCAACTATGGAACGATCATAAGATTCAGGTATTACGGGCACGGGCTGCCTAAGACACGCACCTCCTTTCATATGATCAGAGAAGATAATATCCAGCGCCGATAGAATACTCCCTGCAAGAAGTGTGATTATGAGCAGACCGATAATGGTTTCCGATTTATTACCGGGATCCGGATTATTTTCTATCGCTGCCAAAATAATTGAAATTAAACCTGTCAGATAAACTCCGATAGCAATTCTTTTAAACATGTTTCCTCCTCTTCATTGTTTGATGATCAGTATTATTTCTTATGCAGATAAAGACGAGTCAAACATACGGGTGGTTCTAATCCTTATATAATTTTTTTATTTTTTTTATCGGCATCAAAAAAAAGGATGCCGCTCAACACGACATCCTTTTTGCTCTCCCTGATCTCCTCTTATGAAAATCGCAGGGACAGTTCTTCCGGCATCTTTAAAAAAGCTGTCAGAAAAACCGTCCCGCTGTCATCACATAATCGGTATCTTAATCTTCAGATCTGAAAGCGGGTAAGTCGCGCAAGCATGAACATAGTTGTAATCTTTGTCCGCTTCTCTTCTTCCGTCGCCCTCCGGGCAGACGAAATAATTTCCTGAAATAACTTTTGTCCTGCAGAATCCGCATTCTCCGCTGCGGCATCCTGTCTCAATTCTGATCCCGGCGCGCTCGAGCGCCACTACAATACTCTCTGTCGCCTTCGCGGGGATCTGCACCTCGCTGATGCCCTGGACCACCGTAATGGTAAAGCTCACGTCCCGAAGCTCTGTCGGGAATCCCTCGTACATGGCAATGTCCTTGGCCTGTCCGAAAACTTCGAAACGCACGCGCCTCGCGGGAACATCGAGTTTTTTCACTTCCTTCCGTAAGAAATTATACATCGCCTGCGGCCCGCAAATAAAGTATGTTGTGTCATTCGCCGAATATTTTTTGATAAGCTCCGCCGTCAGGAAACCTTTTTCGCCGGTCCAGCCGGGCTCGTCGCCGCTGAGCACATGCACGATGTGCAGCTTGTCGCAGGCTCCGTCCAGCGCTTCCAGCTCCTCCTTCATGACGATATCGTCCGAGGAGGCCGATCCGTAGAGGATCGTCAGGTCGATGTCCAGCGTCCCGTTCACCACTTCCTTGGCCATGGAGGCGAAAGGCGTGATGCCGACGCCGCCGGCCAGCGCCACCACATGCTTTGCGTCGCGCAGCGGCTCGTAGTAGAACTGCCCCAGTCCCATGGTTCCTGTCAAAATATCGCCGACCTTCAGCTCATCGTTGACATAGTCGCAGATAAAGCCGTCGCCCTTGGATCTTCTGACCGTGATCTCCACGAAGGGCTTGTCCGCCCTGGCCTCATAAGGCGCGGAAGAAATGGAGTAAGGCCTGGAGATCAGGCTCTCACCGATCTTGAAATCAAGGACTATGTACTGTCCCGCATAGAAGAAGGGCAGTTTTTTGCCGTCGGTGCGCTCGAAGCGGATGGTCTTGGCTGTCTTGCAGGCGGGCTTAATCCCGGTCACCACAAGTTCGATCGGGCCGGGATGCCACTCTCTCGAGACATTTCCGATCGGGTCCACGTCCGTGAGCGCGGGCGAAGCGGCGTCAAACGCCATCATGCGCGCCGCCGTGACGCGGGAGGCTCCGCTGACGTCCGCTAAGAAATTTTTGACTTTCATCAGTTTGCCTCCTTTCTCGCCGCAATGTCATCCAGTACGTTCTTCGCCGCCTTGCGTCCGTTGGTCACAGCCGGTCCCATTCCGTCGCCGGAGATGGCGTGGGCGCCGGCAAATTCAAGGCCTTCGATGAAGCGCTCCGCTTCCGCGGTCTGCAGTCTTGCTACGATGTGGTCTTCCATAGTATGAGCATAGCCGTAGATGCAGCCGTTCCAAGCCCCTGTGTAGTGGGCTATGGTCATGGGCGTCTCGATGACGCACTCCAGCACATGGTCCAGGAGGTTGACGCCAAAATAGTCCGACATATCGTCGATCAGCTGTTTCGCCACTTCGTGCTTGACGCGGTCATAATCTTCCGCCTTGACGGTCTTCCAGCCGTCCACGCGCGGGAGCACCGTCACGCTGAAGGAGCAGGTGCCCTCCGGCGTCACTCCGGGATTGCCGTAGTTGTGGCAGATGCAGGTGAGATATCTGTAAGGGCCAAGGCCCGCCAGGTTCTCATAGAGCACGTCCGTGTCCATGGTGTCGCCGCGGAAGATGCTGTAATCTTTAATATTCAACTCCTCGGCCGGCTTGTCCAGGATCAGGATGACCGAGAAGGCAGTCAGCGACAGGCGCCGGCCGTTGACCATCTTGGTGGCCTCTGCAGGCACCTCGGTAAGGGGCTCGATCATGCTGGTATATACCTTGTTGGGGTAAGCCGAGGAGATCACATAGTCCGCGTAGATCTCGTCGCCGCGGGCAGTGCGAACACCGTACGCCTTCCCTTTTTTGACCAGGATCTTGTCCACCTGCTGGCGGTACTCGATCTGCACGCCCATCTCCTCGGCGCGCTCCGCCATTTTAAGGCTCATCTCGTGGCTGAGCTTTTTGGGGATCATGGAGCCGTAGCCCACGTAGTCCGCCATCAGCACGGAGTAGATCGTGAAGGGCAGGTCTGAAAAACCGCTGCCGACATAAATCCAATAAGGAGCCAGCAGATCCAGGGCCTTCTGAGGCAGGTCAAAAGTATCCAGCACTTCCTTCGTGGAATATCCGGCCGTCTTGACGAAAGCCTCGTGCTTAAGAAGCATCTGGGGCTTGCTCATAGGATGAATAGACAGTTCATTGACACTGTTAAAAACGGTGTCGCAGAGCTTTAAGAGCTTCAATACTTTGTCATAGGTGCCCGGAACCTGCTCGTCGACTTCGCGGGAGAAGCGTTCGAGACCCGGATGCAGTGTCACTTCCAGTCCGGGAAGGCTCGCGTGGTAGCACTCGGGAACAGGGAGCCAGTCTATATCGACGCCCATATCGTCAAAGAACTTGCCGACTTTGAGGCGGTTCTCCTTAGGACCTATGGACATCATCTCGTGCAGCGCCGCTTCGATCTCAATGCCGCCGCGGACAAAACTCGTAGCAATGCCGCCGGGCAGGTTGTGGCGCTCGAGGACGAGCACGTCCAGTCCCTTATCCGCCAGCATAAGCGCTGAGGAGAGGCCCGCCAGGGCCCCTCCGATCACGATCACGTCATAATGATCTTTGTAAAATTTCATGTCGCTATCCTCAAATTGTGCAGATCAGAAGAATCTCTCAACCAGCTCGCGGGAGTACTCGCAGGTCTCGTCCATGTCGCCGAAGCTCATGATCTCGCCCGCATAGTAGGTGTCATACTTGCCCTGCATCGCTTCTACCTTGTCATACCAGCCGTCCTTGTAAGCGTTCGTGAAGACGTGCGGGAAGTAGTAGACGCTCCACTCGTTTACGACGTTGGAAGCGGGATTGCCCATGATCTCCAGATCCTTGAGGACTCTTGCTCTGCACTTCTCGTAAGGGACTTCTTCCATCTTCTTATGCTTGCGCAGCGCGTAGGTCGTGATGACCTGGTCCACAGTGTCTCTCCAGCGGCGATAGTAAACCATCAGATGACCCAGTCTCTTCGGGATCATGTTGTCGAATACATAGTAGGAGATCTCGGGGTGATCTTCCGGCTTGGTCTCGACAGCCAGTACGTCATAGCGCTCATACTCGATCTGGCAGAAGAGCTTCTTCTCGTCCTCGCGGGCGTCAAAATAGTCCACCATGCCGATAAGTCCGTCGTCCCTGTTCTCTTTCATAGGAACATACAGAGGAGAAGTCACGATGATCTTGTCGTACTCTTCCACTTCGCCGTTCACGGTTACATAGACCTTGCCGTCTTTCCTCTCGACCTTATCGATCCTGCTGTTCAGACGGGCCGGATTTTTGAGTTTGTCGTTCAGGGACTCCCAGATGAACTGCGTGCCTTCCTTCCAGGTCCAGAGATTGATCTTGACGAAGTTCATGCAGGTCTGGAAGTCCAGATACTTCAGAACGTACGCTGCGGGGATCTCGTCAAAATATCCATAGCCGAAGGATGTGAAGGGGCCGATCCAGATATCCTGCACCAGCTCGACGCCGTTGATCTCGCAGAATTTCTTGAAGGGAAGCGCCAGATCCTTGAGGTTGGGGTTCACGCCGCTGACAGGCTCTCTTTTGGCGCTGGCTGCGGAGAATCCTTCATAACGTCCTTCCGCTACGCCGCGGTGGCCGTTGATGTCGTATCCCTTGTACTTGGTCTCCAGGAGCTCGCCGAACTTCTTGAGCTGCTTCTTCATCTTAAGAAGGCGCGGGATCTTGGTGATGTTCTTCTTGGGCTCGAAGGGCTCGATGACCTGGCCCAGTCTGTTCTTGTAGTTGCGGTTGAGCTGCGGTCCGTCGTGGGTAATGCCGCAGAATTCCTCTACGTCATGCACAGCGTAATAAGACGGAACGCCCATGATCGCGCCCATCTCATAGCGGCGGCCGTTGTAGTGGGGAGACCAGCACTTGCCGCCTACACGGTCATTCTTCTCCAGGATCGTGTAGTTCTCGTAACCCTTCTGTTCCAGATACATGCCCGCAGAAAGTCCCGCCGGACCTCCGCCAATAATACAGATCTTGATGTTCTTGTCCATTTTGCTCTACCTTTCATTGTTAAACTAGTGGTTCTGCTTCCCAAGCAGTTATATTACTTCTAGTATACCGCCAAATTGTTAAATATTCATTAACATTTGGTGTAATTTCACACATTCTTTGTTAAAGAATGCTATACTTGACCTATGAAGACTAAAGCATTTCCCCCTAAATTTAATAGTTTCGCGGAGGCTCTCAGGTTCTTCGCGCATAATGATCCTGACCGGACGCTTCTTATTTATGAAGAAGACGGTACGCCTGTAAAGAAGAGCAGAGCCGATTTCGCGGCGTCTGTGTTCGCACGCGCTGAAGAGATGCGCGCTTTCGGGATGACTTGTCTCGGCGTTCTGTGCGACGGTTCCCTCGACTGTGTCGAGACGATCTTCGCGTCCGCCGTCGCGGGGCTGCAGACCGTTCTCTTGGATGAGAACGCCGACGACACTCTTTTGCAGGAGCAGATCAGGCAGACAGATATCGATATTCTCTGGAGCAGCGATCCGGACCTGGTAGAAGCACTGACTCCTTATCTCACTGACGGGATCACGCCGCAGGCAGAGGCCGCCGATCCTTCTGTCGAGGGCAGCGACATCCTCTTCTTTACTTCCGGCACCACGGCGAGCAGCAAGGCTGTCGTGCTGACAGACCGGAGTCTTTTGGCAGCTGCTTATAATGGGAGCTGTATGCTTCCTCTCTCTCAGGACGACACACTGCTGTGCATGCTTCCACTGAACCATGTGTTCGGCTTCGTGTGCGGCCTCCTGTGGGGAATGGAATGCGGCGCGGCTGTAGCTCTTGGTCGGGGCGCAAGGTACTATACCCGTGACTTTGAATTCTACAGGCCGACAGCGCTTTCTGCAGTTCCCCTTCTTCTGAGTTTCCTCGTGCAGCACAAGCTGATGAACAGCGAACTTCGTCTTGTTCTCGTGGGAGCCGGCGACTGCTCTCCGCAGCTGTTAAACAACGCGGTACAGCAGGGCGTACAGGTCAGTTTCGGTTACGGACTGACGGAGACAAGTTCCGGCGTCGCGATCAGCGTGCCGGGCAGTCCCTCTTTTGACCCGTTCGCATTGGAAGTCTGCCCTGAAGATACTGTGGCGCTGGCCTCTGACGGAGAGATCCTCATCTCGTCGCCGAGCTGCATGATGAAGGGCTACTACAAGCATCCGGAAGACACCGCGGCAGTCCTGAAGGGAAATCTCCTCTTCACCGGCGATATCGGGAAATGGGATGAAAACGGCAGGCTCCATGTTATCGGCAGGAAAAAGGAGATCCTGGTACTCGCCGACGGCACCAAGATCTTTCTTCCCGAGTATGAAGCGCGCATTATGACCGCTCTTCCCGGACGCGATTTCACCGTTCTTGAGAGGAACGGAAAACCGGTCCTTCTGCTCGTAGACAAAGAGTCGTCCACATGGCCCGAAGAGATGCGGGAACTGTCGCGCTCGGTGGTACAGGAAGAACTGCGCGGCGCTATGTCTCAGCTTCCGCGCGGACAGCAGCTCAGTGAGATCCTGTTCACGGACAAGCCGCTGCCCCGCACCGCGACAGGCAAGGTAAAGCGCTGGGAAATCCATTGTCCGTAAACCGGTCCATATACGCATGGGCCTTTTACAAAATACAGCTCGCATAGTCAGTCATACTTGTTGTTTTTCATATGTGGCTGCGGCCACTGTCCTGATGAAAAGGAGGGCACAGAGATTATGAGAAAACTAATGTCACTGATACTTGCAGCAGTCCTCGCGGCTTCGCTATGCAGCTGCGGCGGAGGTTCTTCCTCCACGGGCCCGGAAAAGCCCGCTGAAGTAACTACAGAGGAGAGCAAACAGGAGGCGGAAGCCGCTCCGGCAGAAGCGGCGGACGCGAATGCAGAAGCGGCAGATCCGGCACAGCCGGAAGTTTCCGGAGAAGCGCAGAAAGCCGAAGTAGCTGTTCCCGAACAGCCCACGCAGGCGGAAGAGATCGCCAATAAGTACACTGTATCGGATCTTCCCGTTGAAGGTGAATACACTATCTTCGCCGTGCGGAATGAAGGCTATACCGTGAGTTCCACGGAGATGGAGATCGAGTCCACCATGAGCCTTTTGGCAGAAGGGACCGGCTCCTTAACGTTAATGGGCGACACCATCGACATTACTTCCTGGTCTTCCGAAGATGGAGCCTTCAATCTCTCGCTGGCAGATGGGACCGTCACCGGGGGCAATGCCAGGGGCGGCGTCATAGAACTGGACATCTACGGGACCGGCGATATGCTGCTGATCTACGCGCAGGAAAAGGCGGACATCTCAAGCTATACGCTTCTCACCATCGATGAAGTTAAGGAACAGATGGCGGCTGCCGAAGAAGCCAACAAGACCAAACTCGACAATATTTTGGACGGCATCGATCCTGTCGCCGGAGCTCACCTTCGCTACCAGCGCCGTCTGGACGCCCTTAACACAGTACAGGATTATGATGTATACGCTAAGGATGGCGTTTACTACTCCGCCAGAACGACGAAAGTCGCCGGAGCGGAGAGCACCTTAGTCACCTTTATCAAGGACGGCAAAGTGTACAACCTCTATCCGGACAAAAAGACCGGAAACTATGTCACGGATCTTCCTCTGAGTGTCACGAATGACAACATCCTTCTGATGGATGACCTCTTCTCCGAAATGCGGATGGCGTCTGTGAGGACAGACCAGGTCGAAGAAGACCGCGAGATTGAAGGCGCTTCTTTACCGGCAGAGGTCTATCCGCAGACGGAATACAGCCCCGAGACCGTTTTCTATTTTGCCGAAGACGGATCCCTTGCGTACTGCTACACGGCGGCGCCGGTGATCGAATCCGCCGCTTATGTCGGCGATTCGCTCTATACGGTCGGATCTATTGACGGTGAAGTGGATGAATCCCTGTTCGATATCTCCGCTTACACGATACAGGAGTGATCCCGTTGACAGCGCATACATGACAGAACTCCGGATTGCGGATATAATGATTATGCCGCATGAATAACTGACACATATTGACTTGCAACTGAAAGGATATCTGCGCCATGGATCGAAGCAAAATTGTTGAAACCTGCAGAGAAGTAATCTACGAGTGCGTCCCCGATATGGAGGGTCAGCCGCTCTACGAGGATACCGTTATCAATACAGACACAGCCATCGACTCCATGGGCTTTACTATGATCATCTGCCGGCTCGAGGCGAGATTCGATGTCAAGATCCCGCAGAGGCAGTGGTCTAAAATGTCCACATTCGGCGATGTGGTGAACGCCTTCGATAAGCGGATCAACCGGAGGTTTTGATTATGAAGGTATACAGACAGGATTTCCAGGTCCTCTCCTCTGATGTGGATATGTCCCGCACCCTGCGCCTGTCCTCGCTGTTCACGCGTCTTCAGGAGGCGGCGATCGCGCACACGATCGATCTGGGGGTGCCCCGGGACAAGACGCTGGATCAGGGACTTCTGTGGGCTGTTACGCAGTACCGCGCGATCTTTCACCGGCTTCCGGAATATGACGAAAAGGTCACTCTTCTCTCCTGGCCGGGTAAAACGATGCATCTGTATTTTCCCAGATATTTCCGCCTTGTGGACACCGGCGGGATCGTGCTTTTCGAGGCGGTCTCCCTCTGGGTTCTGATCGATCAGGCGACCCGCGGGATCATCTTCCCCGAAAGTCATGACATCTTCATAAAAGAGACTGTGACAGGAAACGAACTTCCCCTTCCCGGGAGGATCCGCCGTCAGGAGCCCAATGATTCCTTCTCTTTCACAGTCCCCTACAGCTTCGTCGATCTCAACGGGCACATGAATAACGCCAGATACTACGACATTGCAGTAGATAATATGCCTTCTGAGATGCGCAGCCGCAGGCTCCGGGAACTCTCCTCCGAGCACATCGGAGAAGCACAACTGGGCGATGTTATGAAGATCGGGTGCGCCGCGTCGGAAGACTCTTTCTACATCTGCGGTGAGAAGGAGAAGCCGGTGTTCAGGATCAAAATGTTGTTTGAATAATGATAAAAACCGGGCTCTTTGGAGTCCGGTTTTTTGTTGCAATATTAAGTTACGGAGGCATCTGTTTCCGGTTTTCGGTACAGAAGCCTTGTTTTCATAAATTCTCGTCCCCTCAGGACGGTTCTGACCTATTAATTCTTACCTGGTAAACCTGATTCTTCCAAATTTTCGGTACAGCAGCATCGATTGTGAGAATTTGCGTCCATGAGAATTGCCAAATTAAGTTAAATTCTTGGAAATCTTGATTTTGGTGGGACGAGAATGTGCTTTGACTAAGCTTCTGTACCTAATTCTTTGCCTGCAGCTCTGCAGATTGAATGAGGCACATCATTTTCCTCCTCTTCCGTGGACGATATTTTTCTAAAAATGTCCTTCTGTGCCGAAAGTCTTTCTCTCATAAGGTATTCCCCTTCAACTTTTACCAAGCTCACCTCATTCCGCGCTCTCCGCCTCGATCTCCTTGATCACACATTGATTTCCGTCTACCAGCCAGGTCTCGCCGCTGTGGCAGTACGGGCATTCCTTGCCATATTTCACAGTTTCGTAGGTCTTCCCGCAATTTCCGCAGAAGGTCACCGCCGGGATAGTCACAAGTTTCAGTTCGGACTCCGCCAGAACGGGATGCTTGACCTTGAAATAATTCCAGCAGTCCACAAACAGATCTGTCATAATGCCCGAGACCTCTCCCACTTCCAAAGTCACAGAGCCGATCTTCGTGAGGTTCTGCTCTTTTGCCGTCTCGTCCAGCATATTTGCCATGTGAAGAATGATTCCCATCTCGTGCATATCTGATCGCTCCCTTTGTGAGTCGGTTTTCTCCGTGTCAAAACACTGAGTTTTTTCTGCATTCCTGTAAAATTATACTATTTCCCCCCACCACGGAAAAGAGCCAGGAGACTTCTCCTGACTCTTTTCCGGTTCACTTAAGTATATGGGGATTATAGGGGATTTAAACAGCTATTACTTTTCGATGATCTTGATCACTGAGCCGATCCCGATCTCCGGCATGGGCTTCTCCTCGCAGTAGATCGTGCCGGGAAGCTCTGCCTCTGTGGCGCCGCTGAAGTTGAATGTGCAGTGGCCGAGGCCCTTAAGGGTGATGGGCGCCTCATAGCCGACGCAGGTAATCTTGTATTCCTGGCCATCGATCACGAGGTACTGGCCTGCGGCGAGTTCGCCGTTAATGGGGTTGACGCTGACACTGTAGCAGTAGTCTCTGATCTCCTCGGGAGCATTTTCTCCGAAGATGATGAACATTCCTGCATCTTTAAATTCTTTTACGGCAATTCCGCTTGCCTTGACCTTGTTTTCGTAAATGACCTTCATTTTATTACCCTCCTGTTATCGGCAATGAATACTCTGTTCTTTAGTTTATCGTTGTGATCTCAAATATCTGATCAAACCGCTGTGTAAAGACCGATGCTGAACACGATCGCGAGCAGGATGCGGATCCAGCTGGTGATGAAGCGGGAGTACATGACGGATACAACACCGACCTCAACGGTCTCTGTCTCAGCTTCCGCAAGACCAAGGCCTACAGGGATGAAGTCGCAGGCTGCGTGGCAGTTCAGTGCGAACAGGCCGACCAGTGCGAGGTGAGGGGAAATTCTTCCGGCTGCGATCTCAGCGCCCATGATGGAACCGAGGATCTGGGAGATAACAGCGCCGGGGCCCAGGATCGCGGACAGGCCGGGGATCGCGCAGACGATACCGAGGATCATGAGTCCGAATACATTGCCGAGCAGGGGCTGCAGCAGTTTGGAGAAGAAAGTACCGAAGCCTGTTCCGTTGATGATACCGATCAGCATGGATACGAATGCCATGAAGGGAAGCAGTGTGCCGATACATGTCTGGACTGCGTCACGGGCTGCCTGGTTGAAAGTTGCTACGACTTTACCTGCGCCAAGACCGATCTTTGCCAGAACGTTTCCTTTGCCGGACTCAGCCATCTGCTCGGAGAGCTTCTTGCTGGTGTCGATGCCCTTCTTCTCCTCTGCGGGAGCTTCCTCTACGGGTGCTGCAGCTGCAGGAGCCTCAGATCCGTCTGCCAGGCTGATGTTCGCATCGGTTACGCCGGAAACGTAGATGTCTTCTTTGATGAACTGAGCCAGCGGGCCGGCCTTTCCGACGGGGTTGATGTTGATTGTGGGGATGCGCTTCTTGGGATACAGTCCGCAGCGAAGTGTGCCGCCGCAGTCGATGATCACCAGTGCGAGCTGATCCTCAGGGCAGCTGGTCTTGAAGCCGTTTACGGGCTCAAGTCCGGACAGCTCTACGATCTTGTTAAGGATCTCGGGAGCGACGCCGCCGCCTGTGATGTACATAACTTTATTCTTCTGCTCTGTGCCCTGGATTGTAAGAGGGCCTCCAAAACCGCCTGAACCCTTTTCTACACGAATTGCGCGATACTCTGCCATTTTATTTTCCTCCTCTGATCTGGATAATCTCTAATTTAGTGTTCTCGATATTTTGTCAAAATATTGTAATTACGCTTTTGCAATGAGCTCTTTGCTGAGCTTGATGCCCTGCTGCTTCTGAACGAAAGCAGTTGTGAAGTCTGTTGCCCAACCGGAAATGAAGTTTGCGATGAAACCGACCAGCATGTAGCGAAGAGCCAGGGGTGTGGAATCAAGTCCGAGTGCGGTGACACCCTGCGCGATTCCGAGGTAGATCATGATTTCGGAAGGGTTGATGTGAGGGAAAATACCGCTGTTGGTGTGGCAGTGATAACTTGCTGATGCGTAGTAGCTGGGCTTGTAGAACTCAGGCATGAACTTGCCCATGGAAAGGGCCATCGGGTTGCCGAGCATGAATGCGCTGACCCAGGGGAGTACTGCGTATCTTGTGATCGGGTTGCTTGTGCAGAACTTTGCGATGACTTCGATCCTCTCATCGCCGATCAGGGCGATGATCGCGTTCATCATGACCAGAAGCATAAGGATTGTAGGGATGATGCCGGTCACCCAGCTTACGAAGTTTGCTCCGCCTGCCTGGAAAACACTCATAAATGCCGATGCAAATTTTACTAAAAAATCCATATTGTTCCGCCTTTCTTGTTTAACAAAAGTTATTTGGTTCTAAGTTGAACTGCTGCTTTATTTTTCTTTTGTCCGAACAGGCTTCCAATCGCGTCCCCCGCTTTCTCAAGAGGGCCGGGCAACGGGTCGTTGCCAATTTCTTCGCCTGCCGTGTATTTGCGGTAGGTGAGAGCTGCGTCCTCGATCGCTTTGCCAAGGTTAGTGTGATGTTTGGGAGCATCTTCCTTTGTAAGCGTTCCCAGGTATCTTCCCTCAAAGCCCTCCAGGGCTTTTACCCTTGCAAATGCTGTCGTTCCCTCGAGCTTTCTGGCCTCCTGTATGATCCCGTCCTCATCGATCCGGAACATTACGACCGCCCCTGCTCTGAAGCCTCCTGACTTTCTGCCAAAGGCAACTTTTCCTTTTCTTCTGAGCTGAATGAATTCATCCGTCAGATTTCTCATCTGGAAGAATCCCAAAATGGCCTGCATCGCAAATACGATTCCAATTACGACTAAGATTGACAGCATTTCTCACCTCCGTATTTTTCTATGTTTCCGGTTTCGGAGCTTTCCGCCGGTATTCTATGTTTTGCTGACTCTGCAGCGGATCAGCCTCTGGACTTACCGCCGGAGATGTTCAGTGTTGTACCTGTGATGTAGCTTGCTCTGTCGGAAACGAGGTAAGCTACGAAATCACCGACTTCGTCGAGCTTTCCGTCGCGGCCGATCGGGATGACCTTGGTGTAATCAGTGGAGAGCTCTTCGGGCTTGACGCCTCTTGTGTAAGCAAGTGCCTCGTTGTAAGCAGGTGTGCGAAGTCCGGTTGCTTCCATGATGCCGGGCGCTACAGCGACGACGCGGATGTTGTACTTGCCGAGTTCCTTTGCCCAGCTGCGGGTGAAGCTGTCAACCGCGCCCTTGGTTGCGGAATATGCGCTCTGTCCCTGAGAACCTTCCTTGCCGGATTCGGAGGACATGTTCACGATAACGCCGTGTCCCTGCTTGACCATCTCTCTTGCCGCTGCCTGTGCGCAGAGGAAAAGTCCCTTTACGTTGACTGCGAACATCTTGTCAAAAGATGCAGCATCCAGTTCGTACTGCGGCTTCTCGCCCTTGACGTCTACCAGAAGTCTGGGAAGATTGATGCCCGCGTTGTTGACGATCGCATCGATGTGGCCGTACTTGTTAAGGATCTCAGCCATCATTGCCTTGACGCTCTCGGGATCAGTTACGTTGCACTGTACCTGGTAAGCACCGTC
>DJXS01000082.1:0-16503 GCA_002448395.1 Lachnospiraceae bacterium UBA6998 | reverse complement strand
GCTACTACCTTGCCCTCAAGATTTAACCAATTTGCCATTTCTTGTTCCTCCTTTTTTATAAGTTTTTGATTCCTTTGTTTGTGGTTGTTTTGTTGTTGTTTCCTTTGATGGTTGTATCTTAATAAAAAAAGAGGTCTGCTTTAATTCCGCGAATTCCGCCGCGGTGGAAATGAATTAGTGCGGGGGATTTCCGCGGGGATGGAAATTGGGTGGACTTTTTTGTTGGATTCCTGCCGGGCTTTTGTTGGACTTTTATCGGGTTCTGTTTCCCTGTTGACTTGTCGGTTTAGTGCCCTTTGAGGATGTCAAAGGGCACTATAGCGGCACTGACTCCTGTTTCTCTGGTCACTTGCCGGTTTAGTGCCCTTAGAGGTCTCTCAAGGGCACTTAAATGGCAGATTCTTCTGTTTTTCCCTCAACTTGCTGTTTAAGTGCCCTTAGAAGATGTCCAGGGGCACTATAGCGGCACTTGCTCCTGTTTTCCTGGTCACTTGCCGGTTTAGTGCCCTTTGAGGATGTCAAAGGGCACTATAGCGGCACTGACTCCTGTTTTCCTGGTCACTTGCCGGATGCGAGCCCTTAGAGCTACCTTTAAGGGCTCTATTTGGGCGCCCGGCAAGTAACCAAGCAGCAAGTGCTGCATTACAGCAAGACCATAAAACGCCCCTCCCAACTGTTGCCGAGGCAACAAAAAAACTGCCATCAGACGAAAATCTGATGGCAGCTAGCTAATGCTTCAAACTTCCTACCTATATAACCCTATACTGAACACCACCGCGATCAAAATCCTGATCCAGCCGGTAACAAATCTTGACATAGTAATTGCAGCAATTCCCACCTGTGTAGTCTCCGGCTTGGCCTCTGTCATTCCAAGTCCCACCGGAATGAAGTCACACGCGCATTGACAGTTGATGGCAAACAAAGCAGGAAGTGCCATGGAGGCCGGTATACTGCCGGCAGCGATCAATTCGCCGATAACTGTGGAAAACATTTGTGCCGCCACAGCACCCGCTCCGAGGATCGCACTCAGGCCGGGAATGGAACAAATAATTCCTAATCCCAGAAGACCGGGAAGGCTTCCTCCCATCGGCTGAATCAATCCCGCCAGAAACTGTGTCAATCCGGAGCCTTTGCAGATACCAATGAAAAGCGCCGCAAATCCCATGAAAGGCAGAATCATTTCCAGGCAGGTCTTTACGGCTTCCCTTGCAGACTGCTGGAATAAACTGATCACTTTACTGATTGTGAGCACCGATTCTAAAAGCTTGTTCAGAGAAGTGTTAAAAGTTTTATCCGGTTCTACAGATTTCTTTGTTTCAGAGGCTTCTGCCACTTGAATTTCTTCAGGTACCGAAACATCCTCCTCTTCCACAACATCCGCCCTAACAACATCCTCCGCAACCGCCGACACACAATCCGAAGTAACCGCCGAGACATACATGTCCTCAGTCATGTATTTTGCCAAAGGGCCGCTCTTCCCAGTCGCCATAATATTGACCGTAGGAATTCCCTTCCCGGGATAAATGCCGCAGCGAAGTGTTCCGCCGCAGTCAATGACAGCAAGTGCCACTTCCTCATCAGGACATGTCTCCTGGTTGCCGTTGACCGGCTCCATACCGGAAAGCGCCACTATTCTGGCGAGCGGCTCGGGCTCCAGGCCTCCGCCGGTCATATATAATACGATATGTCTTTCTTCAGTCGGCGTAATTGTCAGAGGACCGCCGTAACCGCCATCGCCACGCGTGATCGTTATTGTGTGGTAGCCGGTCCGGCTGCCCGACTGATCAACAGCTTCTCCAGATACAAAGGATGTCGCAGCTTCTTCCCCCTCTCTCTCCGTCCACAGATCTACTTTCTTGTCCAGCCGGATCCCCTGCTTTTTCTCCACGCGGCGTGTGATCAGCTCGGTCGCGTAGCCGGAGACGAAGTTCGCCACAAGGCCCGCAAGCAGATAGCGCAGTGCGAGAGGGAAAAGGTCCTGTCCCCGGGCAAGGACGCCGTTAGCGATACCGAGCCACAAGAAAAGTTCCGCCGGGTTGATGTGCTGGAAAATCCCGCTGTTTGTGTGGCAGTGGTAACTTGCCGAGGCAAAATAGGCCGGTTTGTAGCGCTCCGGCAGATAACGCCCCATGGAAATAGCCATAGGATTGCCAAGAACCACCGCTGATAAGAACGGTAGCACCATATAGCGCAGAAGCGCATTAGAACCGCATTTGGCCGCCAGCCGCTCCACACGGGACCGGCCGATCAGACTTGTCAGAGCATTGAGAAGGATCAGAAACAGAAATATCTTGGGCAGAAGCTGTGTAACCCATGAGATGAGCTGCTGTGCCCCTGCATTTACCATTTCCTGAACAATATCGATCAAAAACATAAAAAAGCCCCCCTGCTCATTATAAAGCAGGGGAGCGCGGATAAGTAGAAAAATGTAGTGTTTTATAGGGGGATTACAAAACATGAATTAGGGGCTTTTCACTCACTACACTTTCCGGTCATGTGACTCCTTGATTTCAATTATTTCTTATACAGCACCCGCAGCAGCTCCTGGTAGTTCTGCGTCCGGGCGATCGCGTCGAGCATGTCGGTATTTCTGGCGATCTCCAGAAGTTCGTCGTAGACGCGGATCATGAGCATGTCGTCCGCGTCGGACTGCTCCGGAAGAGCCATGAAGAAAATAATACGAACCTCGTGGCCTTTATATTTTGCAGGCTCTTCAAGGATCCCCATTGCAAGCAGCATTCTGTCGTTGGCCGTCTGGATCCCGTGGGGAATCGCGACGCCGTTGTCGAATACCATCGTGCCCTTTTCTTCCCTTTCATAAAGGCGCTCGCCGAATCCCTCGTCGATATAGCCTTCGTCTGTCAGGATCTCGATCATCTCATCCAGGGCATCCGTGTAGGAGCGTCCCTTTTCGAAGAAGAACACCTTGTTCTCATCGAGAAGACTGCTCATAATGTACTGGTTGTCATCCAACACCGGGATGTCGACCTGATCCCAGTAACGCGCTTTCTCCAGCTTCTGCTTGAGCTCTTTCTCATCGAAGATCTCACGGATCCGGATGACCGGCTTAACAGGCTTAAAGGGCAGTTCAACGGTTGAGAGAATGACGTCATAGTTCTCCAGAATCTCCGGCGTTGCCACAGAGTCCGACATAGTCTTGATCTGCACCTGGCTGTCCACGATCTTCTTAACCTGAACGCTGATCAGCCGCGCTGTGACCCGCCCGGTCCCGCAGATCACTGCAATACGGAACGGTCTGCGCTGTCCAATGTGGTTTTCTTCCAAAAAAACGCCAAAATAGGATGCGAGGTGACCCCGCTCATCCTGATTTACTTTAGGCTTTCTTCCCGTTCAATGACTTTCGCCGCAATGCCGGACATCTCATAAGCCAGAGGGAATTTAGTCTTCAGTTCTTCCAAAATAGCGTTGGGCTGGTGTATTTTGAACCGCAGGCGGTTGATCATAAACATAAGATGGTAGGAAAACTCCTCGGCAAAATCTTTGGGATCTATGGAGATATCCAGATCCGCCTTGATCTGCTCCATGATCTTTTCGGAAAGCGGGCCGATCGTCTCATCGAGCCCCATTTCCTGCACAGAGCCCAGGTCTGCCGGCGTGCGCATTCCCGCGATGGGCAAAAAAGCGAAGATCTTCTCTTCTACCGGGAAATCCACGTGCAGGATCCCTCCGATCCGGTCGAGCAGCTTATTCAGCTGGAAAAACTCGCCGTTCGCAGTCAGATTGTAATAGGCGTCCGTCAGTTTGCCGATAAAATGCCCGGTGAGAAAGCGATCCATCATAAGAAGCAGGTAGCGCTCGAAGCGCTCTCCCACCTGTTTCTCAAACGTCTTCTGTTTCAGCGCTTCCCGGACCAGTTCCTGAATATCATTGTCCAGCGGATAGTCGCTGTAAAGGGCGTCAAAACAATTCTCCAGCACGTAGGTGCGGATATCCAGCTCCTTCCCGTGCAGGATCATTCCTTTACTCGTCTTTCCCACAACGCTGAGGCCGAAGGGCTCGATCTCCTCGCGGAGCTTTTTCAGGTCGCTGATCAGCGTGGTCCTGCCCACATTCATTTCGTAAGCGAGCTCATCTGTCAGAAGAGGCGCGTCCGCGCGCATAAGCTCTCCGAACACATAAGTCTGCCGCCCTCGCGGCGTACCGAATATACCGTCGATATTGCATATTTTCTCAAAAGCTCGCTTATACTGTTCTGCGTCAAAAATCCGCAGACTGTATCGTCCCTGATTCCCTTCTACTGCTGCACTTCCGCCCAGATCCTCGTTCAGCTGGCGGATATCATTCCGGATCGTCCGCTCGCTCACACTAAGTTTCTGCGCCATGGAAGCGACCGTTACGCCTGATTTATGTCCGAGAATCTGCAGGATATCAGCTGCCCTGTTATCTGTAAATCGTTTGTTCACCTGCTTGTTTCCCCCATATGTATCCCCATTGCATACATTCCATACACTTAGCCTGATGCTATTATACAATCCCCCTTCCTTTTGAGTTAATACAGAAAATTTCCACAGCGCGGAAGAAAACTGCTCCATGCTGTGGAAATCTTTAAAATCCCTTATGCTGCAAGCACCTGCCTCAGCGTTTTTTCTTGGCCTTTCCGCCCAGTGCTTTCTTCTTGATGATCTTCATTTCCCTGGCCGCGGCATATTTTGCCACCACAGGAAGCTTGTCCTCGCAGCGGACCATGTTGGACGCCTCCGGAATATCTCTGGAGAGATGGACCGCGTCGAACTCGCAGCGAGTCGTGCACAGGCCGCAGCCGATGCAGCGGTTGAGATCAACTACTGTAGCGCCGCATCCGAGGCATCTGGATGCCTCCTTCTTGATCTGCTCCTCCGTGAAAGGCAGGCGCAGGTCGTCAAAGGTTCCGACAGGATTGCCGGGCTTTCTGCCGGGCACCTGGCGCTTCGCGTTGTCAAAAGATTCAATAACGATATTGTCCTTGTCCAGTTCGATGAATTCGCGCAGGTCGCGGGCGATGGTCTGGGACTGTCCGGGGTGCACGAAGCGGTGCATGCTCTCGCTGGCCTTCTTACCGTCAGCGATCGCGTCGATAGCGAAGCGCGCGCCGTGGGCAATGTCGCCGCCGACAAAGATGCCGGGCTCGCCGGTCTCAAAGGTCACAGGATCGTGTTTGACCGTTCCGTTGAGGTGGCGCGCCACCTTTGTGCCTTCAAGAAGTTTGCCCCACTGCGCTGACTGTCCGATCGCCTCCAGGACATTCTCACACTCGATCGTGATCGTGCTGTCCTCCATGAACTTGGGCTCAAAGACATGGAGTTTATTAAACACTGAGATGCACTTTCTGAAGACGACGCCCTTTACCTTGCCGTCTTCGGTCAGGATCTCCCTAGGTCCCCAGCCGTACATCACATTGATGCCTTCTGCGATGGCCTCTTCCACCTCGTCGCGGGCTGCAGGCATCTCGGATTCGCTCTCAAGACAGAGCATCGTGACTTTGCCGTCTGTGGCGCGGGCTGCTGAACGGGCCACGTCTACCGCCACATTTCCGCCGCCGACGACGACCACGTCGCCCTTCAGCATAGGAACCTTTGAAGACGCGCCCTCGGCGCGGCTTCCAAAGATGGGCTCCTCGTTCTGAGCCCATCTTTTGTTAATCCTGGACAGGAAGCTGACGCCGGACTCTACGCCTTCCGCGTCCTCGCCGGGCACGCCGGTCTTTCGGCCGCCCTGCAGGCCGATGGCCAGATAGAACGCCTTATAACCCTCTCTCTTAAGATCCTGGATCGTGATATCCTTGCCGACTTCCACGCCGCACTTAAACTCTATGCCCATCTCGCGAAGGACGTCGATCTCCGCCTCAATAACGTCTTTTTCCAAACGGAAGGACGGAATACCGTTCATCAGCATACCGCCGGGGCGGCTCTCCTTCTCGAATACGGTGACATCGTAGCCGCGGGTTCTCAGATAGTAGGCCGCCGTCATGCCTGCCGGACCTGCGCCGATGACCGCCATCTTGTAGTCGGGTCCCCACATGCCGCCGTCATCCTTCTCACAGATCGGGATGAAGCGCTTGTCGGCGTGCAGCTCCTGGTCGGCGATAAATTTCTTGATCTCGTCGATGGCGATAGGATCGTCTACTGTGCCTCTCGTGCAGGCGTCTTCACAGCGCCTGTTGCAGATCGCGCCGCAGACTGCCGGGAATGGATTGTCCTGCTTGATGAGCTTAAGGGCGTCCATGAAGCGGCCTTCTCCGGCCATCTTCACATAGCCCTGTACTGCCAGGTGCGCCGGACATGCTGTCTTGCAAGGAGCTGTGCCGGTGTCATAGCAATTGATCTTGGCATCCTCGCGGTAATGGATATTCCAGTGATCCGCGCTCCACGCCGTCTCATCGGGCAAAAGAGTGAGAGGATACTTGACTTCTCCCTGCTTCGTGCACAGCTTCTGGCCGAGCTTGGCTGCTCCGACGGGACATACTTCCACGCACTTGCCGCAGGCGACGCATTTAAGTTTGTCTACATGCGCACGGTAGGCGCTTCTGGACATATTCGGCGTGTTGTAGAGCTGGCTGGTTCTGAGCGCATTGCAGACGCCGGCCGCGCAGTTGCAGATCGCCACTATTTTGTCACTGCCGTCGATGTTCGTGATCTGGTGCACGAAGCCGTGGCGCTCCGCTCTCTCCAGGATCTCGAGTGCCTCTTCATAAGAGATATAACGGCCCATGCCTCTGTCCACGCAGTACTCCGCCATATCGCCCATGCCCATGCAGAACTCGCCGTTGATCTGGCCGGAGCCCTCTCCGCGCATGGTCTGCTGCTTGCGGCATGTACATTGTCCGACGGAATATTTGTCATACTTGCTGAGCCAGTGGGAGATATGCTCCACGCTGGCGGACATGTTCTCGCTCTCGATGGCCTTCTCTACCGGAATGACATGCATGCCGACGCCGGCGCCTCCCGGAGGGATCATAGGCGTCACATTCTCCAGAGGCATCTGGGTCATCAGGTTAAAGAATGTCGCAAGTTTGGGGTGCTGCGCCGTCAGTTCGTCGTTCATCATCATGAACTCCGCCGAGCCGGGCACGAAGATCGGCACATTATACTGTTTGTGGTGATCCGCGTTCTCACGGTTCATTTCGATCAGGCCCACCCAGACCAGGTGGTCCACCATCTTCTTCGTGTCCTCGTAAGACATATTGTTCATCTTCGCGAGGTCTTCGATATCGTAGGGCACGCGGGTCTTCTTAAAGCTCAGGAGGAACTTCGCCTCCTCTTTCGTCAAAACATCGTCCAGAGCCCAGTACTCGGGATCATCTGTCTTCATCGTTCTCGAATACTTGACGAGATACCGGTCCGTGATCATTGTCCCAAGCTGCAGGATCAGTTTCTCTTTCTCCTTGTCAGGTGCAACATAATTGGGGTCCTGTCTGAAATCCCCGCTGTTGACCATGCGGTTTTTCTGGTCTTTCATAAGTGTAAAATCCTCCGGTTTGCACATGTATGTTATCGATTCTGCTATTCCCTTAATCATGTCCAAATATCTTATCCATGACTATCTTTTATTATATCATATTGGCCCTTTGGAGTGTGAAAAGGGGCCGTGAAGACCCGTGTTTTCACACAATCTCTTCACAGCCCCTGTGACGCGTTCATTTCCGGACCGCTTTGATCAGTCCTTTCCAGTCAATAGTCTCAGTGCGCATCAGTTGACGGCTATTGTTTCCGTATAGCCCGGAATCCAGCGTCCGTCACCTCCTACATAATACTTGTGATTATCAACCCACTCGTTTACAGCCATCACGCCGTTTTCTTTCATGTAGTAATTGCCGACCCACTTGCTGCAGGCTGCCGCGCCTCCGGATTCAAAGTAGTACCAAGCTTCACCGACCTTCTGCCAGCCGGTCTTCATTGCTCCGCTTGTATCGAAGAAATAATACTTATTGCCGATCTTTTGCAATCCGGTCTGCATCTTTCCTTCGCCGTTAAAATAGTACCATGTCGTGCCCGACTGCAGCCAGCCGGTCTTCGCGTCGCCGCCTCCGTTAAAATAGTACCAATATCCGCCGGCCTTCTGCCAGCCGGTCTTCATTGCCCCGCTTGTATCGAAGAAATAATACTTACTGCCGATCTTTTGCAATCCGGTCTGCATCTTTCCTTCGCCGTCAAAATAGTACCATGTCGTGCCCGACTGCAGCCAGCCGGTCTTCGCGTCGCCGCCTCCGTTAAAATAGTACCAATATCCGCCGGCCTTCTGCCAGCCGGTCTTCATTGCTCCGCTTGTATCGAAGAAATAATACTTACTGCCGATCTTTTGCAATCCGGTCTGCATCTTTCCTTCATTGTCGAAGTAGTACCATGTCGTGCCCGATTGCAGCCAGCCGGTCTTCGCGTCGCCGCCTCCGTTAAAATAGTACCAATATCCGCCGACCTTCTGCCATCCGGTCTTCATTGCTCCGCCTGCCTCGAAGTAATAATACTTATTGCCTATCTTTTGCAATCCGGTCTGCATCTTTCCTTCATTGTCGAAGTAGTACCAGGATCCGATCTTCTGCCAGCCCTTGACCATCGCTCCGTCGCTGCCAAAGTAATACCAATATCCGTCGACCTTCTTCCAGCCTGTCACTCTGTAACCGGAACTGTTGAAATAGTAGGTCTTGCCGTCAATTGTCTCAAGGCAGTCGTGAGGATATGAGCCGTCCAGCCACCGGTACCAATAGCCGGTACTGTTATGCTGCCAGCTGCCGCCCGAGTGGGAATCTTTGATCTCAATATTCACAGGTTTGCTCGTTCTGTAGCACCAGCTGTCATCTTCGACCTGCAGGACTATTCCGAAGCTTCCGGGCTGCGCCGACTTATCGATGGACAGCTTCCCGTAACCGTCCACGGACTCATCTTTAAGGCTCACGCCCTCGGTCTCATCGAGGATCTTGTCAATGAAGAATTCATTGGCTGTCAATGTCACGCCTTCAGGGTGGCGCATGGAGTATAACTTGAACTGCGCGCCAAGCCCTTTATAGATCTCCTGCGCCGTGTAATCTTTTCCGGGTACCACTTCAAAGACCGCGCCTTCCGGCACCTCTATTTCCACAAAGAACGCGCTGACCTCGATCACGCCGTCCCGCCATTGTCCGTCTACTTCATTGCCGTCCTTGTCATAGATCGAAATAAGGAAGCTGTAATCCGTAGTTCCGGTCTTAAGCGGTGTAATGGTGCCTGTGCTTTCATCGATACTGACTACGTCCCTATTGTAGAACTCATAGCGGATCTCATAGTGATAGCCTTCTTCATCCGGAAGAACGGATTCTGTCGGCAGATCATCGGCTTCAAAGAAGACGCGGGTTACCTCCGCCTGCAGCTGCTCGGTCTCACCCATAAGGAGCTTGATATGTTCCGCGCTCTCGCCGCCGGAAGTCATCAGTTCCGCCCAAAAGACGGTATCTACGATCTCGATCTCTACCGTTAACGGGCTGTATCCCTGAGGTCCGCCGGTAAAGGTGACCGTAACGGGAATCGCGTGATCCGCCAGCTGATGCGCCTGAATCAACCAGCTTGTTCCATCATGCGCCGCGGTGAGGTACTGCTGATCCTCTGCTCCAATGGATATATCCGTGATCGTAATGTCATAGAATATTCCTGTCTTGTAATAACCATTCTCTCCTGTGTCGTTGAGAGAGTCTTCTACATAGAGCTGTACTTCGCCGTCGTCAAAGATCAAATCCTCTCCCAAAGGAACAGTGTCGGCAAGGCCGATGATCTCAACGAAAGGCTTTACCAGAGCGACCTGGAAGATCTCATCGCAGATCACGACGTCATTGAGCTCAGAGTGAATTCTTAAGAATACTCTCGGAACATCGTGTTCATCAATTTCTGCCGCAAGATGTTCCCTCAGGTCTTCAAGCGCTTCGCCCTGGGCGTGAAGTCCGCTCTGTTCATCGAACACACCTGCTGCCACCGGGTCATACTGCGGGATCGGAGTCATTTCCTCGCGTTCCCTGTCCCAAATACCTATTTCAACAGTCGTCTCGACCGCGTAACCCTGATTTTGCAGCTCGTCCAGCTTCTCGCGGTCCGGCCTGACCGAAACCTCTTCATCGTCGTAGTACCATGTGAAATGGTCGTCTCCGCGGTCGTTGTTCGCGATAAAGCCTTCACTGTACTGCTGCTCGTTAATCTTAAACTCTCTCCAGGCTCCCTGATGGTGCCCCTCCTCGTCATCCCAGTCGGCCCTGATAAAGAGATTGGCGTCCCAGGAAACCGTTTTTCTTATTGTGAAAGGTGCATCCTGTGCCGTGACCTGGTCGCCGGGGCGGACTTCCTCCCCGTTCGCTTTTTTGACATAGAAGTGTGCGGGATCCCGCTCGCCTCCTCCGGCGTGCCACTCCATTGTATAGACGACGTCTTCCGGATTTCCTATAGGTGCAGGTCCCATACCCGTCTTAGTGCGCACGATTCCCGGAACGAACGTAACCTCGCCTCCGGGAGGAAGCTCTTCATTCCAGTCAAGTTCCGTCGTTTCGTCTTCCTCATAAAGTTCCAGCGCGAAGGTCATCGGATCGACATAGATCGTCCTTTCTGTATACGCGTAGGAATCCCTGGTCTCCGGATCATACAATTCCGCTGAGACCCAGATATCGATAGCGCCGTCAAAATTCTTCGCGGTGAGTGTGATCGACCTGTTCTCAGGATCCTCTGTGTAATCCCAGAGTTCTCCTTGGGCCGATGCCGCGTCGAAATCCCAGTCATACTCCCTCTCGAGAAGTCCCTCATCGACAAATGTGCATTCAACATAGTAATTAACTTCATAGCCTGAAGTATCTATGTTGTAGCGCTCTCCTGTCTGCCAGTCATATCCTTCCCCGTAAATCTCAGGGAACAGCGTAATCTCTCCGCCGGTCAGCAGCTTATCGCTTCCGGTCGAAGTGCGCAGATTGAAATCGTAGCGCCAGCCTCCGACAAAGAGCGTATAATCGCGCTCTACGGTAATGGGTTTCGCTCCCCCGCTGCCGCCGACTTCATAGACAGCGTGCACGTCCACCATACCGTTTCGAACTGCCTCTAAGCGCCAGTGGTCCCCTTCATCAGTCACTGTGAACGGATCACGGGGATCTTCTTCGCTCTCATCAGGATTAAATGTCAGCTCAGTGATCGTATAAGTAGTTTCACTGCCGTCCGGATACGCGCTATTTTGAACAAAGGCACTGCCTTGCCTGAATATATCCCTGTCTTCGCCAATGAACAGGGGTCTCTCATCAATTTCATCCCGGATCTCCACGCGGGGCTCGCAAATGTCAAAATCTCTCCACTCGTCATTCACTTCCTCGCCGCCGATCCGGAGCGAGATCCTTGTATCAATATGTTCGATTCCGTAATCATACAGTGTCTCGCCGTCAAAGGTTATCTCATGCGTCTCACTGTTGTAGCTCCAGCCGTCTCCCTCAGAGATGGGATAGTCAAAACCGCTGTATTCGTCATATTCTCCCTGGCCTACTTCAGGTACAAGTTCGAAATCCAAGCCGTCGAGCTCAGACAGGTCGAACCCGAATGTCCTGGGTCCGTCCGAATAGATCGTATCGTTTCCTTCGATGTCATAATGGAAATTATAGTCTTTGCGGTTAAACCAATACTCTCTGTCCGCAACCCGTTCGCCCTCATCAAAAGCCACGATCCGGAAAGAACAGTCATAAGCGCGCCGCCTTGTGACCGTAAATGTTCCGTCCCCGTTATCCTTGATCTCATAAGCGTCTTCATCATATATCTCCGGCTCAAATTCGATCTGGTCACCGGTCAAAACATCGTATTCCGCACCGCTTTCTCCTGGATATTCGCGAAGCTCGGGCGCGAGCGTAAATGATTCTCCTGCATCGATGTCGCCATCGATCCTCGTCGGCCACAGCTCCAGATACTGATCATCCATACGGAGCCAGTAATTGTTCCATGCGACTTCTTCTCCCCCGTCACTGATGGTGACAGTGACATTTACGTCGATTCCTTCGGGCCACTCTTCGGGAACACCCTCAAAGCTGACTACAGCCTTCCTGGCGTCAGCCGCATCAGGAGTGACGGTGATCACATCGCCCAGCTCCTCCCTGGCGTTGTCCTGGTGGATCTCTAAGTTCCACTCATAAGTGATCCCGGCCAATTCTTCCTCAGAAGCGCTATGGTAATGATCGTTGGCAGCGTCATACGTCTCGAGGGAAGCCTGTGCGGACATCGCCACGCTTCCTCCTTTGAGGACCATCTTGGATCCGCTGTCGGTCCAGACATCGACGTCGTAGACTTCTCCGCCTACGTAGAGATGGAATACTTCGGTATGCCCCTCACTGTCATCCCAGTCCGTGTAGGTCACTGTCACTTTGCTCACGCCCGCGTTCTTCGCGCGAAGCCGCCAGCCGTCATACTCATGCGCCTCTATTATGACAACATCTTCTCCTTCCTCGTCCTCCACCTCGACATCTGTAACCCACCTGTCTAAGTGTTCTCCTAGCGGGTACATCGCATTTTCAACATAGACCCGCTGATCGGTGCTGATCCACTGATCCCATTCGGGCAGAAGGTTTCTGTCATAAAAATCAAACTGATCCTCGACATAGGGCTCCCGGACGTCGAATTCTATCTCATGGGTATCACTGAGCGGATAGCCGTTTACTTCCGCGCCAACGCGCACCTTTACCCGGCCTATGCCCTTTTGCGCAAGCTGCGCGCCGTCAATATAGAGCCGGCCCTGATCCTGGTCGATCCGGCAGGCGTCGGTCGCGTCCTCTCCTTCAGAGCCCTCTGCCTCTACCGTAAACTCAAACGGTTCATCAATATTATATCCATATAAATAGCAGTTCCAGGTATAGTCTCCGGTACTGTCCTCATACAGCGGGCCTAACCCATCCATATCGACATGGAGCCAGAAGTTATAATTCTCAAAGTAATAATTTCTCGCATCAGACCACCGCTCTTCGCCGTCCGCCGAGACTCGCGCCTTAAGTGAGTAGTTTGTTCCCAGGTCACTAATACGGGTTACTGTATAAGATCCGTCCCCATTATCCGTGATCCGGACACATTCCTCATCGTAATCCCACACATACTCGATCTCCGCGTTCTGAACCGCGATAAAATCTCCGTTTTCGAACCATCCCACCTCAGGTGTGACAGTTGTCTCATTACCCACTTTCATACCCGGATCAATTTCTTCAGGTATGACGCACAAAAGATGATCGTCAAGCACGGAAGCGGTCCCCTTCGCAGGAACCTTCCCTTCGGTCACAGCCTCTTCGGCTGCAGTTTCTTCCACAGTTTCCGGCTCTGCCTGAACCTCTTTCGGCTCTTCTGTGCCGACCGCGTCCTCCCGGTCCGCGTCATCAGAGACAGTTTCCTTATCCTCCTCAGTTTCCCGGGCCGGATCCTCTGCGGACTCCTGAGTTTGAGCCGAAATCTCTTCCTCTTCTTCCGGAACGGGATCCTCTGCGATCTCCTGAGCCGAAGCCGCTTCTGCTTCTTCCGGAGCGGAAGCATCCGGTTCCTCCGCCGCTTCCCCGATCTCTTCGGACTGCACGGGCTCTTCCGCTGTGACTTCCGCAGTGGTGCCGTCTGCTGTGATGTTCTCAGCAGCAAGCACCACGCCGTTCTGTGAAAAAACCAATACTCCGGCAAGCACAATAGCAAGTAATCTTCTCTTCATAGCACTCCCCTTACTGAAACGCCTTCTTTTTTATAACAGAGCCTTCCGCGGCGTTTCTTGCGGAATGCTCCATTTAGCACAATAGTCAGACAATATGTCGGTTTTATCTTGCAATATACTAATATTTTCCACGGTTTTGAACAAAAAAGCAACTGCATTTGGGTACAAAAAAGGGCGGTCTTACGACCGCCCTGCGACACGCTGCTTACTCTGTGCTTACATTGATCCCGAACTCCTCCGGCCTGAATCTGGGACATACATTTTCCCTCGACGCAATGACCGAAGCCGCCAGTCTCGTTCCTATCACACAGGCCTCCCCCACTGTCTTATTGTAGGTAAGACCGATCGCTACGCCGGCAAAGAAAGCGTCTCCCGCGCCGGTTGTATCCACGACGTCCACCCGGAGCGCAGGGCAAACCCCGGACTCCCCTTTGATGTCCGCATAGACGGCGCCCTTCTCTCCCATTGTCACAATGATCCTGGGGATCCCTGCTAAACGCACTCTGTCGACCAGGATTTCCTGCATTTGCTCAGTTGTGACTTCCGCGTAATCCTCTGAAAAGAGCATGCCCGCCTCCTGCTCATTACAGACCAGCACCGACGTCCTGCGCAGAAGATCGCGGCGCTTCATGGCGATGCTCATATTGGAGATTACCGTATAGACCTCCTTATTGTATTTCTCCGCGAGGTCCAGCGCTTTCTTGAGGATCGATACTTCCATGTCGAATTCGATGACGATGCTGTCGGCTTCACTGAAAATCTCATCTCCGTGCTCGTCCAGCACATCCTCGATCTTAGATACATCCGGTCTTCTGGAAATTGAAGCGATAACATCTCCGTCATTGTCAAACACCGCCAGCCATGTTCCAAGGCCTTCCGGGCTTCGGGCGATGTAGCGGACGTCAACCTTGTGGCGGATCAGATTCCTGACAACGTCGTCGGAAAGACCGGTGTCGTCGACCACGCTCACAAATGTCGGCCGCAGTTCCACATTGGCGATATCCTCCACCACATTGCGTCCGACTCCGCCGTGTACCTGCACGACCCGTCCTACATTCCTGCCGCCCGGGATATACTGCGCCAGCGGATATCCCTTCACGTCTACAAATGATGCCCCGATCACTACTATTCCCATGTCTGTCCCCTCAAACGTTCCCGGCTTGGCTGATGATTTTATGTCTTTAATAGAGTATATCAATTTCCCGGCTATGTTGTACAGAACTCATCCTTTCTTCCTTATCGACATTTATTCCATTTCAAACTATAATATATTAGTAGCTTTTTAAGTTCGTATCCATATCGGATAAAGGAGGATAAGTTAATGAAAAAGAGATTGTTAGCTGTTCTTGTAGCAGCAGTAACAGCAGTATCGCTCCTGGCATGCGGCGGCGGATCAGGCAGCTCAGGCGGATCAGGCAGTGCAGACGCCGGATCAGGTGATGCGGCAGCCAGCGACATGAAGGTCGCTATGGTTACAGACTACGGCGATATCACCGACCAGTCCTTCAACCAGACAACCTATGAGGCATGCAAAGCCTTCACAGAAGCGAATAAGATCGACTTTACATACTACAAGCCCGAGGGCGACTCCACCGCAGAGCGTGAAGCCATGATCGACAAGGCTGTCGCGGACGGCTACAACGTTCTTGTACTTCCCGGCTACGCTTTCGCAGAGGCGATCGTAGCAGCCGCTGAGACCTACCCTGAAGTCAAGTTCGTAGCTCTGGACGTCTCCGAGTACGACCTCTGCACCGCGGCAGGCACAGATACTTATTCACAGGAAAATGTTTACAGCGCAGTTTACCAGGAAGAGATCTCCGGTTATATGGCAGGCTACGCGGCAGTCAAGATGGGCTACAAGAAGCTCGGCTTCCTGGGCGGCATGGCTGTTCCCGCTGTTATCCGTTACGGCTACGGCTTCGTGGCAGGCGCCAACGACGCGGCTAAGGAAATGGGTCTGACAGACGTAGCGATCAACTATGCATACGGCAACCAGTTCTACGGCGACGCTGATATCACAGCAGCTATGGATACATGGTACAAGGGCGGCACAGAGGTCGTCTTCGCATGCGGCGGCGGTATCTACACTTCCGCAGCAGAAGCTGCCGGCAAAGAAGGCGGCAAGTTCATCGGTGTCGACGTTGACCAGAAGGCTCTGGTAGACGGACAGTACGGCGAAGGCATGACCATCACCAGCGCTATGAAGGGTCTTGGCGCAACCGTCAACACTCTGCTCGCAGCTATCAAGGATGGCAAGTGGGATGAGTACAAGGGCCAGATCCAGTCTCTGGGCATGGTCTCCGGCGACGATCCGACTCTCAACTATGTACAGCTTCCTATGGACACCACCGTTTGGAACGATGGCTTCACACAGGATGACTACAAGGCTCTTGTAAAGGCTCTGGCAGACGGAAGCGTTAAAGTTACCGTTGATGCAGCTGCAGCTGAGCCCACAGCTGACACCGTCGCTGTCACATTCCTTGGCAACATCAAGTAATCAGGAATCTGTCAAGCGGACAGGCGGTCCCTTTCAGGACAGACGCACAATCATTTCAGGGAACAGCATCAAATGCTGTTCCCTTTCTTTTTGTAACTTGTTAAAATAGAGTTGCAGTATTATGCGAGACACATAATAGCTACGAAATTCATCGTTGCGGGAGCAGCAGCTCCCGAGAGGAAGGGGGAATCCATCTTGTCTGAATACGCAATTGAGATGCTGAACATCACAAAGCGATTTCCCGGAATCATTGCGAATGACAATATCACTCTGCAATTGAGGAAGGGCGAGATCCACGCGCTGCTTGGGGAAAACGGCGCAGGAAAGTCCACGCTGATGTCTGTGCTGTTCGG
>DJXS01000017.1 GCA_002448395.1 Lachnospiraceae bacterium UBA6998 | reverse complement strand
ACCTTCACTTAATGCGACGGCCCCTCTTATCGCCCAGCAGCAACACTGTAATTATTACGCGCAATATATTGCATTTTATCCTAAATATTTACGTATAACACGCAATATATTGCATTTTATTTTTCCTCCATGTATACTGTATATGGAGGTGGCGTATTCATGAAAATCACATTCTATTCTTCTACCCCGGAAGTTCTTGCAGAAATTGGCAGCCGCATTAAAGCCGCACGTATAGCCATGCCTGCTACGCAGAAGGAAATGGCTGAGATGACAAATCTCTCCTTGCGTACGATCAGTAATCTGGAGAGCGGCAAGGATGTTTCTTTCTCTACAGTTATTGAGGTGCTTCGCGCTTTGGGACAATTGCAGAGTTTAGAGCTCATGATTCCGGAGCAGGGGCCGCGCCCAAGTGAAATTGCAGCACTCGGAAAACCACGAGAACGGGCGCGCAAAAAGGCCAACACAGCTGCGCCGCAAACCGGATGGAAATGGGGGGATGAAGTATGACTGTGGCAGAAATTATAATGTGGGGAACAAAGATCGGGACGGTAGTTTTTGACCGAGAAACCGGACTGGGTTCTTTTGAGTATGATCCCGCTTTTCTCTCATCCGGAATCGAAGTATCTCCCCTTGCCATGCCGCTCTCCAGACGTGTTTATGCTTTTCCCGAGCTTGCAAGGCAGAGCTTTCATGGTCTTCCGGGACTTCTTGCAGATAGTCTGCCTGACAAATTCGGAAATGCGATAATTGACGCCTGGCTGCAAAGTCAGGGAAGAAGCCCTTCTTCATTCGATCCTGTGGAACGGCTTTGTTACACAGGCAGCCGTGGCATGGGCGCTCTTGAATATGTGCCGGCAAGAGGGCCGAGCCCACTTGAATCGGAGAGCATCGAGATTGATCGCTTAGTACAGCTTGCTTCGGATATTCTTCGCTCTCGCGAGGATATGCACATTGTTGCCGGGGGAAACGCCATGCAGGAGCTTATCCGGGTAGGGACCTCAGCTGGCGGCGCAAGGGCTAAAGCAGTCATTGCCTGGAATGAACAGACCGGCGATATCCGTTCCGGACAGATCGATGCCGGGAAAGGCTATGAGTATTGGTTGATCAAGTTCGACGGCGTCAGCAAAAACGGTGATAAGGAAGGCGACGATGCCCCTCAATATACCAAAATAGAGTACGCCTACTATCTGATGGCTCAAAACGCAGGAATTTCAATGAGCGAGTGCCGCCTGTATGAAGAGAATGGACGATATCATTTCATGACCCGGCGGTTTGACCGGGATCTCTCAACCGGTGCAAAACTCCATATGCAGTCTTTGGGTGGTATAGCGCATTTCGACTTCAATCTTCCCGGAGCATACAGCTATGAGCAGGCAGCGCAGGTAATGCGGCAGATAAGGATCTCTAATACAGAGATCAGCCAGTTTTACCGCCGTATGGTCTTTAATGTCCTGGCACGAAATCAGGACGACCATGTAAAAAATGTTTCTTTTCTCATGGACAAACGCGGCAGATGGAGTCTCTCACCCGCTTATGATGTGACGTATGCGTACAATCCTCACGGCATGTGGACCGGAACACATCAGATGACCGTAAACGGTAAACGCGATGCGATAACTATGCAGGACCTTCTTTCCACTGCAAGGAATATGGGGGTAAAGAACGCAGAGGCAGAAAGGATCATTTCCGAAGTTCGGAGAAGCCAAGCCGGGTGGCTGCAATTTGCTGAAAAAGCTGAGCTTCAGGAATCAACTGCCATGAAAATTCAGAAAGCATTCATAACTGTTTAGATAATAATCGACCTCTGGGGTAGTTTGTTCACAAAAATCAAAGTCGTTTGCCGGGCGACCTCTTTTTTAAACGCTTTTGCTATCATCATGCTAACAAGATAAAACACAGCAAAAGAAAGAGGTTGATCATTATGAAGAAAAACACAAATATCTGGATCAATGGAATCATGGGAGTTATTACAGGAGACGCACTTGGCTGCCCGGTGCAGTTCAGGTCACGCGAAGAAGTCGCCGGCAATCTGGTCACAGGGATGCGCGGTTACGGAACCTTTAATCTTCCTGAAGGGTCCTGGACAGACGACAGCAGCCTTACTCTCGCGCTTTTGGAGAGCATCCGCCGCGTGAAGGGGATCGATCTCGATGACATCATGGAGAATTTCATGAAGTGGATGTATGACGGCGAGTTTACTCCGTACGGTTATGCTTATGACATCGGAAACGGCACAATGGAGGCGATCGACCGCTACAGAAGAACCAGGAATGCCAAAAAGTGCGGCGGCGAGCGCGACTGGAATAATGGAAACGGAAGCCTGATGCGGATCCTTCCCGCCTGCATCTACTGCAGCGAAATGCTCCGGCGCGGTAAATTCACCGAGAGCAATGCAGTACAGGCGATCCATGCAGTCGGCGGCCTGACACACGCCCACATCCGTGCCAAAATAGCGTGCGGCCTCTACTTCTTTATGGCCGACAGTATTTTGACAGGAGAAGGTTCCCTGCGCAACAGGCTGCAGGCCGGACTGGACAAAGGATTTGCATTCTACGAGTCCTATCTAGCTGACAAAGATAACCTGCGCCATTATCACAGGCTTCAGGATCTGGACAGGTTTGCTGCCGTTCCGGCTGAGCGGATCAAGAGCAGCGGCTACGTCGTGGATACGCTGGAGGCGGCGGTCTGGTCGCTGATCACGACTGAGAACCTTGAGCAGGCGCTGCTGAAGGCAGTCAACCTTGGCGATGACACCGATACAGTCGGAGCAGTCACCGGCGGCCTGGCCGGATTGTACTACGGATACGACCAGATTCCCGCGGCCTGGCTTGACGCGATCAAGCGCAGGGAGTGGATCGAGGAACTGTGCGAGATGAATTGATATGGGGCTGTCGCATTAAGTGAAGGTTCAAAACCTACGCTTTTGCGGCACGCCCCTTTATCGTTACGTTGAGTTCGCGGGGATTCACTCAGATCTTTTCTTCGCTTCGGAGGGAACCGCCTCTCCAAAACTCGCCGTCCGCTCTGATGACCGGACGTCTCAGACAGGTGGGCTTTCGGGCTGCAGGAGCTGCAACCCTCATTCCCTCCTACGCTCAGAAAAGATCCGGTTCATCCAGCCGCTCATTCAAAGCAACTCTAACGGGGCATGCCGCAACCGCTCAGGCTGATCCTGACAC
>DJXS01000122.1 GCA_002448395.1 Lachnospiraceae bacterium UBA6998 | reverse complement strand
TCGTACTGGTCGAGCTCTGCTTCCGCCAGAAAGCTCCCCGAGTACATCAGAGCGAAGCCGTAGCAGGCGCCATAATCCTCATTGGCAGTACTCTCGACCAGCGCGATGAAAGGGTTCTGCTGGTGGGAAGAGATGCCGCGGCCGCTGCGGACCTTATGTACATGGTGGGTAAGGGGCTGGCGCTCGATCTGGCGCTCCTGGCCGTATCTGCCGGGAAGGGAGATCAGGTCCATGCCGCTTCCGTTCATGTAGTCCATGTTGACGGACATGATGCGCTTGAGGTCTATGCGGCCATTTCCGCCGTTGTGGACGCGCGAAGCGCGCATAATGATATCGGACTCTTCAAAGACGGAGTAGAGGAGCGTCACTGCTACTTTGGTGATGGCGTCCTCGATGGTGAGCTCCAGGGTCTGCACTGTGTCGAGGTCCGTCGCGAAGGCGGTCGGAAGACCGTGCAGGGTGAAGGGTCCGTCGTAAATCTTGTGAGAGACGTAGCGGCCGTCGAAGGAAAAACTGCCGTCACTGTTCTGTACTTCTATGGAGTTAATGCGGAAGTCGCCCTGCTGCTGGGTGGTGAATTCCTGGGGCTGGGCGTCGAGGGAGAAGGTGCGCTCCCTGAGGGAATCGTAGGGGTTCCCCGAGAAGCCGCGGTCGTAGCGGCGGATCAGATAACTGAGATCTTCATCGCGGATCGTGGCTCCGTAATACAGATGGTTTACATAGTTGAGATTGCCGATCTTGAGCTGATAGGTGGTCTTTGCAGTATGCAGGGAAAAGGTTTTCTTATTCTCATTGTAAACTATGGACATGATAATCTCCCTTCCTGAGCGCTCTGTATGGAGAGGTGTACTGAACTCCTTAGTATTGAGTATCTTAATTAATCGTATTGCATTCGGTAGATTATTGACATGTAGTTATGTGGACTGGCGCAATGGCATTATGGAAAGAGAAGAAAACAGCTGACAGACAGTGCGTCCGCCAGCTGTTTTTTGACATGTTAATATTAGCGATTGATGAAATACAGGCCGATCATACAGATCAGGATACCTGCTGCTTTGCTGGCGGTAAGCGCCTCGTGGTACAGAAAGAATCCGACGAGCAGAAGCGCGACGGCGAGGAATGAGCTCTGCACGATGGAGGCCACGCTCACTTGCCAACCCGCTTTGTATGCGTAGATGAACCCGACCTCGAGACCGACGATCACGATGCCGAGCACGAAGGGCGACCAGTTCAGATGGGAGTATTCGCGCAGCAGATGCCCGCCTTTATTCGTAACATAATAAAGGATCGCGGAAGCTATGGCTCCGACCGCGTAGGTGACGGTCAGAGAGGCGAGGGGGTCAATATCGCGCGGGGTAGATTTTGCGCAAATCTGATAAACGACATTGGATAATACTACAAGGGCAATCGGCCAGATATAAGAAAACATACGGACACCTCCTGCAATACTGTATAATAGTCTTAAGCCGGTAATCAAGAGTAGTTTTCGCAAAGGGGTAACAAAATAATGATCGTGGCAGTGATCAGACATGCGAAAGTAAATATGAAATGGAAACTCATGATGTCTTCCGCCGGATATGACAAGGGGTGCGCCGATTATGATACTGCCGGCGTTCTGCCGGTGACGGTGAGGCTGCCTGAGACAGAATTTGAGAGGATCTATGTCAGCGCGCTTCCGAGAACGACGGTGACCGCCAGGCAGGTGTTTGCGGACAGAGAATTCGAATCGACGGCGCTGATCAACGAAGTGCCGGAGAGGTCGGGATTTGATACCGGCTTGAAACTGCCTATGTTTTTCTGGTCGGCAGTCAGCAGGATTCAGTGGTTTTTCAATGTGCCCCGCCAGCCTGAAACTCGGGCGCAGACAAGACTTCGCGCGAAGAAAGCTGCGCAGTATCTGAGCCAAAAGAATGAGGACTGCGCTGTTTTCTGCCATGGTTTCTTTATGATCTTTCTTTTACAGGAGATGGAAAAGCTGGGATTTAAGGCCGATCACAAGCGCCTGCACTATTCCAACGGCGAGGCGGTGGTCTGCCGGAAAGGTGCAAATGACCCCAGAGGTCGTTCAATCCGTTCAATCAATTAAGGAAGGGCAGCTATGTCAGGATCACACGACGACTTTTTTGACTTTAATCATGACGGGAAACTGGATGCCCTGGAATGGTCTGTCAAGATGGAGTTCTACGATGAACTCAGCAGGGACAATTCCGCAAAGCACAATGGGACGGCTCGGCCATCGCGCAGAAACAGAGCCGGCTCAGGCAATCCGCCGCAAAGAATAGTCACTCAGAAAGAAAAAGTGGAGATCGATCCCGCAGTATGGATCTTTCTGAAGATGATATTGGCGGCTGCCGGCGTATTACTTCTGTATTTTGCATTTACGGGAATTAAGCGCGACATGGACGCGAATACTGAAGTCCGGAAAGTGGAGAGCAGGCTGGAAGAGTATGAGAAGCTGGTCCCGGAAGAGCTTCCGAAGCTTTGCACGGAGCGGGGGATAGGGCTTGACGGAACCTATACTGCAAAAGGACTGCCGGAACTTACTAAATCACCGGGAAGCGGACAGAAATATCAGTTTTACAGAGTGAATCTTGATTATGAGGTGACGCTTCAGGCGGATGAATATTTTGACAGTTTCGATGACAGGTCAAAATATAACTATCTGGGAGCATTCTATCAAATGGCCGGAGAGGCGCATGATGCTTTTCTGCAGGAATCTTTCGGAGATCTTGTGGACCTGCGCGGATGGACAACGGTTGAACGCTTGTCCATCACTTACGAGGGCGGCGAGTACGAAGTGTTCATTGAGACGCCTGCGCATCTGTACCAGTATTCGAGAATGTACGACGACCTGTTCATTTTAGACGGTGAGAGTTACTTCCTTGAGGACGAGCAGAGCCGCTGGAAGAAATAATGCAGCCGCCGGGTCGGCCTCGACCTCTGGGGAGTGATGGAGACCTCTGGGGTAGTTTGTCCACAAGTGTGGACAAACTACCCCAGAGGTCATTTTTTCACCGCCTGGGACAAACCACCCCAGAGGTCATTTTTCACAATTCTTTCAGGTTCGCCTGTAATCCGCTGAAACGTCCATAAAGGAGCGCTTCCCTGTGATGTAGTCGTCGTAAGCCTGCTCGGCATTCTTGCCGCGAAAGACTTTGCACAGACCGCACATGTCGCAGTCAGCTATGCAAGGATACTTTGCCTTGATGAATGCTCTGCGTTCATCGGCCGTTGAAGTTGCTATATCAGGTGCGATTAACATTGTAACTCCTTTTGCAGCAGCCCCTGCCGCAGCTTCTTTGTTATCCGCGAACAAACGGCGCGCGGAACTCTTCGTTGATTTCCCGGATTTCCTTTATGCCGTCTATATACGGCTGATAAATGCTTTCTGTCCTGCCGCCGCCGCGATTATCGCACCCGGAACAGAATTCACAATCAATTCCGCAGGCACCCCATAGCGCCTGGTGGACAATCCGGATCCTTTCTTCCCTTGTGGTATCTTTGATCAATATGGAGCGCATTTTTGATATCTCCTTTCTTGATTAAGCGACCTCTGGGGTAGTTTGTCCCCAAGTGGGGACAAACTACCCCAGAGGTCGTGTGTTTCACGGATTTACGTTAATTATAACACGCTCCAACGGTAATGTATTTACTTCTTCTCAAGGGTTATCATTTTGGTTCCGGACTCTATGCCGAGAGTGATGCTGTCCGCATTGCTGGTGTATCCGTCAGGAAGGTTCAAGATCTCGATCTTGAGATCCTGAGCATCCTGTGTGAAGTAAGAAGCTATGCCGTCTTCACCGGTTGTGATCGTCTCGTCAACTGTATCGTTATACAGACGGATCTCAATGCCGGAAACGCGGTCTTTGTCTTTATTCGTGACATAGAAATTGTAAAGAGCGACCTGTTTTCCTTCATAATCGTCTCCCATTAATGAGGTGACGACCTTCTCAAAATCTCCTTCGTGCAGGAATGCGCCGGACTGGCTGAAGACGATCCTGCCATTGCGGTCGATGATATAAGTGGTGGGGAAACCGCCGATCTTGAGAGAATCGATCGATTCATTCTTCATTCCGATGGGGAAGGAAAGATTGTGTTCCTCTTTGTATTTGACCATATCTTCCATTTCATCCAGTACCAGGTCTCCGGACACGGCGACGATCTCCATCTTGTCCTTGTATTTCTGATATGTCTTTTCCATATCCGGGAATTCCTTTTCACAGGGACCGCACCAGGAAGCGAAAATATTGAGCACGACAACTTCTTTATCTTTAAGCAGTTCGGAGAGCTTTGCTTCCGATCCGTCTGTCAGAGGGAGCGCGAAATCAGGTGCTTCCTGCCCTTTTGCCACAGACAGATTGATGTCATTGACCTTACTCATCTGCTCCTTAACCAATGCTCTAAGTCCGAGATATCCTGCGACTCCCAATGCCGCGAGAACGCCAAAGATAATTAATACTACACGTCCGGCTCCGCCTTTTTTCTTTTCCTGTTCCATGATCTTAACTCCTTTATTTATCAGGTATGATTAATCAGGTGTGATTAATCGTTTGTTTTTTAACTATTATTTATTACGCAGTAACGGCTGAGAATCCATGCAAAACAAGATGATTTTTAAAATTGCGAATATACACCCACAGGTGTATAATTATGAGAGAGTATAATACGCTCTGCACTATATGTCATGGAGACTGCCGATGAAGAAAACATTATATCATGGCTCAGATCACATCATAAGTACTCCGCAGTTCCACGGAGGCAAACCGCACAACGATTACGGTTACGGGTTTTACTGCACGGAGAGCTGCGAGATGGCGAAAGAGTGGGCGGTGTCAGAGGAACACGACGGCTATGCGAACTGCTACGAACTGGAATTGGAAGGGCTGAAGACTCTGAATCTGAATCGTGATCATTCTATTCTCACATGGCTCACTGTACTGATTCAGAACCGGACTTTTAACATAGATACACCGCTTGCTGCGGAATTCTCCCGATACCTTCGGGAAAATATTAGCGTTGATACAACGAACTATGATCTGATCGTCGGCTATCGGGCGGATGACAGTTATTTTTCCTTTGCGCAGGACTTCCTGAGCGGCGCGATCTCATATCAGCAGCTGTGCAGGGCCATGTACCTGGGAGAACTCGGAGAACAGGTTGTGCTCATTAGTCCGGCTGCTTTTTCGGCAATTCATTATGTCGGTTGTGAGGAGGCGCTTCGAAGCGACTGGCTCCACAGGAAGACCGAGCGCGACAGACGGGCGCGTACAGAATATCTTCAGTCCGACAGGATGCGGTTTCGAAGAGGAGAACTGTATGCGGCCGCTATTTTGGACGAGGAGATCAGACCGGATGATCCGCGCCTTATGCGCGTCAGAATATAGATTTCGGAGGGCTATCGATGCTTCACTCTTACGACGAGATTTACACCGCCAAAGCGCAGACCTCTCTCGCACAAATGCTGCGCTACGCGGAAGAGGATATGCATATTGAACTGAATGAATTCTGGGACATGTTTCTGATCTCAGGCGTCGCCGACCTGTTCGGGAAAGGAGACTTCCGGTTTCTTGTCGGAATGTCTGGGGTGGAGGCCGCATGGGAAGTTGTCTGGCGGCTCACAGGGGAATGGCCGCAGGTGAAGCCGACATTTTGTCTCGACAAAAGTCCGACGTATTGGACCGGCTGGATTTTGGCATGGTATCAGTGGTACTCAGGGCAGAGTTTCAGGAGGATCAGCGAATTCCTGACGCCTGAGCAGGTGCGTGATATGTATTCCCCATATCACGAAATGGATCCTGTGAAGTTCGCGGATGCAGCGGACGCAGTCAGGAGGCGGAAGGAGATGTCGACACGGCTGCGGATGTATCGGGAGCGCCTGGGGCTCAGCCAGGCTGAACTTGCGCGGGAAAGCGGCGTATCAGTCAGAATGATCCAGCACTACGAGCAGCGGCAGAAGGATCTTGGGAAAGCGCAGACGAAGACGATCTGGATGCTGGCAAGGGCACTGCGTTGTACGATGGAAGATTTGATGGAGTATTGAGATCATGAACTTGAAGTATTTAAGATGTATGTGATCGGGTAAATGAATCCGTTCTGTGATAAACTAAAATCGGTAGAAATCTGTATTCAAAGAAAGGAGCTGCAAAATGATCAAGATTTACGGTATGCCTTCATGCCCTTACTGCGAGTATGTACACAAGCAGATCAAGGGAAGGGAAAAAGAGTTTCAGTTCATTGATATCGGCAAGAACATTCGCAACATGAGCGCTTTTACGAAACTTCGCGACACAAATCCCGTCTTTGACCGCATGAAAGCGATCGGAGATGTCGGAATCCCTGCGTTTGTGTTTGAAGACGGCCGGGTATCCATTGATCCGGCGGACGCGGGACTGATTGAGTACGGTTCTCCGGAAGCCTGCTCCATTGAGGACCACAAAAGCGGAAGAAAAGGATGCTGACAGATATTAAACTCTTGATGACAAGCAGCCCGATGGGCGCATACAGAAGTACGACAGCACCTGATTTCAAGGGGCTTAATCCGGCCAACGGAATGGTGGAGGAACTGCAGTCTTACTGGAAACCTGATTCCCGCTGCCTTCTCGTCTCTGCCTTCCCGGACGAATATGATATAAACGACCGGATGAGGGCAGATTTTGAGAGAATATTCAGAGAGACCGGCCTTTCTGTGAAATGCATGGACATCTGTGACAGGCGCGGCGGCAAAACAGTGATTTCCCGGCTTTCCGAATACGACATGGTGATCCTCGGAGGTGGGCATGTGCCTACGCAGAAGAAGTTTTTCGATGAGATCGGTTTGCGTGAAGCCCTAGAGGGCTGGAATGGAATTGTGATGGGAATCAGCGCGGGAAGCATGAACTGCGCGGATGTGGTCTATGCGCAGCCGGAGATGCCCGGTGAAGCGACAGAGCCGTCTTATCAGAAATTCATCCACGGGCTGGGGCTTACGGATGTCAATGTTTTGCCGCACTATCAGGCGGTGAAGGATGACTATGTCGATGGGCTGCGGCTCTTTGAGGAGATCACATATCCGGACAGCGCCGGCAGGATTTTCTATGCGATCGTGGATGGCAGTTATGTGCTGCAGACCAAAGACAGGAAGGAAATCCGCGGAGAGGCCTATCGGATCGCTGACGGGAAGATCCGGAGGATTTGCGGAGCGGGTGAGGCCCGCTGTATTTAGTATAGTATTGTTTTGCTGTTCTGCTTGAAACGGCAGGCGCCCGGAGTGAGAAAAGGAGCCATTTATGAGACGTTTGATGATATGGCTGATGATCGCCGCACTGCTCTTAAGCACGATCAGTTTGACCGGCTGCTCCGACGACGGACAGGAGGTCAGCGAGTCCGCACCGGGCGGAAGCGATGACGAAGGCGACGGAACTAATGCCGGCAGCTCCAGGGAGTCCAAAGAATCCAAAGGCCTTTTCATGCAGGTCGACAAGGCAACCGGCAGGATGCTGATCCGCAGGCCGGAGCAGGAGACCTCCTCCACTATGGGCGAGAAGGGAAGCTGGACGATCTTTATCTATCTGTGCGGAACGGACCTGGAATCTCCGATGTTCAAGGGAGGAAGCGCCACCGACGACATCAAGGAGATGAAGGCGGCAGCCGCGGATGACCGGATCCGATTTGTTATCCAGACCGGCGGGACGACGTTCTGGCATAACGGGGATATGGACGAGGACATGAACCAGCGCTTTGTCATTGAGGGAGGCAAGCTGATCAAGGTCGAAGAGGAAGAGCGCGTCAGTATGGGCAAGTCCTCTACGTTGGCTGAGTTTCTCAAGTGGGGCGTCAAGAATTTCGCTGCGGAGAAGATGGGCGTCGTCCTGTGGGATCACGGCGGCGGCAGCATCGAGGGAGTCTGCTGGGACGAGTATGACGAGGACTGCCTGACGCTGCGCGAGATCGACGCGGCTCTCCTTAGCGTGTACAAGACCATGACCGACAAGTTTGAGTTCGTCGGGATGGACGCGTGCCTGATGGGGACCGCGGAGATGGCCAACATCGCGGCTTCTTACGCAAGATATATGTATGGCTCCGAGGAGATGGAGCCCGGAGGCGGCTGGGATTATACCGAGATCGGAAACTATCTGGCGCGCAATCCGAACGCAGACGGAGCGGAGCTTGGCAAAATAGTGTCCGACAGTTACCTTGCGAGCTGCAAGAAGCAAGGTGACAGCGAGATCGCGACAATGTCCGTCATTGACCTGAGCAAAGTGGACAAAATGGTGGAGAGCTTCAACGCCTTCGCTAAGAGTATGTACGACTCGGCGGCAAACTCCGTGACATTTTCCGCCATGTCCAAAAAGATCACCAAAATCGATAACTTCGGAGGCAACAACAAGTCTGAAGGCTATACCAATATGGTGGATTACGGCGGTCTTTTGACAGCCTGCGCGGATTACACGACGGGCAGCGCGGAGGCGCTGGCTGCTCTGAGAGACTGCGTGATCTATTCCGTGCACGGCTCGGACCACCCGAATGCATCGGGACTTGCCATCTATTACCCTTTGGAAGTGCAGAGTCAGGAGGAGCTCAAGACCTTTGAGAGTGTCTGCCTGAGTCCTTACTACCTTTCCTACGTGGATAAGAGAACGCAGGGCTTTGTCAGCGCGGGCGAAGACTACGAATACGATGATGACACGTGGTTCCCCGGCGGATTCTGGTCCTGGCTTACGGACTACGAGGAGGACGAAGAAGGCGATTACGAGTACGAGGAAGATGACGGCGAGTACTGGTCCTATCTCGAAGGAAGCGGAGAGACGGGGCAGAGCCCGTACATCACGTTCTACGAGGAGCCGCAGGTCGATGAGGACGGAATATACTATTTCACCCTGGATGACGAGGGATATGAGAACACTGCGGATGTGACCGCGTATGTGTATACACTGACGGAAGATGGCGAAGGATACATAGAGATCGGCGAGACCTACGACCTGGAGGCGGACTGGGACGAGGGATATTTTGCCGACGCCTTTGACGGATACTGGCTGTCCCTGCCGGACGGACAGAACCTGGCGACCTACATCGTCGATACTACGGACGACTACATTATCTACAGTTCGCCGATTCTCCTCAACGACGAGGAGACGAACCTGAGGATCCGGCAGACATATGACGGGGCGACCACAGTGGAAGGTGCCTGGGACGGCATCGGCAATAACGGCATCTCTTCCAGAAACATTGTCAAAATAGGAACCGGCGACACGATCGTCCCTGCCTATTACAGTTACGACTGGGATGAAGAGGAAAGCGTGTACTACGGAGAGGAATATGATGTGGAAGGAAAGCTCAGGGTTGATTATTCGCCGCTTTATGAGGGCGAGTACATGTATTCGTTCTGCATAGATGACGTCTATGGAGACTATTACATGACAGACCCGGTCGCCTTCTATGTGGACGCGGACGGAGAGGTGATGTTCGGGTATTGATCCTGACCTTAAAAGCGGCCCGCCGGGCCTGCTGATATAGGAAAAAGATAAAGGACTTTCGTGCCGATGGATCGGCGCGGAAGTCCTTTGTTGTGCATGGGAACTACTGCTGCAAGATCTGTTCGATAACCTCAGCCACGCCGCTCTCCTCACAGCTTCCTGTGATCAGATCGGCAGCGGCCTTGACTTCATCTACGGCGTTCTGCATTGCGACACCGATCCCTGCCTCGCGGATCATGCTGATATCGTTGAGTCCGTCGCCAAAGGCCATCACCTGACTGCGATCCAGTCCGAGACGGGAAGCCAGCGCTGTGAGCGCGGCCCCTTTGTTGGCGGCCTCATGATTGATCTCAACGTTGCGTTCGACCGAGGATGAGACGGCGAGATGAGAAAAGCGTGTGGGCAGTTCCTTAAGAAGAGCTGTGCGGAGCGCAGGATCCGTTGAAAACAGCTGAATCTTTTGAACTGACCCTCCCTGCTGCCTCAGGTATTCCTTCAGTTCCGGAACAGGTTTGCGCCTTGTCCGGATCGAGGAAACATAGTAAGCGTTGGGGGCGAAGACTTCTGCCTGGTCCCACATTGACCTCGTCATCCATCCGGTATTGTCCTTGTAGCAATCATAGATGATCGGAAATTTATCCAAATAAGACATGATTTCTATGGCCTGCTCCAGGGGAATCTCGGCCCGGTAGATATTATCGCCGGTTTCTGTGTCGAATACGGCAGCGCCGTTGATCGTGATCGCGTAGCGCAGAAAAGGAAACTGACGTATCTCTTCAGGTATAGCGTCAAAGAGCCTTCCTGTAGTTGGCACGATCAGGATTCCCTTCTCGGCGGCGTGTTCCAGTGCCGCTTTGTTGCGCGGTGTCAAAACCTTGGCCGCGTTAAGAAGCGTTCCGTCCAGATCGAACGCGATCAGTCGGATCTGATTACTCTTCAAATTCATAATAAGCAACTTCGTCGATCTCACGGTTCGTACCTACGACGATCTCCTTGCCGTCGCTTCTGACGAAATGCATAGCATTTGCCATACCGGTGTTGGAATCGAAGGTCTCAGCGCGATAGTCGCCTGCTTCGGCATCCCAAGTGATTGCGATGGAGCACTTGGTTCCCTTGCGCCAGCCTACGATCCAGGTGGGTTTGCCGAGGATCATGTCTGCCCATGTGGCGTGAAGCATCTCGGTCTCCTTCTCGGGAGCGCCGTATTTCCACTGGGGAACATAATATCCGAACTCGTTGAGATGCCAGATGGTGAGGGAGTTGCCGTGGAAGGGGCTGATCAGGCCCAGTTCGAGCTTGCCGTCGCCGTCGAAGTCGATGAGGACCGCATCACTGGAGGGAACCGGAAGGATGTTTGTAACGGTCCACTCAGTGCCGCGGACTCTGGGGGGCTCCATAAGGAAGGTGCCCTGTTCGCATCCGATCACAGCCGCTTCGTGTCCGCCCCATACTGCTCTGGAGAAACCGTGGTTTCTGAGCATGCCGTCCTGTACCAGGGAGAGCTCGAGGAGATGACCGTCGTTAAATGCGCTGAGGTCATCGGGCAGTTCCGCTGCGAAGCATGCGCCTGCAAAGCGCCAGTCATTCTTATAGGAATGGCCGCTCTTGAGGCAGCATACGAGCAGATAGTTCACACCGGCTCTTCTGAAGATGCCGAAGCGGTGAACGAAGGGAGCCTCGCAGAGAGTCCTTACTTCCCAGTCACCTTTACCCTTGCGGGTCACAATGACGATCTTCGCATCCGCGGAGTCGTTGGGAGAGTAGAACTTGTGAGTCGCGAGGAACTGGCCGTCCGCACCGGGAACCGGAGCCATGGTCATAACTCCGCCGGGCTCGTCCCATACCTTCTCGAGGAGTTCGCCCTCTTCGGAGAAGAGATAGCAGGGATCGTGCTTCTCTGCAGCTACGACAAAACAGCGCTTGCCCTCAACGGTCACTTCGGACATGGCGTAGCATTTATTTAAGTTGGAGATAACTTTCTTTGTAACGTGCATATCTTTTGTCCTTTCATATCTGAATCAGATGTTCTATTTAAAACGATCACAAAACAATCGCTCAAATCAAACATAAATCTTTAAAACCAATCAAAAGTGAGAAGTAAAAAGAACAAAAATTGTGTTTCAGAAAACGTTCATAAAACGAACAAATAGTTGCGGTTAATAAAAATGACGAAGGAAGCGCAGAATTGCGGCAAGTATTCTGCACAAGCCTATTATATACGAAGCCAGATGAAAAATACAAGCGGTATTTTGAGCCAAAACAGTAGTTTTTTTGACAGATCAGGGAAAAGTGAGGGGATATTCGGGGCGGGAGAGCAGAGAAAAGTTTGTGAAAAAGTAACAAACAAAACGAACATTTAGACGATTCAAACCGAATTAGTATCTTCTAATAAGAAGAAAAAACGCTTTAAATACGGTATTTACATGATTTTTATGAGATTTGTTAATAATTGCTATTGCATTGATAAAACGAACATAAAGTATTCTATTTAACATTTAATCGAACAAATAAATGTTGCTTTTTTATGATCGATAATGTAATATGAACGTAACGAGGGAAACCTAAGCGGCCAACAAAGTAAAGGAGGTAATTATGAGTAAGATTTCTGAAATGACCCGCCAGAAGTGGATCGACAGCACATTCCCGGAGTGGGGAACATGGCTGGTGGAAGACATCGAGAATGAAGTGGTTGAGCCCGGCAACGTAGCAATGTGGTGGCTCGGATGCACCGGCATCTGGTTCAAGACCCCCGGCGGCGCCAACATCACGATCGACCTGTGGTGCGGCAACGGCAAGCGCACACACGGCGACGGCAAGATGAAGGTCGGACACCAGATGGCGAACATGTGCGGCGGCCGTCTGATGCAGCCAAACCTCAGAAACGTGCCTTTCGTGATCGATCCCTTCGCTTTCAAGCAGGTCGACGCGGTTCTGGCAACACACTATCATCAGGACCACATGAGCGCAGAGTGGGCAGCACACGTGATCAACAGCGGAATGACCACCGTTGATGAGAACGGCAACGAGATCCCGGTTCCCTTCATCGGACCTCTTAAATCTGTAGAGACATGGATGAAGTGGGGCGTTCCGGAAGAGCGCTGCAAGATCGTTAAGCCCGGCGATGTGATCAAACTCAAGGATATCGAGATCGTCTGCCTGGACAGCTTTGACCGCACCTGCATCGTGACGACCGATTCCACAGGTCCCGACCGCGAAGAACTCACCGGCAAGTGCCCTACCGATATGGATGAGAAGGCAGTTAACTACCTTGTTAAGACTCCCGGCGGCAACATCTATCACTCCGGCGATTCTCACTTCTCCATCTATTTCGCGAAGCACGGTAAGGACTACGACATCGACGTAGCTTTCGGCTCCTTCGGCGAGAACCCGATCGGCATGCAGGACAAGATGACTTCCGTAGACGTTCTGCGTATGGCTGAGAACCTGCAGTGCAAGGTTGTTGTTCCGATCCACTGGGATGTATGGACCAACTTCCAGGCGGACTGCGAAGAGATCAAGCTTCTCTACGATTTCAAGAAGGACAGAAACGAGTACAAGTTCCATCCGTTCTTCTGGCAGGTCGGCGGCAAGTATGTCTATCCTCAGGACAAGGATAAGATCTACTATCACCACCGCAGAGGCTTCGAAGACTGCTTCGAGCATCCTCAGAACATTCCTTTCCGTTCCTGCCTGTAATGCATCATATGTTTTGACAAAAAATTAAGGAGGCTGGAATGGGCACAGTACTTCAGGACATTGTTGAAAAGAAACACTACAAATTTATCGACGGCGAAGGCGTGACATGGCAGGAGGCGATCAGGCTCTCCGCATTATCGCTCGTCGCGGACGGTACGGTGAGCGAGGACTTCTACAAGCAGATCATTGCCTGCGTTGAGAAATATGGACCGTACATCGTCTTTGAACACAATATTGCAATGCCGCACACACAGGAGAACGCGGACGGCGCGCTCAAGACCGGTGTCGGCTTTATGGCTTCCAAGAAACTGATCGATTTCGGAACGGATGAGGACGGAGAGGAGAAGAAGGCCAATGTTTTCTTCACTCTTTCCACTACTAATCCTGACGAGCACCTGCAGAATATCTCTCAGCTCTCGGAGATCTTCATGAACGAGGAACTGATCGACGCGCTCGCGGCGGCGGAGACTCCCGAAGACATTCTGAAGGCAGAGAAAGATTTCCCTTGCGAGGAAGAATGATCGGTGAAGGAACCTGTGCAATATAAGCAACTATTTTACATTCAATACTAGAGAGGGGAACATATGTCTATTTTATTTAGTATTTGGTCATTCTTTGCGACTTACGTACTGCAGAAAGCTCCTTACATGGTAGGCTTCCTGACACTGCTGGGCTACTGCCTGATGGGCAAGAAGTGGTATGACACACTGGCCGGTACTCTGAAAGCGATCATCGGTATGCTGATCCTGAACGCCGGTTCCGGCGGACTGGTATCCACATTCCGTCCGATCCTGACAGGTCTTAAGGACCGCTTCAACCTGACAGCCTGCGTCATCGACCCTTACTATGGCCAGAACGCAGTTACCGCAGGTGTCGAGGAAGTCTTCGGTAAAGGCTTCTCCCAGGCTATGACGCTGCTGCTCATCGCATTCATCGTCAATATCCTGCTTGTTCGTTTCAACAGGATCACAAAGTGCCGCACCCTGTTCACAACAGGTCACGTACAGGTTCAGCAGGCTGCTACAGCATACTGGCTGATCATGTTCGCACTGCCTCAGCTCCTTAACAACGACGTAGCTATGATGGTCGTTATGGCAGTCATCCTCGGCGCTTACTGGGCAGTCGGTTCCAACCTGACCGTTAAGCCTATGCAGGAACTCTCCGAGGGCGCAGGCTTCGCCATCGCTCACCAGCAGATGTTCGGTATCCGCCTTTCCTATTTCCTTGCTGACAAGATCTTCGGCACTAATGGCGGAAAGCGCAAGAAAGAGATCAATAAGGTCGGCGAGATCGAGCTGCCCGGATTCTTCTCCATCTTCAACGAGAACATGGTATGTACCGCAATCCTCATGACGGTATTCTTCGGCATCATCATGGCAATCATCGGAAAGCCTTACTTTGTTGAGGCCGGTGCTACCAAAGAGACAGAGAACTTCGTATTCTACTGCTTCAACACATCCCTTAACTTCGCAGTTTACCTGGCAATCCTGCAGCTCGGCGTTCGAACATTCGTTACAGAGCTGACAGCTTCCTTCCAGGGTATTGCGGACAAGCTGCTTCCTTCCTCGATCCCTGGCGTAGACTGCGCAGTCTGCTTCGGTTTCGGCGATGCCAACGCAGTTACATTCGGTTTCCTCGCAGGTCTTTGCGGACAGATCCTTGCGATCCTCCTTCTGATCGTGATGCATTCTCCTACGATCATCATCTGCGGATTCGTGCCTGTATTCTTTGACAACGCGACTATGGGTCTGGTTGCCAACGAAAAGGGCGGACTCAAGGCTTGCCTTGCTATTCCTTTCGTCGCAGGTCTGATCGAAGTATTCGGCGCTGCGTTCATCGCAGGCTGGGTCGGCATGGCCAACTACGGCGGATACCTCGGAATGTTTGACTGGGATACAGTATGGCCTCTGTTCACTGTCGTAATGAGATACCTCGGTTATGCAGGCGTGGCGATCGTCGTTGTTGTCCTTCTTGCAATCCCTCAGATCGAGTACAAGATGGATCCCGAAGGCTACTTCCTGATCACAGAGGACTACGATGCTTATCTTGAGCACCTGGAGGCTAAGAAGGCGAAAGCCTGATCTGAAAAAAGCAGATCAATAATCAAAATAACGATTTTACGATCATTTTAATCGAAAGAGCACAAAAAGAAGCACAATTACATGTGCAAAAAGGGAACTATTAGTTATAATTAACATGAATTCGGCCCGGCGCCGTCAGCGGCGCCTGACCGGAAGAAAAGGAGTACAAAATGGCTAAACTCGACGGCAAAAAACTTCTGGCATGCTGCGCAAACGGTGCGGGTTCTTCCCTTATGATGGAGAACGCGATCAAGAAGGTCATGAAGAGAAACGGCATCAAGCCCGCAGAGCTTCGTCACTGCCCTGTTTCTGAAGGCAAGACCGCTGCAAGAAACTATGATGTAGTGTTCTGCGCTCGTACATTCGTTAAGACCTTCGAAGGCATTGAGAAGAATGGCACTGTCCTGATCCCCCTTAAGAACGTTATGTCCGATAAGGAGATCGAGGCAGCTCTGAAGGAAGCAGATCTGCTGGATTAATATCCGGAATCTGACGAGTAGTCAGCGGACCCCCGGAAGTCCCGAGGGTCCGATATAAAAGAGAGAATTCTGTGTGTCATAAGCCGGTGGCCCACGGAGAATGGTGAAGCTTATGAAAAAAAATCGCAAAGTCGTAGAGGACAGACAGCAGAGGATTTTGAGTCTGGTTCGGGAAAAGGAAGAGATCAGGAACGAAGAACTGGCGGATGCGCTCGGCGTATCACTTATGACAGTGCGTCGGGATCTGGGTCTTCTCGAACAGCACAGACTGCTGCGGCGAACACATGGCGGCGCTATTTCGATGGAAAGAGCACACACGACAAGGCATATTTCGGAAGAAGCGGCGTACTGCAGGGAGAGGATTTCCGCATACGCGGCAAGATTCCTGGCAGATGGCGACAGCATTTTTATCAACGGAAGCCGCCTTGCGCTGAATATGCTTGAACACGCAGAAGGCAAGAATGTAAAGGTATATACGAATAACGGATGGGCGATCGGAAAGCGCTACCCCAAGGGAGTGTCCATCAATTTCACCGGCGGTGAGATGCAGGGGCACATCATGGTAGGGGAAGGCGTCGTAAGAAATCTTCTTATGATGCACGCGGACAAATCCTTCCTGGGATGCGCCGCGGTATATGAGAACGGAGAATTCCGATACGACATCTGGACAGAGATCAGCATAAACGAGATCATGGTCAGCCGGACAACAGGTCCTCTGTATCTTTTGGCTGAGCATACCAAACTCCAGCGGCAGTCCCTCACAGGACGGAGCGGGAGCGGCGTCACTTATGACCGTCCTACGACGCTGATCACAGACAGCATGGCAGACCCGGAGATAGTGGATCAGCTCCGTAAGAACGGAATAGAAGTCATACTGGTCGAAGTCTGAATGTATAAACCGAAGCGGGGCTGCGGTCCGCAGTCTTGAGGAGCGCAGTCCATTGCTTCGATACATCTCTCTCTTATTCACAGATAAACAAAATCGGTCACCTTGCTTTCTCCGGCCGGCAGGTGAGCGGTGAAGAGTCAAAACAATGAGCCGGTAATTCATGTCAATTTAGCTACAGTAACGTTCGAGAACAGAAAACGAAAGTTTCGGTCAGATTTTATCCTAAAGGTTTGACCCTTAGTTAAAGTCTGCCCAAAATCGGGTTTTCGGGCGAAAGCGGGAGAGGAAATCGATGGATCTTTCCAAATTATTACTCTATATTCCGGGCATTTTGATCTTTCTTGTGGGCTCAGGGCAACAGCGCCGTGGCCCAAGTCTGTTTGGCGGCAAGGGCACCGTGCGTGCGTCGGTCGTCCGCTGCGACCATGTGGTCAAGAAGGACAACAAGGACCGGGATATCTATAACTACTACAACGTTCTGGTCGAGTTCGTAAGCCCTGTGACCGGAAAGCGCGAGCGCGTGACGGTCAAATCGCCGACTGAGTACTACATCGCGCAGGAGGTCATGCTGCAGAACGCGGACAGGAAGGGAGAGATCAGGATCATCGGCGGAGAAGAGGAGACCCTGTTTCCCCCGATCGCGCAGATGATCGGCGGCGCGCTTTTGATCCTGCTGGCATACTGGCAGAACCAGAATGACCAGGAGAAGGCGATGGCCTGCCTGTGCGCGGTGCTGGTCGGCGCGGGAGTCCTGCTTATTGCGCGCTATTTTGCCATGAAAAAGAGGAATCTCAAGGAACTGGACGCGGAGATCGTGGAGGTCTATTCGCGGCAGCTCTCCCGGGATACCAAACTGATCATGAGTTCAAAATATACCTACTATCCGGTTGTGCGATACAAGCTGGACGGAAAGGACAATCTCAGGCGGTGCAGCATCAATTCTTCCAGCGAAAAGTCGTTTAAAGTGGGCGACCATATGACCCTCTATTACGACGAAGAGAGGAAAACAGTGACAGAGAGCCATGCAAGGCCCGGTATGCTTGCAGCCGGCATCATTGTGCTGGCACTTGGTATTGCGGCTTCCGCGGCGCTGATCTCGACGCTGCTGCACTGACCGGCAAAACAGAATATCCATCCGTCCCGCCGGGTAAGCACAGGAAAGGAGCTTACTATGGAGTATTCACTGGGGCTTTATGAAAAGGCTATACCGGTGGGATTTAGTTTTCCCAAGATGTTCGATATCACCCGCGAGGGCGGTTTCGACAGGCTTGAGATCAGTATAGACGAGACAGACTGGCGCCTCGCGCGTCTTGAGTGGTCGCCGGAGAAGCAGCGCGAGCTGGCAGTCCTGGCGAGAGCAGCCGAAACGCCGATCAGGACTATGTGCCTGAGCGGACACCGCAAATACCCTCTGGGCTCCCATGATCCGGAGATCCGTAAAAGATCCATGGAGATCATGCGGAAGGCGATCGAGTTCAGCGTAAATGCCGGTATTTCCCTGATCCAGCTGGCCGGTTACGACGTGTACTACGAACAGGGAGATGAAGACACCGTAAAGTGGTTTGTCGACGGACTTAAAGAGTCTGCGGATTACGCGGCCCGCTGGGGCGTGGCAATGGGATTTGAGACGATGGAAACTCCTTTTATGGACACTGTCGAGAAATCCATGGCCTATGTCAGCAAAGTGAATAACCCCTGGCTCGGCGTCTACCCTGATATCGGCAATCTCAAGAACGCGGCTGTGATCTACGGAACAGACGTGGTCGAGGACATGTACAAGGGCGCGGGACATCTCTTCGCGGTCCATCTCAAGGAGACCAAGCCCGGTCACTACCGCGACATGGACTTCGGAGCAGACGGACACACCGAGTATGTCCGCTGCATCAAAGCGGCTCTGGACATGGGCGTGCGCACATTTACGGGCGAGTTCTGGTACCAGAAGGGCCAGGATTACGAGGAAGTGATCGGAAGATCTTCGAAATTCCTCCGCGCCAAAATAGAGGAAGCCGCCGCTGAACTTGCCTAAAGGCATAAATGCTTAACATTGTCTACTATCGCGCGCATTAAAGCATACAAACAAACGCTTTAATGCCTGAATATAAGGAGTATAGAAATGCTGGAACAACTGAAGAAGGAAGTATATGAAGCAAATATGCTGCTTCCCAAGTATGGACTTGTAACTTTTACATGGGGCAACGTCAGCGGAGTCGACAGGGAGAAGAAACTCTTCGTCATCAAACCCAGCGGTGTTCCTTATGAAGAGCTTAAACCCGAGGACATGGTCGTTGTCGATTTTGACGGCAACAAGGTAGAGGGTGCTATGAACCCTTCCTCCGATACGCCTACACACGCATGGCTCTACAAGAAGTTTGAGAAGATCGGCGGAATCGTGCACACACATTCCTCTTACGCTACAAGCTGGGCACAGTCCGGAAGGAGCATTCCCTGCTACGGAACGACTCATGCTGATTATTATTACGGTGAGGTTCCCTGCCTGCGCTGCCTGACAGAGGAAGAGATCGAAGACGCATATGAGCTCAACACCGGCAAACTCATTGTCGACGAGTTCGAGCGCATGGGCAAGGATCCCGAGGCGGTCTCCGCAGTCATCTGCAAGAACCACGGACCTTTCGCATGGGGCAAGAACCCTGTGGATGCAGTACATTGCGCGGTCGTTCTGGAAGAAGTCGCCAAGATGGCCTTCAGGACAGAACTGATCAATCCCAAGGTACAGCCCGCTCCCCAGGAGCTTCAGGACAAGCATTACTACAGAAAGCACGGAGCCAATGCTTACTATGGCCAGGGAGGTGCCAAATGAACGTTCAGGAACTGAAGAAGACAGCGAACCAGGTAAGAAAGAATATCGTCACCGCTGTTTATTACGCCAAAGCCGGTCATCCGGGCGGATCCCTTTCCGCGGCTGACATCTACACCTATCTCTACATGGAAGAGATGAACGTGGATCCCGCAAAGCCCGCAGACCCCGACAGGGACAGATTCGTCCTCTCCAAGGGACACACCTGCCCCGGCCTTTACGGCGTGATGGCAGAGAGGGGATATTTTGAGAGAGAAGAGCTGAAGACATTCCGCCATGTAGGCGCGCGCCTTCAGGGACATCCCTCCATGCACTACCTTCCCGGCATCGACATGAGCTCGGGCTCCCTGGGACAGGGCATCTCCTGCGCAGTCGGCATGGCTCTGGCTGCAAAGCTTCAGGGCAAAGAGTACCGCACCTACACACTTCTGGGCGACGGCGAGCTGGAGGAGGGCCAGGTATGGGAAGCTTCCATGTTTGCGGGAGCCAAGAAGCTTGACAACCTCTGTGTGATCGTCGACAACAACAACCTGCAGATCGACGGCACGATCGTGGAAGTCAACAACCCCTATCCGATCGACAAGAAGTTCGAGGCTTTCAATTTCCATGTGATCAACGTGGAGGACGGCCATGACTTCGAGCAGCTGGCAGCAGCATTTGCAGAGGCGAGGGCGACCAAGGGGATGCCCACCGCGATCATCTGCAAGACCATGAAGGGCAAGGGCGTTTCCTTTATGGAGAACAGCGTGGACTGGCATGGAAAGGCTCCGAACGAGGAGCAGTACAAGGTTGCTATGGCAGACCTGGAAAGGATCGGTGAGGCATTATGAGTGATGTGAAGAAGATCGCGACACGCGAAACTTATGGAAAGACCCTGGTAGAGCTGGGTGCCGAGATGCCTAACCTGGTAGTCCTGGACGCAGACCTTGCGGGCGCGACCAAGACCGGCGTATTCAAGAAGGCATATCCGGACAGACATATTGACTGCGGCATCGCGGAGAGCAATATGATGTCCATCGCGGCAGGCCTTGCAGCAGCCGGAATGGTCCCCTTCGCGAGCACCTTCGCAATGTTCGCTGCAGGCCGTGCATTTGAGCAGGTCCGCAACTCCATCGGCTATCCCCACCTGAACGTGAAGATCGGCGCTACCCACGCCGGTATCTCCGTAGGTGAGGACGGAGCTTCCCACCAGTGCCTGGAGGATCTGGCCCTGATGAGAACCATCCCCGGAATGGTCGTTATGTGCCCTGCAGATGACACAGAGGCGAGACTTGCCATGAAAGCGGCAGTCGAGCACGACGGACCGGTCTACATCCGCTTCGGCCGCGCTCCGGTGCCGGTAGTCTTCGGCGACGACTATAAGTTCGAGATCGGAAAGGGCAGCGTTATCCGTGAAGGCAAGGACGTGAGCATCATCGCGAACGGCCTGTGCGTGGCATCCGCCCTTGAGGCAGCTGAGATGCTTGCAAAAGACGGCATTGACGCTGAAGTAGTAAACATCTGCACCATCAAGCCCCTGGACGAGGAACTGGTCGTGAAGACCGCTATGAAGACCGGCAAGGTCGTAACTGCTGAAGAGCACAACATCATCGGCGGCCTGGGCGGCGCAGTAGCAGAGTGCCTGGCTGAGAAGTGCCCGACCAAGATGTACCGCATCGGTGTGCGCGACAAGTTCGGCGAGTCCGGATCCGCGGGCGAGCTGCTCCACAAGTATATGCTGGACGGCGAAGGTGTGTACAAACAGGTCAAAGCGTTTGTAGAAGGCTAATGTTGATTCTTACAAACAGATAATAGTAAACCCCCGCTGTGAGGCAATCCGAACAGATTGCTTCTCGGTAGTGTCAAGTGACCTATGAAA
>DJXS01000123.1 GCA_002448395.1 Lachnospiraceae bacterium UBA6998 | reverse complement strand
GCCTTTTTCTTCTCGCTGATGACCGTCTTCGTGCGGCTCTCCGGCGATGTGCCGACTATGCAGAAAGCTTTCTTCAGAAATATTGTCGCCGCCTTCCTCGCGGCCTTCATACTGATGCGCTCCGGAGAAAAATTCTATATTCCCCGCACAAGCCTGATGGATATGTTCCTGCGCTGCAGCATCGGCACGATGGGCATCCTCTGCAATTTCTGGGCTGTAGATCACATGCGGATTGCTGACGCCAACATCCTGAACAAGCTCTCTCCCTTTTTTGCCATCCTGATGTCTATCTTCATCCTTAAAGAGAGACCGAATCGGGTCGAGTGGCTCAGTGTCCTGCTGGCCTTCATCGGCGCGGCCTTTGTCGCCAAGCCGGGCGCAGGCATCGCGTCCTTCCCGGCGCTGATCGCCATCCTCGGCGGCTTTACAGCGGGAACTGCCTACACCTATGTGCGCAAACTCGGCCTCAGCGGCGTGAAGGGCCCGGTGATCGTCTTCTCCTTCTCTGTATTCTCGACACTCATCCTGCTGCCCAACATTCTGCTCAACTACCATCCGATGTCTGTAAGGCAGTTTATCTTCCTGGTCCTGGCAGGATGTTCCGCGGCGTTCGCGCAGCTCTCTGTCACAGCAGCATACCAGAACGCTCCGGCCAGGGACATCTCCGTTTTCGACTACTCACAAGTAGTTTACGCAGCGATGTTCGGCTTCCTGCTGTGGGGTGAGATTCCGGATGCCTGGAGCTTCCTTGGATATGCGATCATCATCGGAACAGCGTTTGGAAAATGGTATTGGATGATGAAATAAGTTATGATGTGCCTGACATGACCCTAAACGAGCCCTTAGAGTTACCTCTAAGGGCTCGATTACAGCACTAACAGTCTGATCTCCTACAAGTATACCTCTGCAAGAAGGCCTCAAGCCTTCCTGACTTTTCTGTCATAGGTAAGAAGCCCGTTAGTCTCCTCCTCAATATCCGAGACCTGCGTGTACACAGCAGCGCAAAGTCCATCGAGGACAAGTCCCTGGACAGTCTCCATCATCTCAGTAAAGTTCTGAGGAAATTCCTCTGCTGAAGTCTGGTGATATCCGTAGACCTCAGAGCTCATGGAATGCTCCGGAATCTGGCAACCTATTCCGCCGTACTCGGAAATCACGAAAGCCCTACTGTCTTTCTCAACCTTCAAGGGACGGAAGTAATTGTGCACGCTTCGCACGTCTCCGCCGCCCTGGTCGAACCAGCCGCTGGCGTGGTCCACAGGTCTTGTGGGATCCGCTTTCTTGACAATTTCTGTAATCCGAAGCGCGTCAAACTGGCCCCACCCCTCATTGAAGGGAACCCACAAACCCACACAGGGGTAGTTATACAGCTGCCTGATCATGCGGACGATATCTCTCTCGAACCGCAGCCTGGCCTTCTCATCTTCCCTGGCAAAAAGCTTGTAATGGTTGTCGCGCAAGATCCTTCCTGCCGCAGGAATGACCGTCGGCAGATAGGTCTCCAGAAGTGACTGCACAGGTCCTCCGCCGTTGACCATGTCCTGCCAGACCACCATTCCAAGCCGGTCGCAGTGATAGTACCAGCGGGCGGGCTCTATTTTGACATGTTTGCGGAGCATGTTGAAGCCGAGCTGTTTCATCTGCTCGATGTCGTAGACCATCGCCTCGTCCGCAGGCGGCGTCATAAGGCTCTCGGGCCAGTATCCCTGATCCAGGATCCCGTTGAAGAAATACGGTTTGCCGTTCAGCAGCAACCGGGCTTTTCCTGCCTCGTCCGTCCCCACGCCAAAAGAGCGCATGGCAAAATAGCTCTCGACCACATCTTCTCCCGCTTCGATCCGCAGGCCGTAGAGTTCCGGGTGTTCCGGGCTCCAGAGGCGGGGGTTCTTAACAGGAATACGCACTTTGAGCCGGGAAGACAGCGGATATGTGAAAGTTTCCGCGCAATCCGTAACTGTGATACAGACCTCCGCATCTTTCGACATCCACAGTGCCACTTCAACTGCTTCCTCTTCGGGAAGGGGCGTGATCTTCATATGCCGGATATAGGTTTCCGGAACTGTCTCCATCCACACCGTATGCCAGATCCCGCTCTGGGCGTGATAGAACATGCCTCCGGGATTAAGGGTCTGCTTGCCTCGGCACTCGTTTCCATCGTCTGTGTCATCCCACACGAACACTTTGAGTTCATTGTCACCGGGCTTCACATATTCTGTCACGTCGAAGCTGAAGGACAGGTATCCGTTTCGATGGCTTCCAACTTTCCGGCCATTCCAGTAAACAGTGCAGCGCTCGTCCACTGCGCCGAAGTGCAGAATGAGCCGCCTGCCCTCAGGAAGATGAAGATCTTCAACAGTTCTTCTGTACCAGAGAGTCTCTCCAGGCTGCAAGATACGCTTTACTCCCGAGCGTGCCGTCTCAGGGGAAAAGGGCACCAAAATCAGCCCGTCGGATGAAAGATCTGCCCCTGCATCAGGCAGAGGTCCTGTGAAGAATCCGTATTCCCACCAGCCATTCAGGCAGGTCCAGTCCGCGCGCTGCATCTGCGGTCTGGGGTACTCCGGCAGCGGAACGGCCTGCGGCCCATCGTCTGCCTTTTCGCTCCACACAGTGCACAGTTCCCGGATCTCCGCTTCCTTCTTCCTGCCAAGCTGCAGCGATGCGATCGCGTCTTTCAGTCTCATCCTTATATAACCTCCCAATGCATTGTGGCAAACCCCTTTATATCACTCATAATCAACAAGGAGCCTTTCAGCATGAACGGCATAGCCACGAACACCTACTATTCTCAGTTCTTCCAACAACTTCTTGCCAAGTTCCTTTTGTTTCATTTATCAAACAAGAATCCAATTTGATTACTGATGGTTATCCGAATCTGTCTTAATGATATTCTTCCTGCGCATATAAGTCAAAATTGTATTAATTCTGCCGTTCTTCTGTCTACTGGATAATGTATCCGGAAGCATATCCCAAAGCAACTCCATATAATTTGCTTCAGTTTTTATAAAACTATCTGTAACTCCTGCCAAATGACTCTGCCCGGCAAATCCAGATTTCGCAGCATCGAGACAAACTGGAAGTTGTTTGTCTTGTGCCGTTTGAGTGCCGCTGGAGACA
>DJXS01000088.1:6458-8842 GCA_002448395.1 Lachnospiraceae bacterium UBA6998 | reverse complement strand
CGGAACAGACCGGTTTGTCAAAATATTGATCAATTTACCATAGAAACGGATAGTAAACGCATGGCTGTGAAGATGAAAAAACCGGATTACTGGCCCGCCCTCGAAGAGGGAGAGAGACTGGCCGGGATCCAGAGAGAGCGCGATGCCAAGAGAAGGAGCATCATCAATAAAGAAGACTGCATCCGCATCAGGGGCGCCAATGAGCACAATCTCAAGAACCTGACGCTGGAGATCCCGCGCAATGAGCTGGTAGTTCTGACCGGGCTGTCGGGTTCGGGCAAGTCGTCGTTGGCTTTTGACACGATCTATGCCGAGGGGCAGAGGAGATATATGGAGTCCCTGTCTTCCTACGCAAGACAGTTCCTGGGACAGATGGAGAAGCCGGATGTGGAGAAGATCGAGGGATTGTCCCCCGCGATCTCCATTGACCAGAAGTCGACCAACAGGAACCCCAGGTCTACGGTGGGCACTGTTACGGAGATCTATGACTATTTCCGACTTCTGTATGCAAGGATCGGCATTCCCCACTGCCCGAACTGCGGCAGGGAGATCGCAAGGCAGACGGTGGACCAGATGGTAGACCGCATCATGGAACTGCCCGAGCGAACCAGGATCCAGATCCTCGCGCCGGTGGTCCGCGGCAGGAAGGGCGAACACCAGAAGGTTATCGACCGGGCGAGAAAGGCCGGCTATGTGCGCCTGCGCATCGACGGGAATCTCTATGACGTGTCCGAGGACATCAAACTGGAGAAGAATATCAAGCACAATATCGAGGTGATCGTCGACCGCCTTGTGGTGAAGGAAGGCATTGAGAGAAGACTTACGGATTCCGTGGAGAACGCGCTGCAGCTGGCGGACGGCCTTCTGCAGGTGGTCGTCGTAGACGGAGAGCTGATGCAGTTCTCCCAGAGTTTTGCCTGCCCGGACTGCGGCATCAGCGTGCCGGAGATCGAGCCGAGGAGCTTCTCCTTCAACAATCCTTTCGGAGCCTGCCCGGTCTGCGCGGGTCTCGGCTACAGGATGGAATTCGCCCCGGAGCTGATCGTCCCCGATGAGACCAGATCCATCAATGAGGGCGCGATCGCTGTGCTCGGATGGCAGTCCTGCATGAACAAGGGAAGCTTCGCCAACGCGATCCTTCAGGCCCTGACAGAGAAATTCGGCTTCAGCATGGATACGCCGTACAAAGATCTTAAGCCCGAAGTGAAGAAGATGCTCATGTACGGCACGGATCAGAGTGTCGACGTCTACTACGAGGGACAGAGAGGAAAGGGCGTCTATCCCGTTACTTTCGACGGACTGATCAGGAACACGGAGCAGCGCTACCGCGAGACAGCATCCGATACGATGAAAGCGGAATACGAGTCCTTCATGCGCATTACACCTTGCGGAACCTGCGGCGGGAAGCGCCTGCGCAAGGAATCTCTGGCAGTCACAGTGGGCGGCATCGATATTTACGATCTCACCTGCATGTCCATCCGGACGCTGCAGGATTTCCTGGACAATCTGGAGCTGACGACCACTCAGCAGAAGATCGGCCATCAGGTCCTCAAGGAGATCAAGGCCAGAGTGGGCTTTCTGATCGACGTGGGACTGGATTATCTGACACTGGCGAGGGCGACAGCGACGCTGTCCGGCGGAGAGGCCCAGAGAATCAGGCTGGCGACCCAGATCGGTTCGGGACTGGTGGGAGTGTGCTATATTTTGGACGAGCCGAGTATCGGCCTGCACCAGAGAGACAACGACAAGCTTCTGCGGACCCTCAAGAACCTGAGAGATCTGTGGAATACGGTCATCGTGGTAGAACACGACGAGGACACCATGCTGGCGGCGGACTACATCGTGGACATCGGGCCTGGCGCGGGCTCCCACGGGGGCCAGGTAGTGGCGCAGGGCACCGCGGAGGAGATCATGGCGGTTCCCGAGTCCATCACGGGGCAGTATCTGAGCGGGAAGAAGGCCATTCCGGTACCTGAAGACCGCAGGGAGCCCACCGGATGGATCAAGGTGCGCGGCGCGCGCGTCAACAACCTCAAGAATATCGACGTGGAGATCCCGCTGGGGATCATGACCGTTGTTACCGGCGTTTCGGGCTCGGGCAAGAGTTCCCTGGTAAACGAGATCCTTTACAAACACCTGGCCAAAACTTTGAACAGGGCCAGAACAATCGCGGGAGAACACGACGGGATCGACGGACTTGAAAACCTGGACAAGGTCATCGCCATCGACCAGTCGCCGATCGGAAGGACCCCCAGGTCCAATCCGGCGACTTATACAGGCGTCTTTGACATGATCCGCGCGCTGTTCGCGGGCACTCCGGATGCCAAGGCGAAGGGCTACAGCAAGGGAAGATTCTCCTTCAACGTCAAGGGCGGCAGATGCGA
>DJXS01000088.1:0-6334 GCA_002448395.1 Lachnospiraceae bacterium UBA6998 | reverse complement strand
TTCCTGCCGGATGTCTATGTGCCCTGCGAGGTCTGCCACGGCAAGCGCTACAACCGAGAGACGCTGGAAGTGCGCTACAAGGGCAAGAATATTTACGACGTATTGGATATGACCGTCGAGGAGGCCGTCACTTTCTTTGAGAATGTGCCCTCCATAAGGCGCAAGATCCAGACACTCTACGATGTGGGACTTGGCTATGTGAAGCTGGGGCAGCCCTCCACAGAGCTGTCGGGAGGCGAGGCGCAGCGAATCAAGCTCGCGACAGAGCTGTCCAGGAAGAGCACCGGAAAGACGATCTATATTTTGGACGAGCCGACGACGGGACTTCATTTCGAAGACGTGGCTAAGCTCAATGTGATCCTTCACCAGCTGGTGGAGGGCGGCAACACGGTGGTCGTCATCGAGCACAACCTGGATGTGATCAAGACGGCGGACTACATCATCGACATGGGACCCGAGGGCGGAGACGGAGGCGGCACTGTGGTCGCCGCGGGAACTCCGGAGGAAGTGGCCAAGGTGCACTCCTCCTACACGGGATACTATGTGAACAAGATGCTGGAGAGAGACAAGGCGCGCGGAGACAGGTAAGGACCTGAGGTCCTGCATAAAGCGCCTGCAGGCCCGGCTGCAACAAGGCCGGATGAGGATACAAGCGGCGGAATGGAAGAAATCAAGGGATATGTAGAGCACATCATCTACAGAAATGAAGAGAATACATATACCGTGTTCGAGGTGCAGGGCGAGGACGGAATCGTTACGTGCACCGGTTTTCCGCCTGCCATCAGCGAGGGCGAGAGCTGCATCGTGTCGGGTGAGAAGGTGCAGCACGCGGTGTATGGCGAACAGTTCAAGGTGGACACCTACCGCGCGATCCCGCCGGAGAACTCCCAGGCGATGCTGCGGTATCTCGCTTCGGGGGCTGTAAAGGGCATTGGCCAGGCACTGGCGGCAAGGATCGTGAAGAAATTCGGCGATGACACCCTGCGCGTAATGGATGAGGAGCCGGAGCGCCTCGCGGAGATCAAGGGGATCAGCGAGCGCAAGGCGAGAGAGATAGCCGCTTACATGGCGGAGAAGAGAGAGCTCAGGGACGCAATGCTGTTCCTGCAGCAGTACGGCGTGACCAACCGGGTGGCTCTCAAGATCTGGAAGACCTACGGCGCGAGAATGTACGATGTGCTGAGGCAGAATCCCTACCAGCTGGCGGAGGATATCTACGGCATCGGTTTCGCCACAGCGGACGAGATCGCGGCCCGGGTCGGGATCAGCACGCAGTCCGAGTTCCGGATCCGCAGCGGGATCCTGTACACATTGTCCATGACACTGGCTGAGGGCAGCAGCTACCTGCCCAGGGAGATCCTTCTTGGCAGGGCGGCGGATCTGCTCAAGGTGCCGGATGAGCTGATCGGCCTGCAGCTTGACAATCTCGTCGTGGAGCGCCAGGTCAAAATATGCAAAAGGCGCGGTGAAGTCCAGGTCTATTCCAACGCTGCCTGGCGGGAAGAACAGCAGATCGCCAGGATGCTGGCGGATCTGGAGGCGGAGCCCGTCCGCCACGGGGCGAGAGACCCGGAGAAAGTCCTGGAAGAACTGGAAAAAGAAGAGAATCTGGAACTTGATCAGCTGCAGAGAGAGGCTGTACTCATGGCGGCGGAGCACGCCATACTCATCATCTCGGGCGGACCGGGAACCGGAAAGACCACTACGATCAACACGATCATCCGCTATTTCAGGAAGGAAAACCTGGAGGTCCTTCTTGCCGCGCCCACCGGACGCGCCGCGAAGAGGATGACGGAAGCGACGGGGAGCGAAGCAATGACGATCCACCGCCTTCTGGGCGTGCGCGCGGTGGTCGAAGAGGGAGATGACGCCTTCGCGCCGGATCCGGGATTTGCCGGACGAAGAAGCGGGAGTTATTCCTATTTTGAAAAAGGCAGTGACAATCCGCTCGAAGCGGATGCCATCATCATCGACGAGATGTCGATGGTGGATATGCACCTGTTCTGCTCGCTCCTCAAAGCGGTCATGCCGGGAACGAGGCTGATTCTGGTAGGAGATGTGAACCAGCTGCCCAGCGTAGGTCCGGGCAAGGTGCTGCAGGACCTGATCTCTTCCGGCGCATTCCGGACGGTCATGCTGCGCAAGATCTTCCGGCAGGCTATGGAGAGCGACATAGTCACCAATGCACACAGGATCCTCAATGGCGAAATGCCCCAGATGAGTAACAAGAGCCGCGATTTCTTCTTTTTGGAGAGGGACAGCGCGCCGGTCATCTACAAGCACACAGTGGAGCTGATGAGGGACAAGCTTCCGGGGTACTTGCACTGCGACATCGGTGAGATCCAGGTCCTGACGCCTATGCGGAAGGGTCCTCTGGGCGTCAACCGCCTCAATGAGGTGCTGCAGAGCGTCCTCAATCCGCCGGCGAAGAACAAGAGAGAGGTCCAGAGGCAGGACGTGATCTTCCGGGAGGGAGACAAAGTCATGCAGACCCGCAACAATTACCAGATCGAATGGGAGATCCGTGGCAATTACGGCCTCAAGATCGACAGCGGGACAGGCGTCTTCAACGGAGACGCAGGCATTATTCAAAATATTGATAACGATGCGGAGATCGTGACGGTATGTTTTGACGAGGAGAAATTGGTGGAGTATCCGTTCTCCGAGCTCGATGACCTCGAGCCGGCCTACGCGGTCACTGTGCACAAATCCCAGGGATCGGAGTACCCGGCGGTGATCCTGCCGCTGCTCAGCGGCCCTTCGGGACTGTTCAGCAGAAATCTTCTGTATACGGCGGTGACAAGGGCCCGGGACTGCGTCATGATCCTGGGGAGCAGGCAGACAGTGGCGTCTATGACGGCCAATGTCAGGGAGAACAGACGATATACGGGACTTAAGGAGAGGATACATGAGATATTTGGAATCACCGACACCGGTGACGGATCTCTTCTTTCCCAGGAGATGCCCGGTATGTGACAGGCCCGTAAAGCCATACGGGGCCCTGATCTGCAGGGACTGCGCGGAAGTTCCCCGGCCGGTGGGCCCGAACGCCTGCTGCAAATGCGGCAAGCCCGTGGAGCCGGAGGAGGAGTACTGTTCGGACTGCAGACGCAGCAGACACATGTATTACAGAGGGGCGGCGTCCTTCCGCTACAGGAGCATCTCGGGTTCTCTGTACCGGTTCAAATACGAGGGACGCAGGGAATACGCCGACTATTACGGGCGGGAGATGGCGCGCACGCTGGACGGCTTTCTGGCGGAACTGGGAGGCAGCCACACACCGCAGTTACTGGTACCGGTCCCCTGTTCGGCGCAGAGAATGAGAAAGAGAGGGTATAACCAGGCGGCCATTCTGGCACAAAAACTGGCTCAAAACTCGCTGATCCCGGTCGCGGAAGACGCTCTTACAAGGGAAAAAGACACGCAGGCGATGCGCAATATGAGCTCTTCGGAGCGGCAGAAAAATTTGAAAAAGGCTTTCCATGCATATGGAAATAGTGTAAGATTAAAGTCGATTATGCTCATTGATGATATCTACACCACCGGCGCAACGATCGATGCCTGTGCCGGAGCACTGCTGGAAGCGGGTGCGAAGGAAGTCAGTTTTCTGACGCTCGCGATCGGAGAGAACAGTTTATGATCAATAAAGACAGGGTCCGCACGATGACCAGACTTGCCATTTACGAGGAAGGGCAGGGAGTTGCGGACGACAAGATGAATGGTTACTTTAAGAATGATTATATTGTCGGCCATATGGTAGGTTCTTTCGTAAGCGGTACGATTGCCTGCCTTTTGATTGTGTTCGTATACTGCTGTTATTACTACGACACTCTGATGATCCGGCTCTTTGAGAATGACCTCGGAGGCCTGGTCAAGACATTCCTGACTCTTTATGCCGCCTTTATGATCTTTTTCCTTGCTGTTTCGTTTTTCGTTTATTTCTGGAGATACAACGCTACGTGCGGAAGGATCGAGAGATATAACAGAAGACTGAACCACCTGAAGGAAAGCTACGAAAAGGAAGATAAACATGCTGACAACCGTATTTGAGATTAGAAAGAAGATAATTGAGGCCTATGGGCAGTATGAGTACATCATCATACCTGCTCTGAAGTTCTGCCTGGCCTTCCTGCTGATCCTGGAGATCGACAACCACATCGGCTTTAACGCCGGACTGACCAACAAGCTTCTCGGCGTCATCATCGCCCTGATCTGCTCCCTGGTACCGGTCAATTTCATTGCCGGCATCCTGATGGTCCTGGTCCTGGCGCACCTGTACACACTGTCTTTGGAGACAATGATAGTGGCGGCAGTGATCTTTTTGCTGATGTTCCTGCTGTATTTCCGGTTTTCACCCAAGGATACAGGCATTATCCTCCTTCTGCCGCTGGCATTTACATGCCGCATTGAGTACGCTGTCCCGATCGTAGCGGGCCTTCTCTTCACACCCGGCAGCGCTGTAGGTGTCGCTTTCGGCGTGATCATCACCAAGTACCTGACTTATGTAGAGCAGAACAAGGCGGTTCTGGGAAACAGTGAGATCGGCCCTGCGACAGTGGACAATTTCAGGAATATTATCGACGCGCTTCTCCAGAACAGGGCGATGTGGATCATGGCGGCAGCCTTTGCCGCGGCTGCGATCGTGGTATATTTTATCAGACGTCTGGAGACAGCCCATTCATGGACGATCGCTATCATTGTCGGTACTGTAGTCGAACTCTTTATACTTCTGTTCGGCGACATGCAGTACGACACCAATATCGATCTGACCAAGGTCTTTATAGGAGTATTTCTCTCTATTTTGGTGGAACTGCTGGTGGAGTTCTTCTGCTTCATGGTGGATTACACGAGGATCGAGAGTGTACAGTTTGAGGACGACGATTACTACTACTATGTCAAGGCGGTTCCGAAAGTGACGGTTTCGGATTCCGTTCGCACAGTCAAGACCTTCAGCACATCTGAGACCGGCGGTGTTAGTTTCCGCGATCAGGTGGCTAAGCGCCTTGGCGGAAAGAACGCGGAATCTGAGGAATAACGGCAGGAAACCCGCCGATGACGGAGGGGTTATACATACAGGACGGAAGAAGTAGAAGATGCAGCGTTTTTGGACGATACTTCAAAATTATCTGAATCAAATACATATGCCGAACTTGCGCTGGACAGATATTGTCGAGATACTGATTCTCGCTTTTCTGATCTATCATATTCTGCTGTGGATTAAGAATACCCGCGCGTGGTCCCTTTTGAAGGGACTACTTGTCATAGGCGCCTTTGTGGCGATCGCCGCGGTATTCAACATGAGCACGATCCTGTGGATCGTGCAGCATGTCACGGGGCTGGCTGTTACAGCCGTCGTGATCCTCTTACAGCCGGAGCTGCGCAGTGCTATGGAAGAACTGGGGCAGACCAATTTCCTCAGTTCTTTATTTAATGTGGACTATACCAGGACGCCGGAAGGGAGATTCTCCGACAAGACCATCAATGAGATCGTCAGGGCCACTCTTCAGATGTCCAAGGTGAACACCGGCGCGCTGATCGTCATCGAGCAGACGACCCCGCTTCAGGAATACGCCCGCACAGGAATCGATATGGACGCGCTGGTCACAAGCCAGCTGCTCATCAATATTTTTGAAAAGAACACGCCGCTTCACGACGGAGCGGTGATCATCCGCAAGAACAGAGTCATCGCGGCAACCTGTTACCTGCCTTTGTCCGAGAACCGCATGGATAAGAACCTGGGAACAAGGCACAGAGCAGGCGTGGGTATATCAGAGGTGACGGATTCCCTCACGATCATCGTATCGGAGGAGACCGGCGAGATCTCTCTGGCGTACCGCGGAGCGCTGACAAGAAACGTCACTGAGGAAATGCTCAGAGAAAGACTTGTGACACTGCAGAACAAGGAGGTCCAGGAGGCCAGATATGCAAGACTTCTCTCTCGAAAGGGAAAAGAAAAGAATAAAGATGCAGATCCTGAGAATCTTCCATAACTGGGGACTCAAACTCATCTCGCTCGTTTTCGCGACATGTCTGTGGTTTTTTGTGACCAATTACCAGGATCCGGAGACGGTCCTGACCGTGAACAATGTTCCGGTCAAGCTCCTGCACACAGATGCGGTGACTCAGGACGGCAGAGTCTGCATCGTCTTAAACGACAGCGACACGATCCCGGTCGTAACTGTGACCGCACCCAGGTCAGTCGTCGATTCGCTGGGATCCGAGAACATAGTCGCCACAGCGGATGTGGAGGATATAACCGCGGACAATACAGTTCCGATCGTCCTTACCACCAACAAGTACAGCGACAGTATTACGAGCATCGTCGGATCCTCAA
>DJXS01000074.1 GCA_002448395.1 Lachnospiraceae bacterium UBA6998 | reverse complement strand
ACAAGAACGCAAACGCCGATCTCACTCTCTGCACCATATTCATCATGTCCGAGCTGTACTGGTCCGTCACTGTTTTGCACAGAGCAGGATCATTAGTGAGGATCGCGTCCACATTGAGGCTGACGAGCTGTTTCATCGTTGACTTTTCGTTGACTGTCCAGACAAAGACGCGCTTGCCGGCGCGGTGGAGCCGCTCCACGTTTTCAAAGGTGGCGAAGGTTTCCTGAATGCTGATGATGTCCGCCGCGTCAAGGGATTCCATTTCGCCGATTCCGATAACAGAAGTATAGGCGGTGAGCACATGCGGGTTGTACTCGCGGACTTCTTCGAGCGTCGAATAGTCCTGGGAAGTTATGTCGCAGTTGTCCAGGTAGTTGTTGTCCAGGATGATATCTACGACTTTCTGTGTGATGCCGTCGTCGTGTCCGTTCCGCTTGATCTCGATGTTGAGATAGAGCTTCCTGTCTCCGCTTCCGGCAAGTTTGAGGACTTCATCCAGAGTGGGGATCTTCGTCCCCGCAAACTCCGGACTGAAGAAGGAGCCGTTGTCGAGGTCTTTGATCTCGTCGTAGGTGACTTCCCAGACATTCTTGTCAAGGCCTGTGGTCCTCTTGAGATTGTCGTCATGCATGACAATGATCGTCCCGTCCGCGAGCATTTGCACGTCCAGCTCGGCAGCCGTAAAGCCCTCGTCCATGCACATCTTGAAGGCGGGCATCGTGTTCTCGGGCGCTTTGGCCGAGTAGCCGCGGTGCGCCATGATCATGGGAACGCCGCAGTCCGTATCGAGCATCCACTTGATCTGGGCGAATCTTCTGGGACCCGAGAAAAATATAGCGATCGCGCACAGTCCCACGATTGCCCATTTCAGGACCGGATATTTCCGAATGAAGTGAGGCGGCTCTGTATAATCCTTGATCGGTTCTCCCAGTTCCTCTTTTCTTTTGTAATAGGAGCACTGGAATGACGACGCCAGCATGGGAGTTATGACCCACAAAAAGAAAATATAGAATAAAGTGCCGGTCGGCGTGAACCGCTGCGCGAAAAATGTGTTGAAGTTCGGCGTCTGCCCGGGCATCAGCCAGATGGACAGAAGGAACCATATGCCTACGATCGCAGCAGTGCCGGCGTAATAAAGGAAGCATACCAGAAGCAACCATCCGAGCGCGATGAAGCCGACCTTGATCACATGCTTGCCTTTAGTCATCGCGGCGCTCTTCTTACAGGCGGTCACAAAACTCTTCTCGTCCTCTTCCATCATGACAGGGATCGAGTAGATCCAGCGAAGGAAGCAATAAATTGCGATCACCTGGAAGCACAGAAAAGCAACTTTTTCCCAATTGTGCTTGTGGAAATCCTCAAGAATGAAACCGGGGATCTTGAGTACCGTGACGACACTGGACACATCTCCGGTCAGAGTTCCGAAGCGCAGCACAAGGATCGTGTAGGGCAGGAGCAGCAGATTTTCAACACTCAGCCTTTCCGCCCACAGATCAAAGCCTGCCGAGAAGATCTGTTTCAGCGTTCTTTTCTGTCCGCATTTGCAGGCGTGCAGTGTATCATAGAGCGCAAACTGCTCGAACATCGTCCCCGCGACCAGAAGAAGTCCCAGAAGAATGAGCACGACCCATGTAAACGGATTTTTGATAATGTCAAACAGGTTGGCCCACGTAATGACCGTCGTTTTATTGCCGACAAGCCACAGCCTCTCCAGACATGTCATTGTGGGAAACAGCACAAAAAATGTGAAGAGCCTGAAGTTCACTTCAAACGCTATTATGTTTCCAAAGTTCTTCTTCATCAGCCCGAAGGGCTTCATGACTGTAAAAAACCAGTCCTTTGTCCCGCCAAAAAAGTTTTTCATCAGCCAATACCTCCCGTACACTTTTCAGCTCATCTATTATACAACATAATCTGCTATAGAAATCTGTCAAAACACAGATATAATCCTCGCAGTCGCTAACTGAAAATATGGTGATATAATAACACTATACAATAATATTTTTTACGAAATAAGGAGTATTCCATGGCGAAAAACAAAATATTTCTATGGATCCAGACCGCGCTGTGCGTGCTGATCGCTGTTTTGCTCGCATCGTCCGCAGTCCGGATCTTCATCGACAGCAGCGCCTACCAGGCTGCCGGACATCCATCCGAATGGATCTACACAAGAGAAAAGGCGGCTGCCGCTCTGATGCCGATCCTTCCTCTGTTCCTTCTGTCTTTTGCCATGACCGTATACGGCCTCGTAAAGGGAATTAAAGACGAGGAAGCGGATAAACCTGTTCAGGATGTCGAGCGGACGCGGGACCTCGTGTGTGCGCGCGTCGCCCAGCCCTCCGAAGAGATGGCAAAAGCTGCCGCCCCGCTGTATAACACCTCCCCGGAGACCGCCCACAGGCGGGTCATCATTCGGCGAGTGCTTTTAGTCGCGGCGGTTATTTTCGTTGTACTGGGCGTTCAGAACGGAAGCATGAAGGACGTCATTGTCAAAGCAATCAGAATATGTACGGAGTGTGTCGGCATTGGATAATACAATGTCCTGGTGGGAAGCCCACCGCCCTTCCAAAAGGAAGCTGATTCAGCTATACAGCGCTCTCCTCTACAATGCCCACCTTCGCGGCTTTATCGACGGAGAGATCTATCAGGGGAAGGCAAAAGCCGTATGTGTCCCCGGATTTAACTGCTACTCCTGCCCCGGCGCCGTCGGAGCCTGCCCTCTGGGCTCGATCCAGAACGCGCTCGCCTATTCCGGACACCGCGCCGGATGGTATGTGCTGGGCATTATCATGATCTTCGGGCTGTCCCTCGGCAGAACGATCTGCGGATGGCTGTGCCCCCTGGGCCTTGTCCAGGAGCTCCTGCACAAGATCCCGACTCCCAAGATCAAAAAGAGCCGCGTGACGCGCGCTCTCTCCTATCTCAAATATGTGATCCTTGCGGTTTTCGTCGTCGCGGTCCCCATGTGGTACGGGGTCCGTCACGACCTGGCGGTGCCGGGCTTTTGCAAATACATCTGTCCGGCGGGTACTTTTGAGGGCGCCATCGGCCTCCTCTCCAACCCCAAGAACACGAGCTACTTCGCGATGCTGAAGATCCTCTTCACTCGCAAATTCGTGATCATGATCATCATCGGAACTGCCTGCATCTTCTGCTACAGGTCCTTCTGCCGCTTTATCTGCCCTCTCGGCGCGATCTACGGCCTCTTCAACAAGCTGGCCCTCATCAGCGTCAAAGTAGATGAAAACCGCTGCAACGGCTGCGGAGCCTGCGTGCGCAACTGCAAGATGGACGTACGCCATGTCGGCGACCACGAGTGCATCAACTGCGCTAAGTGCATGGGCGCCTGCAATCAGAACGCCCTGTCCCTCAAATGCGGAACCCACACGCTCATCGCGCCAGCTTGCGGCTGTGCCGACGACCGCGAAGACTCCGCCGCAAAGCGCGCCAAAAACGGAAAGATCGGCTGGGGCGTCGCACTCGCCGTGCTATGTTTTGCCCTGCTGTGGTTCAACGTGCTCGATCCTGACCTGCCCAAGTCACAGGCGGCTGACACCCCCGGCAACACTTACGCAAGCTCCGCCCCTATCGGCACTGCGATCGGCAGCCAGCTGGCAGACTTCACAGCCGAGAAACTTGACGGAACCCAGTTCCACCTGGCCGACCACCGCGGCAAAGTCGTCATCCTCAACATGTGGGCAACCTACTGCGGCCCCTGCGTCCAGGAACTTCCGGAATTCGAAAGCTTCCAAAAAGCCCATGCTGACGATGTAGATGTGTTCATCATTCACGCGTCCGACCCTCTCGAGGACGTGCCTGAATTCCTTGCTAAGAAAGGAATCAGCCTCCCCTGCGCGATCGACTCCGACGACGACCGCATCTACACCCTGTGCGGCGCGAACCCGTCCATCCTTCCGCACACCGTAGTCCTCACCCGCAACGGCGAGATCACCTACAACCAGACCGGCTCCATGACCGGCGCCCTTCTGGATGAACTCTTCGAGAAGGCAAAATAGTGACTACGGAACTCTTTGAGATGGCACCACAGTGGCTGCAGCACTCCTAAGATGGCATTACAGTGTTTGCGGTGCACCCTACGTTTTGATAAGACTTGCTTCAGAAAAGGAGAAAAGCTATGAAAATCACATGGATCGGACACTCTTGTTTCAAAGTAGAAGAAGCCGGATACAGCATCGTATTCGACCCCTATGATGACGGCTATGTCCCCGGACTCGGCCCGGTCAGAGAGACCGCGGATGAAGTTCTGTGCAGCCACGAACACGGCGACCACAACGCCCGGAAAAGAGTTACATTGGTTTCCGGAAGCAAGTCTCCTTTCACCGTTACGAAGATCGAGACTTTTCACGACCCGCTCAAAGGCGTTCTGCGCGGCCGCAATACAATCTTCATTCTCAGTGCCAATGGTAAGCGGATCGCCCACTTTGGCGACCTCGGCTGCAAGCTTCCCGCAGATCAGCTCGCACAGCTGAAAGATTTGGACATTGCCATGATCCCCGTAGGCGGTCACTACACGATCGACGCGGCCCAGGCCGCGGACCTTGTCCACAAAATTGCTCCCGCCCACGTGATCCCGATGCACTACCGCGGCGACAACAACGCCTTCGGCTTCGACGTGATCGGAACTGTCAAAGAATTCACCCATTTAATGGATTCTGTTTCCTTCACAGGAAGCTGCACTGTCGATCTCGACAAC
>DJXS01000008.1 GCA_002448395.1 Lachnospiraceae bacterium UBA6998 | reverse complement strand
TCGTCGGTCCCGACGATCTCTCCGCTCCCCATGGGGTCCGGTATGCAGGTATCGAACAGGTAAGGAATCTCGGCCGCGTGGATCGCGCCAAGCTGAGGGGTCGTCACCGGCTTCCTGATGAAGTACATGTAGGTATTGCCGCCGGCGGCAGAGTGCCTGATGGCCATATTGGTGTTGCCGGCGCGGAAGTTGATGTCGTTGCAGTATTGCTCCAGCCTGGCCCCCTCGCTTTCGTCTGCGAGCGTGGCCATGAACTCGTCGTACATGGCCTTCTCCTGGTCATTGAGCAGGGCGCGGTCCCTCTTCGCGATCCACCTCAGCGTGTCGAGGAAGCCTTCTTCGCCGCCCTCGGTCGGAACGAAGTACCTGATCTCGTCCAGGTTGGACCCGATCATCATATCGATTCCGGCCCTCTTCTCGTCTCCCCACATCACGTACAGGTCCGCCCGGTCCTCGGGCAGCGTGACGCCGTCGAGGAGCGGGAAGTTGGCAGTTCCGAGAAGGCAGTTTTTGTCAATGACAGCTGCCTTCGCATAGGCGTCTACAAGCTCCTGGGTGGTGAGTGCCATCAGCTCGTCCATGGTCTGGCAGCCCGTTGCGGTCAGGAAGTTCTGCGTGACGTGGATGCCGTGCTCCATCGTGTCACAGTAGGCGATGTTGGCGCTCTGGGCGATGATTCTCTTAAAGAGTCCCTCGCTTCCGTCGATGAGCGGAAGGAAGGTGGTGCTTGCCGAACCTGCCGACTCGCCGAAAATCGTCACGTTGTCCGGATCGCCGCCGAACCCGGCGATGTTTTTCTGTATCCACCTGAGGGCCTCAAGCTGGTCGAGCAGGCCGAGGTTGCCTGCATCCCTGAAGTTCTCTCCGCCCGGAACCCGCTCGAAGTTCATGAATCCCATGAAACCCAGACGGTAGTCGATGGACACGAACAGGATGTCGGGGTACTGCCTGGAGATGCTGGTGAGGTCGTAGAGGGGCGACGCCTGGGATTCGGCGCAGAACCCGCCGCCGTGGATCCACACCATGACCGGCTTTTTGCTCTCATTGCAGCCGGTATTGCAGTATATGTTCAGCACGAGGCAGTCCTCGCCGAACTCCGCCGTTCCCTCCGAGTCGTTCAGAGGCCCGATGGGAACGGAGCCGGGCTTTGTCGCGTCGTACACACCGTCATCGTCCGCGGCAGGAAGTGCCTTCTGCCAGCGAAGCTTCCCCACCGGCTGCGTCGCGTAGGGAATGCCCTTCCAGATAATCAGCTCGTCTGTCTCCTTACCGATGAAGGTACCGTTGTTGCACTTGATTCTGGTATTCATGTAGTTTCTTCCTTTCTTCCTCTCTATTTTCTTTCCCGAAGCTTGCCTCTGTCACCAGCGGAGCTGTGAGCCTTGCTCGCGCGCGGCGAGGATATCTGCAAGGTATCCGGGAGTAAAGAACTTGTCCATGAACTGGTAGTATTTGAGCAGGGGGAGCACAGCCTTGTACTGTTCGGCAAGAAGGCCCTTTTCCATGCGAATATCGCCAGGCCCGGCGATGACCATGACGTTCTGGTCATCAACCGAGTACGGCTTCCATTCGATCTTGTCTGTCGACGGGTTGCCGCAGCGCGCGAAATTGGTCCACATCTGCTGGGTGGCGTTGAAGATCTCATCGGAGATGTTCGTACCGTTGAAAACGCTGCTGGTCCCGACGCCGCGAAGATCGAACACGAACAGGAGCTCCACGGAATGTGCTGCTCCCATATCCGCATTGCTGCTCGGGTACGACCAGTAGTAGCAGAATGTCTTGTCGAACGCGCTCTGTACGTCGAGCTGCTGGAGCATAGGTACCCGGAACATGAGATCATCTATGAGCTCCGTCTCGATCAGTCCCGGTTCCTGGAACCGGCAGACCCGCCGGAATTCCTCGTAATACTTCTTATCCTCTTCCTTCACATAGGGGACTGCGTCTCCCACGGCACGCTGGGCGAATAACTTCTGCTCTTCCAGGGTCAGATCCACGCCTTCACCCATGAACAGCCTGGCCTCATCGGCCGTGCTGCCCGCCATGATGGTGATGCCCTTTGCATAGCCTTTCTTGTACAGCTCGATGGGAGCCTCAGGGAGCACCTCCGTTCCGTAGTAGGGACAGGAAGTGAACTTGCTGACCGCTTCGACATACGCCTTCTGGAGATCCTCTTCGCTCAGCGCCATGATCTCGTCCATGTTCTTGCAGCCGGTGTACTCAATGAGCGCCTTGGTCTTGCCCTGCGCAGTTTCAGAGTTGACCGGGAATGCCAGGCCCGTCGATCCGCTCTGGGCGATGACCTTCTGGAAATACTTGTTCGCCTGCTTTAAAACCGGCAGGATGGAGACCGAGCCGCCGCCGGCACTCTGCCCGAAGATGGTCACATTGCCGGGGTCACCGCCGAAAGCGGCGATGTTCTCGTGCACCCACCGGAGCGCCGTGGCCTGGTCGAGCAGGCCGTTGCAGGGTGCTGTCCCGAATTTTTCACCGCCGGGCACCGACGAGAAGTCCATGAAGCCGTACATGTTCAGGCGGTAGTTGATGGTCACCAGAATGATGTCACTTTGCTTCTGGACGAGGTTGGCTCCATTGTAGGAGGTCTGCGAGCCCGAGCCCATGATGTACGACCCGCCGTGGATCCATACCATGACCGGCTTCTTCTCAGTCTTGTCGTCGGTGTTGACCCAGATGTTCAGGTAGAGGCAGTCCTCGGATTCCAGCTTCTGTATGCAGTCCCCCTGGCCGTGTGCGCCGAAGGCACACTTTCCGTAATACCTGGCCTCAAAGACCCTGTCACCCGGGTCCACGTACTCCGGCGCCTTGAAGCGGCGCCCGCCCACGGGCGGCTTCGCGTAGGGGATGCCCAGCCACGACGCGATCCCGTACTCCTCGGTTCCGACGAAGGTGCCGTTCACGCACTTTACGGCATGGGCCTTATCATAGTCTCCCGTGATCTCGCTGTTCAGGTTGTCGTAAGGCTCATAAATGGCCAGATCCTTGAATTCCCTTTTCATCTCTTGCACCCCTTTCTTTCCTGAAATATGAAATCGACATGTACTGTTTTTCTCTTGCCACGGTCTTTCTTACGATATTTACCCTCGTGAATCATGCAGATAAAGTACTTTGTCGGAGGGTACCTACTCTCAGTTCACCTTTTTCCCGCTGAAATACACATCTGCCGGCTTGATGTGACTGAAGCCCGCGTGCTCTGCTGTAAGAAGATCCTTATCAAAGACCAGGAAATCCGCATCCTTGCCGGCCTCGATGGAGCCCTTCTCTGCATCAATACCGAGCTGCTTTGCGCCGTTGATGGTATAGCCGAGGATCATTTCCTCAATATTCATTTTTTCGCCCGGAGGATCCAGCGGTCCCTTCGTAGCCTGGCCCTGGGGCGCCTTTGTCTTATCGCTGATCCAGCGCGTCATTCCGACTTCCATGCCGTAATAAGGGTTCCATGTAGCAAAATTGTCTTCGAAGCTGACATCGTCACTGGACCAGGTCACGAGTGCTCCGCTGTCCCAGACAGTTTTTGAGCGGAACATCTTCCGTGAGCGCTCCTCGCCGATCAGAGCCGGCCAGGTTACAATCTTTTTTAATTCTCCCATTTCCCCCGACGCCCTGCAACGGGGGTTGCCAGAATGACAACCCCCGGCGTTTCTTCTTTCTTGCTTTCGTATAGGTCTCCGACTATTATTAAAGATTAGAAAGGCAGCGAAATCACACTATGAGTACCCTTTTTGCAGACACCTTGAGAAAACTGAGAACAGATAAGGGCATTTCCCAGGCCCAGCTTGCAGACCGGATGTTCGTCAATAAAGCTACGATCTCCAGATGGGAAAGCGGCACCCGTCTGCCGGATGCCGCCATGATCACCCGTCTTTCCCGGGTTCTGGATGTAGATGTCAGCACGCTGCTCTCTACAGCGGCCGAAAGCGAGGAATCGCCGAACATTATCATGGTGGACGACAACAAAGCCATCCTCGCCGACAGCATGAAGGTTCTGGAGACGGTCATGCCGAATGCCTCGATCACCGGCTTCAACTGGCCGCGGGAAGTGATCGAATACGCGAAAGTGAACCGGATCAGCCTTGCCTTTCTGGACATCGAGCTGGGACCGGAAAACGGCCTTGACCTCTGCCGCCAGCTTCTTTCGATCAATCCCTGCACCCGGGTAGTCTATCTGACCGCCTATCCGGAATATTCTCTCGACGCGTGGGACACTGACGCCAGCGGATTCCTGGTAAAGCCGCTGACCCCGGAGAGTGTCCGCAGGCAGCTGAAAAAGCTACACTATCCCTTTTTGATGGGAGGTGCAGACACGTGAACGACTGGATCGTATACTTAAACTTCTTCATACTGGGCGCCGCGCTTCTGTTAAGTGTGATGGGGCTCTGGTTCACCGTTGTTATCCCCGGAATGGATCGCTGGAGCAGACGTTTTTTCATCAACTATTTTATTGTTTTTATGCTGTGCTGGCTTTCCGGCATCATAGAAGTTCTCTTTCAGTCCTATAGCGTTCCGTCCGCGGTATTTCGATTTCTTCTGTTTCTGGAAAACCTGCTGCTCTCCGTTCCGCTGCCCATGCTGACCGTCTTTCTTCTCCGCTCGTCCTCAGAAGATATCCGCTCCGGCAGGCTTTTAAAGGCCGTGCTGATTCTTTGGGCTGTCCTGTTTATTGAATTATCATGCTCCGCGACCATCGGCGGCTTCTACTATGTGACACCGGATAACCGGTATTACCGGGAACCACTGTACCCGCTCCTCCTGCTCCCGGCAGTCGCGATCCTGCTTTTAAACCTTGCGGGGACGGTAAAACGCCGAAAGCGGCTTTCCCGCAAAGTCTTTTTTGCCTTTCTCTTTGCGCTGCTGCCCATGACGGTCGCAATGACCACGCAGCTTTTCATTGATTTCTTCCCGCTTATCAGTATCAGCTACGTTCTCGCCGCACTGGCCATGTACAGCTTCATCCTGTCCGATCAGATTGAAAAGGATCTATCCCGCCAGCGGGAGATCGCCAGGCAGCAGAAGGAAATTGCCCATGAGCGCGCCAGCATCATGGCACTCCGGATGCGGCCGCATTTCATCTATAACACCCTGATGAGCATCTACAGTCTCTGCAATCTCGACCCTCAGAAGGCCCGGCAGATCACCCTGGATTTCACCAATTATCTGCGCAGTAATTTTAACGCCGTTGCAAGTGAAAGCACCATTCCGTTTTCCAAGGAGCTCGAGCACACCCGCGCGTATCTCGCCGTGGAACAGGCCCAGCATGAGGACATGCTGGTTGTGAAGTATGATACACCCTTTACCCGTTTCCGCCTGCCGCCGCTGACCCTGCAGCCCCTTGTGGAAAACGCGGTCAAGCATGGCATGGATCCCTATGCCGGACCGCTGCGGGTTTCCATACAGACAAGGCAGACCGGCTCCGGCATAGAGATCACCGTTTCGGACAATGGCCGCGGGTTTGATCCTTCCGCTGAAAGCAAACCGCATACCACGCTTTCAAACATCCGGCAGCGTCTCGAAATGATGTGCGGCGGAAGTCTTGAGATCACGTCAGATGCCGGCAGAGGGACCGTGGTGACGATCACAATTCCCGACAGCACATAGAGTAAAAAAAACGCTCGATAGCGTTTTTTTTACTCCGGTGCCTGTGCTCCGCCCAGGCACCTGTGATAAACCATAAAACTTATGTATGGCTGAACCAGGACATTGGCCACAGGAGGAAGATCACATGGCAAGACCCAATATTGTCCGCTTGTTTGGAGAAAGAAGGGGGCATCTCGATTACCGCGCAGTTATCCAATAGACAATCACTATAATTAATTTGAATATTAAATAACAAAAAAGGCCTGTGCCGCACTGTGATATATGGTGCAGCATAGGCCTTTTATTTATTTTGTTTTCGCTCAATCTCTTGTTCCTGTGCTTCTACCGGCTCGTCTTTCCCGGCAGCCAGAGCCTGCGATACGGGGCATGTTTTTCTCCCTGTCACAAGTTTTAAATATATAAAAAACAGATCGCAAATTAATAATCCCTTCATTTTACCTTATATCTTAAAGCCTTTATAATCAAGCCAGAATCAATCAACACCAATAATAAGTCAGAAGAAAAGGAGGAATATGAAATGAGTGTTGGTATTGGTATATTCGGCATTTTTTTTGCAATCGTCTTTATCACCGTCCTGGCCTACAAAGGCTTTTCAACCATCTGGGTCGCCCCGATTGCCGCAGCGATCGTAGCGATTCTGGGAGGCCTGAATCTGCTGGATATGTATAAGACGACCTTTATGCAGGGCTTTGCAGGTTTTGTCCAGTCCTGGTTCCCTGCCTTCATGCTGGGTGCTATTTTCGGCAAACTGATGGAGTGCACCAATATGGCAAAGTCCGTTGCACTGGGCATCTCCCGTCTCTTCGGTCCCAAGAGAGCCATCATCGCGGCAGTCGTCGCAGGCTCCATCCTGACTCTGCTTGCAGTCTGCGGTATGACTCACAAAGACAGTTATCCCGATATCGCCGTGTGTACGATCGGCATGCCCATGCTTTCGCTCATCTTCGGCATCATCCTTGCATCCCTCGGTGTTCTGTTCTGATCCGATGATATGTTGATGATATTATTTCACCAGATCATGCGAGATGATGCTTTGAATTTTTGCATATAACGTTCTAAAACGAATAAAGGCGTATAAACGAATAAAAGGAGACTACGATGATTAAAAGGAAATCCGCAATGCGGCGGGAAGCCACAAAAGGCATGCGTAACGGCGACGGTGTTATAGTTAACGATCACATCCTGGAAAATGAGGAACTCTGTTCCAGATTTTACAAAGGTTCACGTAAGTTCTTAAATCCTTATATTTCCGCTGTTCCAGAGAGCCTCATTTTTACGTAAGTTCTTACAGGTTCACATATATCGTGTTCCGATTGGCGTAAGAATTGGCGTTACGCCACAGTCTACGCTCATTTTGGCTGCCTAAAGTCAGTCTTCCACAAATTCCACTTCCATGCTGGCAATCCTGCCCGCCCGGATCTTATCGTTTCTGTAATCGTAGTTTTCTACGAAAAGATACCTGACCAGCGAATCCGCAAATAGCCAAAATAGTACATAAAAGAACTCGAGCGGTATATCGGAAAGAATCTTGTTGATCAGCCCAAGCAGGATTCCTGAGCCGATGGTCCCTATTACCATCCACCAGAAAACTTTCCTGTGATGCCTGTTCTGTGCTTCTGTCTTACCCAGCAGGTAATCCGTATCCGCTTTAAGGACTTCAATAATCAGTCTTTTTTCTTCTTCTGAAAATGCAGGCCCGTGTATCTCAAGCACAACCGGATATTCCTTTGGAACGCTATCAATAAAATCCAGAAGGTAACCCACAAAATCCGCATCCAGGGACTCACAGCCCTTTATGCTGAATTTGCTGATGATATCGCCAAGTCCTTCAACTTTGCACGGTATATAGGCAATCCCGTTCTCCATTACATCCTTTTGAAGCCTGTGTTCCAAGTAGGACTTCTTATAATAAAACTCTTCTTGCTTTCCGTATTTTTTCAAGTTCATGCGCATCTTCCTCTCTGTGCTTTTTTATTCTGTCCGAATTTCCACATGTGAAAGAGTGCATGCGGACAAATCTGTTTGAGCATTGCAATCAAATAGGGCAGATGAAATCGGACCCTGCTCGTCCGTGGCCCGGCGTTCGCCGCAAGGCAATAATTTCCTTACGCCGGCTCTGCGATAACATAAAAAAAGGGGACGGATTCCTGCCGTCCCCCTCCTATACTGCCACAATGCATCATAATCTGCCAGAATCCGATGTTTAATTAACTTTCTTTCCGCAAAAATAGACATCACGCGGCAGGTTATGGCTGAAGCCCTCCTTCTCTACCGTCAGCAAATCATTGTCAAACACCAGGAAGTCTGCATCCTTGCCGACCTCGATGGAGCCTTTAAAAGCCTCAATGCCAAGCTGCTTCGCTCCGTTGATCGTATAACCCAAAATCATTTCCTGGATGCTCATTTCCTGATTCGGAGCCGGGAATTTCTCAATGGTTCTTGAGGATTCCGGAGCCAGGGTCTTATCGTTGATCCAGCGCGTCATTCCGACCTCCATGCCGAGGTACGGGTTCCAGCTGGAAAAATCACCGTAGGCAATATTATCGCTTGACCAGGCTACATTTGCTCCGGTATCCCAGAGCGTTTTGCAGCGGTACATCTTATTCGCGCGTTTCTCGCCAAGTATTCCGCGCCATACCTCTAAGGGATTTCCGCCCGTGCAGCCTGCGTGCCACCAGGCTGTGTAATTGACATTCACGCCGAGCTTTGCAAAGCGGTCCAGGTCCGCGTCATCCTGTATTTCCAGGTGTGCACAGGTTACCCGGACACGGAAATTATCCCCAAGCTCCTTCCTGGCCAACTCAACGCCGTCCAGCACGTTGCGTGACGCCTGCTCCCCGACAGTATGCGCATGGAAATCCAGGCCTTCCTCATTGAGTATTTTCAGGACCTCGGCCACTTCCTCCGCATTGAAGGTGGTTGCGCCCTTTTTATGGGTATCCTCATAGGGCGTGACCTGGGCAGCCGTTTCGATCCGCAGGGTGCCGTCCATAAAGACCTTGAAGGTATGGACCTTCAGGTGCTCCGTGTTGAACTTGCTCCTGAAACGCTTTACCTGCTCCACGACCTCCTTCATTTTCTTCGGATGCGTGAGCGCATAGCTTCCATCGATATAGACGGGCAGCTTTCCCTTTTTGTCCAGCTCGCATAAATGCTCATAAACCCGCTCGTGAAGCTCCTCGCCCTCCGGCCAGCCTGCGTCAAAGACAGCGCTGACGCCGGCTTTGACGGAAAAATCGATCCAGCTCTCAAGCGCCGTGTCGATCTGCTCGTCCGTCAGGGAGGATAAACCGTCGAAAAGCAGATGCCATCCCGCCGACTCAAAGACATTTCCGGTCACATGGCCGTCCTTTCGCACATAATAACTGAGCTCCGGGACCGGATCCTCCGTCTCATCCGTGATTCCGTGCTTTGCAAGTATCCTGGAGTTTACCCAAACACTGTGCCCTTCCCCCTCCAGGATCAGCAGCTCGCTGTCCTGACAAATGGAATCCAGATCATCCTTTGTGAGAATCTCCCCCTGCAGGAATTTCCGCTCCAGAACAAACCTGTAACATGCCTTTCCCGGATTGTCCTGAATAAATCGGGCCATAAAGTCCAGAGCTTCCTGTTTGCTGGAGCATACAATATATTCTCCCATATCCATGTATGTAAATCCGATGCCGGTCGTCACATGCACATGGCTGTCAATGATACCGGGTATAATGAACTTCCCGCCAAGGTCGGTGACCTCGCCCTCAAAGCCCTTCAGTCCCATCTCATCGCCCACATAAATGAACTTGCCATCCTTCACCGCAAGGGCGGAAGCCAGAGGATTTTTACTGTCTGCTGTAAAGATTTTTGCATTTTTAATCATCCGATCCGCTTTCATGCCGATTTCCCTCCTTTGAACAGCCTCAGGCCTTATATACCTCTTCGCCGTCAACGATTGTAGCAAGACAACTTGCCTTTTCAATCTCTGACATATCATCGCGCATAAAATCTTTGTCCAGGACAGCGAAGTTGGCAAGTTTTCCGATGCTGATCGTGCCCATCCTGTCCTCTTCATGCCACATATAAGCCACATTGCTTGTAAGCGTCTTTAATGCCTCATGTCTGCTGATCGCCTGATCAATATTTCTGATATAGTCATCCGGGTCTGACGGCAGCTTCTTCAATACTCCCAGGCAGAACGCCTGTACTGCGCTGAACACGGGAGACACGGGGTAGTCTGAGTGGTTGGCAACCACGCCGCCTGCATCTATTATGGACTTGACCGGATAGGCATTATAGGACTTCTCCTCGCCTACATAGGCAACCTCCTGCGCAAAGCCGGCAGGAAGCCTCATCGCCCACATGATCCCGCATACAGCCATAACATTATATTCGCCCATCCTCTTAACATCTTCCGGCGCAACTTCCTGCAGGTGCGCAAGGGCATTCCGCATATCGAAATTCCCTGTCTCGCTCTGCGCCTCTGCGATTGCGTCAATCCATGCCTTTGTGGCTCCGTCTCCGATCGAGTGAATATGAACGTTCATATTGTGGGCGGCCGCCGCTCCCGCAAGTCCCCACCGGAACCCGATAATAAACAGCGCATCCAGCAGCACATTGCAGAGTCCCGCGCATACGGTGACGGCAAGCCCGAGCTCCGGCTTTTCGGCCGCAACAAAGAACAGCTGGAACTCATACACGAGGATCCACGCGGGCAGGGCCAGGATGAAAATGCGCCCGTACAGCACGCTGTCTGTAAAAAGCCTTCCTTCCGCGCCAAGCATCGCCGTAATCCGGGGCATCAGAAGAAAGCCTGCCGCCAACAGCAGAAAGCCGACGCAGGAGGATGCCAGCACGATCATGGAAAACAGGCCGTTGGCCCGGTCCGGCTTTTTTGCACCAAGTGTCTTTGCGACAAGGGCGCTTCCGCCCACGCCGAACATATACCCGACGGTTCCGAGAATATTCAGTACCGGCATGATCAGGTTGACAGCCGCCAGTTCCGTCGTCCCCACATAGTTTGCGACAAAGAATCCGTCCACAACGCTGTACAGGGACGTGAAGACGTTCATTACAACGGACGGCAGCGCAAACCTGAGCATTTTCCCGCAGGTAAAGCTGTCGGATAAACGGATCTTCCTGATCACTTATCATCTCCAAACAGGATACTCAGCAATCCCTTGGATACCTTTTCCAACGTCTTGTTGGCTGTGCCGAAGCCGTTTCGGAAGACATAATTCATCGCGTCATAGAAGGCGCCAAGAATCTCTTCCCTGTACATTTCCTTCAGGTGATCCTCGTTTTTTGCCTCCTTTTTATGTTCGGAACTGAATTCCTGAAAGCTTTCGGAAACATATTTCTTCCAGTCCGGCCCGAGCAGCTTTACGGTGTATTCCTTGTCGAATACCTGGAGATACGTGCCGGTCTCCTCGGGAATATCCATGTAATAAGCCTTTACAAGGTTCCTGGTCTCCAGATGATATGTCCTGAGCTCCGCGATCTTTGCGTCGTCCAGCGTGTCGACATCCGCAAAGTACTCCTCGTATAAACGCATATATCTGGTATAAATGGCGCGGAGGATCGTCGCCTGCTCTTCCGTTTTCACGGTCTCCTTGTGCAGGATCTCGTCAATTCTTTCATTGTTTAATTCCACCATGGTCCAGCTCCTTTGCAAAATAGATGATGGTACTTCCTGATATATATTAAATATAACAGGATTTTCGTTCTCTGAAAAGAGAGGCTTCCGAATTGTCAATAACGCCCCGGTTCCTGTTCAGCGTGTTGACATTTTGGCACCATGCCTTGTCCCGGCAGGAGCAATTAGATAGAATAAAAAATAAAGGTTAATGTTCAGAAAATCTTCAGAGCATGAGGCAAGACCTTATTACCCGGAAAGAAGAAAGGAGACGGAACAATGAGTATGGTGAATAAAAGGATCACGGACGGTGTTTACGACAAGGCTCTGGCTGTAAAGTGCATGAACGGCACCTTTGTCGGCAGAAAAGAGGACAATATCCTTTCCTGGAAGGGCATTCCCTTTGTGGCAAAGCAGCCCGTCGGGGAGCTTCGCTGGAAGGCGCCGGTCGCACCCGTACCGGATGACGGCATCTATGAGGCCTATTACAAGGGGAAAAGCCCCTGCCAGCACAGGGACTTCAGCCTGGAGGAATCCCTTGTCAACCAGGGAGAGGACTGCCTGTACCTGAACGTCTGGAAGGCGGAGGACGGCAGCACGGAGAAAAAGCCGGTCATGGTCTGGATCCACGGCGGCGCTTTTGAATTCGGCGCGGCGGCTTTTTCGCTGTTTGACTGCGACGAATTCCTGAAGGAAAACCCCGACGTCATCATCGTTACCGTAGCCTACCGGCTCGGCGTCATGGGGTATCTCCATCTTTCCCACCTGCCGGACGGAAAGGATTTCCCTGACGCGCAGAACCTGGGCCCGCTGGACCAGCTCATGGGACTCAAATGGGTCCATGAAAACATTGCGGCCTTCGGCGGCGATCCCGATAACGTGACGATTTACGGCGAATCCGCCGGTGCGGGAAGCGTATCGCTGCTCCCGCTGCTGAAAGGTTCCCATGCGTATTTCCACCGGCTCATTGCCCAGAGCGGCTCCCCGACCCTTACGAGATCCACGGAAGAAGCCATCGAGTGCACGAAGATCCTGATGGATGTCCTCGGCTGCAAAACAGCCGCAGACCTTATGAAGATCGATGCCGAGAAGATCGTGACCGAATCCGAGGCGGTACGGCTTCGCATCGCGCCGGAGCGGGACGGGATCCATCTTCCCCTCGATCCTCATGAAGCCTATGCGAACGGCGCGGTAAAGGATATCGATCTCCTGGTAGGCTGCAACCTGAGGGAGTTCGACTGGTTTGCCGCCGCCATGGGAGACGAGGGCATCAAGTGGCTCTACGCCGACCGGAAGGAAAGAAAGCTTAATAAACTTCCGGAGAAGGAAAAGGCGGATATCGAAAGCTTCTTAAGCGAAATTCCGGAAGAAGGCTGCGAGCGGGAGAGCCGCATGTTCGACCAGCTCTGGTTCAATGCGCCCGTCATCCGGATGTCGGAGAACCAGGCAAAGGCAGGCGGCAAAGCCTATACCTATTACTTCACTGCAGAGCCCGGCCACGGTGTGGAGCTCGAGATCATCTTCTGCCATCCGAATACGGATCCTGCCATGGGAAAGGTCTTCGACACGACCTTCGCAAAGACCGTGCGCAGGCTCTGGGTCCAGTTCGCAAAGACCGGCGACCCGTCGCTTTCCACGGAAATCTCTCCGGACGGAAAGGCTAAATCCTGGCCGGCATACGACCCGAAGGATCCGCAGGTGATGGTCCTCGACGAGTTCGATATCCACGCCGAAAAGGAATCTATGCGAAAGATCGTAGATCGTGACAGGACCTACGGCCTGACGAAGCACTATCTGTTCTAAAAGGAGGCTCCTATGGAAAAGAAAATTCTTATTAACGGAAAGATCTGGACCGAGGACACCCGTAAGCCCTGGGCGGAGGCGGTCGCCATCGACGGTAAAATCTTCGCCGCGGTCGGCACGAACGACGAGGTGATACGCTACGCCAAGTTCAATTTCGGGGAGTATGAAACGGTCGACCTGGGCGGAAGGACCGTCCTTCCGGGACTGATCGACGGCCATACCCATCCTTCCATGATTGCCAAGGCGACCTGGGTCATTTTCGGGCCGGATACCTTTGACAGGGAGGAGCTCTGCCGGAACATCCGCGAGGCGGCGGAACAATACCCGAAGGAAGTAAAGCCCTACTTTGTCTACAGCAGTTATCATGCCTCGACCTTCGGAGAGGATGGCCCGCGCAAGGAGATGCTGGACGAGCTGATCCCGGACCGCCCGGCACGCATCAACGATGACACCGGCCACGGATGCCTGTACAATTCCATGGCCCTGGAGATGCTGAAGGATGAAAACGGCATCCCGCATTCCATCTCACCGATCACCGGACAGACCTTCTTCAAGGATGAGAAGGGGGAATATACCGGCGTCTGCTTCCAGACGATCCAGACCGGAGACGTGGGTGTGTTCGAGCATACCGGCTGGACACCGCCCCTCTGCATGGACGATGCGTGCGCGGAACCGGTCCACAACATCTTCCGGCACTACGGCGACATCGGCTACATGGACGCCTTCACCGAAACGGAAGGGGACATTGCTTATCTTTCGCAGTTGGACAAGGAAGGGCGGCTCTACTTTTACTATGAGGGGACCTCGATCCTGGACAATGTAAAAAATATTGACCAGACCATCGAGCGCGCACACAGGTGGCAGGAGCTGTACGGCTCCGACCACATCCGGGTGCGCATCGTCAAGTTTTTCGCCGACGGCTCCAACGAGGCGGGTGATACGCTGAGCCTGGTCCCCTTCTCCAACGATCCGGAAGGAAAGAATTACGGGCACTGCAACGCCACCATGGAGGAAATGCGCGACGTGATGGTGCGCCTCAACAAAGAGCGCCTGGACCTGCACATCCACTGCGTCTGCGACGGCACCCTGCGCCTTTTGCTGGATGCCGTGGAGGAGGCACAGAAGATCTGCGGCGACGACTGGTGCATGCGTGTGACGATCGCGCATCTGGAGTGCATGCACCCGGACGATGCGCTGCGGTTCAAGAAGCTCGGCGTCTATGCCGACATCAGTGCCCACTGGCTTGGCCAGGGAGCGCCCGGGACTCTGTCCTACCTCGGCCAGGAGCGCTGGAGGCACAGCTATGATTTCTCTCTGTTCCGGAAGGACGGCACTTTGTACGGCTTCTCCTCGGACAACATGAGCCCCCTCGGAAACGACCGCAACAGCCCCTTCATCGGCATACAGGTCGCGAAGACCGGCTATGAACCCGGCATCGGATTCTATCCGCCGCTGGACCTTGAAAAATACCGTTACGGCTGGCAGCCGGAATCCGGCAGGTTCACCCTGGAGGAGTGCATCCATGCTTTCACCTGGAGAAACGCCAAACGTATGCGCCTTCTGGATAAGATCGGTTCCATCGAAGTCGGCAAGCGTGCCTGCCTCGTAGTACTGGATAAGGACATCTTTACGATCCCGGACGAAGAGATCAGCACCATTGAACCTGTCTGCACTTTCTTCGACGGGCAGGAGCTGCATATCCCGAACCCGCTGAAGGCCTGAGATCACGCCCCGTTTTCCGGGGCGGATCCGGGGATCGTCAGTTTCACTATCGTCCCGCCGCCTTCCCGCGGAAGGATCGACATGGTTCCGCCGCACATGAGCTCCAGCCGCTGCCGGATATTCTGGAGCGCAATGTGCGGCCCGCCCTCTTGTGCCGGTGCAAAACCAGGCCCGTTGTCGGAAACGACGATCTCGCTGCCGGCATCTAACCATTTTGAATTCACAAAAATGCAAGCAAATCATATAACTCCTTGGAGTAAAGGTGGAAGGACTGTTGCAGAGAACTGCCAGATGCTTTGTGCAGACTGCAATAGACGCAAAAGCAATATATAAAAATATGTGTGCAGAGGGTTCGAAAGAGCCTTCTGCTATTTTAAATTAATTTCCAAAAGTATAAGTTGGCAAGAGACTATTCAGGCTATAAAAAAGTGCGCTGTACCACATGATACAACGCACTCTGGATAGCTGTAATGTCTCTTTTTGATTGGTTAAGTATTGGTTAAGTAGCTCTCAAAAAATGGCTTACTTACTGTGTTTAGTCCTTTAAACTTTTCATTGTCGGGAAGAGCAGGACGTCGCGGATGGCCGCGCTGTCGGTCAGGAGCATGGTAAGACGGTCGATGCCGTAGCCGATGCCGCCGGTGGGAGGCATGCCGATCTCCATGGCGTAGAGGAAGTCCTCGTCGGTGTGCTGGGCTTCTTCATCGCCCTGCTCGGAGAGAGCGTCCTGGGCGGCGAAGCGCTCGCGCTGGTCGATGGGATCGTTGAGCTCGGAGTAGGCGTTGCACATCTCCCAGCCGTTGATATAGAGCTCGAAGCGCTCGACCTTGGTGGGGTCTCCGGGCTTTTTCTTTGTCAGCGGGCTGATCTCGATGGGATGGTCCATGATAAAGGTGGGCTGGATCATCTTGTCTTCGCAGAACTCGTCAAAGAAAAGGTTGACGATATCGCCCTTCTTGTGGCGGTCCTCATACTCGATGTGGCGCTCGTCGGCCAGTTTCTTTGCCTCTTCATCGGTCGCGACCTGGTCGAAGTCGATGCCGGTCTCTTCCTTGATGGCGTCGACCATGGTCAGGCGGCGGAAGGGCTTGCCCAGGTCAATCTCAGTGCCGTTGTAGGTGATGGTTGTGGAGCCGCAGACTTCCTGGGCCAGGAAGCGGTACATGTCCTCGGTCAGGTCCATCATGCCGTGGTAGTCGGTGTAGGCCTGGTAGAGCTCCATGAGGGTGAACTCGGGGTTGTGGCGGGTGTCAAGGCCCTCGTTGCGGAAGACACGGCCGATCTCATAGACGCGCT
>DJXS01000039.1 GCA_002448395.1 Lachnospiraceae bacterium UBA6998 | reverse complement strand
CCCTTGCCGCCGGCGATGGGAAGGCCGGTCAGGGAGTTCTTGAAGACCAGCTCGAAGCCGAGGAACTTGATGATGCCGAGGTTTACGGAAGGATGGAAGCGAAGGCCTCCCTTGTAAGGGCCGATAGCGCTGTTAAACTGGATGCGGTAACCGTTGTTAACCTGAACCTGACCTTTGTCGTCTACCCACGGCACACGGAACAGGATCTGGCGCTCGGGAGTTGTGAGACGCTCAAGCAGAGCTTCTTTTCTGTACTTGTCCTCGTCAGCTTCGATCACGACGCGAAGGGACTCAAGGACTTCCTTGACTGCCTGATGGAACTCGGGCTGTGCGGGGTTCTGCGCAATCACTCTCTCCAGGATTTCATCAACATATGACATTTTCGTTTCCTCCTTGTGGTTTGATTTCCTGCAGCATGTAAATGCGGGGGACTGAATACGAATAACGGAATGTAAGTATTATTGTATACAATCCTTGGCATAAAGGAACGCTTTGATTGTAAAATGCCATTGGGCATAATCAACAAAGCGGCCACTGCTTTCTCTTTTTTGCTATTATAAAACGCCCAATAGTCATGTGCAATATGGCAAAATAGAGAAGCAAAATACTAAATCAGGTGTAATTCTTGTCTATATTTTACAATAATTATTGTATACAAGAATACAATAATTGAAATTTGTTTGATTTAACGCTTTAAATGGGCAAAATGACGAAGACGCAAAAAAAGTGTCTGCCGCCCGAAAAAGGGAGGCAGACACCCGGGATCGTCAATATTACAGAAGAGCAATGCCCGATTCTTCACACGCCGCCACGACATCATCCGGCCAGATGGAGCTGTGAACTTCGCCGATGTGAGCCTTCCTGAGGAAGAACATGCAGATTCGGGACTGGCCGATTCCGCCGCCGATGGTCAGGGGAAGTCTGTCCTCAAGGACCGCCTTCTGGAAGGGGAGCTCGGCGCGCTCAGGACAGCCTGCCTTATCGAGCTGGCTGCGCAGTGACTCTGCGTCGACGCGGATTCCCATGGAGGAGAGCTCCAGCGCGATATCCAGGATAGGATAGTAGACCAGGATGTCGGCGTTGAGCTGCCAGTCGTCGTAGTCAGGGGCGCGTCCGTCGTGGGGCGCTCCGTCTGCGAGCTTGTCGCCGATCTGCATCAGGCAAACCGCGCCTTTCTCACGGCAGATCAGGTATTCGCGCTCTTTACGGGTCTTGTCGGGGTAGAGGGCTTCCAGCTCGGAGCTGGTAATGAAGAAGATATCGTGGGGAAGGATCTCCTCGATATAGTCATAGCGGATCGCCATATACTTCTCAGTCTTGCGAAGGACTCTGTAGACGTTCTGAACGACGCTCTTGAGGGTTTCGATCGTGCGGTCCTCTCTGGTGATGATCTTCTCCCAGTCCCACTGGTCCACGTAGATGGAATGGATGTTGTCGGTGTCTTCGTCGCGGCGGATGGCCACCATGTCGGTGTAAAGCCCCTCTCCGATGCTGAAACCGTACTTGCCCAGGGCATAGCGCTTCCATTTCGCAAGGGAGTGAACGACCTCTGCCATCTTTCCGGATTCCTTTATGTCAAAAGATACCGGGCGCTCCACGCCATTGAGGTTGTCGTTAAGTCCCGAATCGGGGCGTACAAAGAGGGGAGCCGAGACGCGGCGGAGATTCAGCCGCTCTGCAAGGAGATTCTGAAAGAAATCCTTGACAGTCTTGATGGCGATCTGGGTCTCGTGGAGATCCAGAGATGACTGGTAGTGCTCGGGGATAATTAATTTTTCCATAGCAGCCTTTCCGCCGACCGGCCGGAAGGCGCGGTCCGCATTTAAAATCAGAGTATTAGGTATTCAGCACTTCATTGTCCCAAATGCTTTTCGTTCGGGGTGCTGAATTAATAATTCATTATTTAATCGCAAATCTGAAAAAATTGCAATAACGAATGAAGAAAGGGATGCTATACTGCAAAGTATGGGTAAAGAAATAAGAATTTCGGTCCGGGATCTGGTGGAATTCGTGCTGCGGGCGGGCGACCTCGATGAGCGGTCGGCCGGCGCTCCTGAGGACGCTATGCTTGAAGGGGCCAGGATGCACAGAAAGCTGCAGAGAGAAGCGGGACCCGATTATATGGCGGAAGTGCCGCTCTCCGTTTACTATCCGCTTCCTGACAGCGGGGAAGACGGAGACGCTTTTGTGCTTGTGGAAGGCAGGGCGGACGGCATTTTCCTTGGCTGTGATCCGGAGAATCCCATTTTCGGAGAGGCCTGGACCATTGACGAGATCAAAACGACATACGGTAAGCTCAGCAAAATGAAGGAGCCTGAACCGGTGCATCTGGCTCAGGCAAAGTGCTATGCCTATATATACTGTGTTCAGAACCAGTTGGATATTGTGCGGGTCAGAATGACTTACTGCAGCCTTGTGACACAGGAGATCCGGCGGTTTACGCAGGAGTATACCGCGCAGCAGATCACAGCCTGGTTTGAAGACCTGATGAAGGAGTATTCCAGATGGGCGGGCATGGAGATCCGATGGGAAAAAGTGAGAAATGAATCGCTTTCAGCGCTTGCTTTCCCTTTTCCGTACAGGGAGGGGCAGCGGGAGCTCGCGGTGCATGTCTATCACACGATCTGCCACGGAAGGAAACTGTTTCTGGAGGCTCCCACAGGTACGGGAAAGACGATCTCCGCAGTGTTTCCGTCGCTGAAGGCGATCGGTGAAGGAAAAGCGGACAGGCTTTTTTATTTTACGGCCAAGACTGTGACCGGGCAGGTAGCACTGGAGACTCTGTCGATCCTGAGAGGGAACGGGATGCACCTCAAGAGCGTGCAGCTGACAGCGAAGGATAAGATCTGTCCCATGGAGAAGCGGGCCTGCAACCCTCAGGAGTGTCCGCGGGCGAAAGGGCATTATGACAGGGTCAACACGGCGCTGTTCGATCTTTTGACCCGGGAGGAGGATATCCGGAGGACTACACTGGAAAAATACGGAGAGGAGTACAATGTATGTCCCTTTGAACTGGGGCTCGACGTCTCCCTCTTTGCGGATACCATAATTGGTGATTACAACTATCTGTTTGATCCCAGGGCGAGGCTGAAGCGCTTTTTCGCCGAGGGAAAAGGGAAGTACCGCTATCTCTTCCTGGTCGACGAGGCCCACAATCTGGTGGACCGAGGGCGGGAAATGAACAGCGCTTCGCTTTCAAGAGAGGAGATGAAGACTTTCCGGAGCGAGGTGAGAGCGGTTTATCCGGGGCTGTGGAAGAAGCTCGGGAAGCTGGTCTCCGCGTTCAGGCCTTATAAGGAAGCGTTTGAACAGGAAGGAGCCGGATCGGCACCTGACGGCGCTGCAGTGATGCCGGAAGGAACACAGTTCATGCGGTCAGCAGGCGGAAAAGATAAGGTGCTGCTGGCTGAGGAGATCGATGTCCTGGCGGACGCGGCTTACAAAGTGATGGAGGAGATGCAGTCCATTCTGCAGGAGCAGCGGCGGGGAACAGGGACGGCGGACACCGCGGCGGCGCAGGTGCAGGAGAACTTCATGAACGCCTATTTTGCCTTGTCCCGCTTTCTGACGGTCTATGAGGGCATGGACGGCGAGTACCAGATCTATATACAGAAGTGCGGGAGGGACCTTGAGGCGCGTCTTTTCTGCGTGGACCCGTCCGGCAAGCTGGCGGAGTGCCTGGACAAGGGAGAGGCGAGCGTTCTGTTCTCTGCGACTTTTCTGCCGATCCGCTACTACAAGAGGCTTTTGGGCGGAACAGACGAGGACTATGAAGTCTATGCCAGGTCGTCTTTCGACCCTGAAAGGCTCGGGCTCTTCATAGCCGGCGACGTGACAAGCCGCTACCGGATGAGGGGCGCGGAGCAATATGGCAAAATAGCGTCCTGCATTTACAACTCGGTATCTCGAAGACATGGAAACTACATGATCTTTTTCCCTTCCTACAGCTTCATGGAGCAGGTGCTGGAGCAGTATATGGCCCTGTATCCGGAGGACGAAGAGACTTCTTTCGCGGTTCAGAGACCGCAGATGACCGAGGAGGAGAGAAAAGATTTCCTTGACCGATTCGAAGAAGTAAGAGATGATAAAAGCCTGTTGGGTTTCTGCGTGCTGGGAGGAATCTTCAGCGAGGGGATCGATCTGAGGCAGGACAGGCTGATCGGCGCGGTCATTGTGGGCACCGGTTTTCCCCAGGTGTGCGCGGAACGGGAGATCCTCAAACGCTATTTTGACAGCAGGGGAGAGGACGGTTTCGATTACGCGTACCGGTATCCGGGCATGAACAAAGTCCTGCAGGCGGCGGGAAGAGTGATCCGGACGGCGGACGATGTGGGCCTTGTAGTGCTTATGGATGAGCGGTTTAAAACGAGCTCTTACAGGAGGATTTTCCCCGCGGAATGGAGCGGAAACAGGGTCACAGACAGCCTTGAAATTGGGGATAAAATCTCGAGATTTTGGGACGAATGGCTATAAAATGTGGATAACTTTGTGGACAGTGTGGATTTCTTCTAAGAAAATAGAGTTTCCCTATTGCAAAATAGAGAAAAATATGGTATTTGGAGATCCCGTTCAAGATAAGGAGGATTATTATGTGGGCAGAAGAAAGCGTGATCTATCAGATTTACCCTCTGGGTATGTGCGGAGCACCTTATGAAAACGACGGTGTGCAGGCACACAGGATTCTGGAAGTGAAGGAATGGATCCCTCACCTTAAGAAACTCGGGATCACTGCGGTCTACTTTTGTCCTGTCTTTGAGTCGGATACGCACGGCTATAACACGAGGGACTACAAGAAGATCGACTGCAGACTGGGCACCAACGAGGATTTCAAGGAGATCTGCGAAGACCTTCATGCAGCGGGGATCCGCGTGATCCTGGACGGCGTGTTCAATCATGTCGGCCGCGGTTTCGCGCAGTTTCAGGATGTTCTGCATAGGAGATGGGAATCTCCTTACAAGGACTGGTTCAATGTCAGCTTCGACGGAAATTCCCCTTACAACGACGGTCTCTGGTACGAGGGCTGGGAAGGCAATTACGACCTGGTAAAGCTCAATCTCAGAAATGAGGAAGTCATCGCGCATATTTTCGACGCGATCAGGTTCTGGGTTGACTATTTTGACATTGACGGACTAAGGCTTGATGTCGCTTACTGCCTTGACAGAGACTTCATCAGAAGGCTCCGCGGCTATACGGACTCCCTCAAGGAGGACTTCTATCTGATCG
>DJXS01000026.1:327-4008 GCA_002448395.1 Lachnospiraceae bacterium UBA6998 | reverse complement strand
GCGTTGCCCTGAGCGTCTGTCAGAGTAACGATTGTGTTGTTAAAAGAAGACTGGATGTGCGCCTGTCCGCGTTCAACGTTTTTCTTGACACGTCTTGCAGCTTTTCTTCTAGCTGCAGCATTCTGCTTTGCCATAAAACTAACCTACTTTCTTTCCCTTTATTAGTGAATATTATTTCTTCTTGTTTGCGATGGTCTTCTTGGGACCCTTTCTGGTTCTGGCGTTGTTCTTGGTGTGCTGACCGCGAACAGGGAGACCTCTTCTGTGACGGATGCCTCTGTAGCAGCCGATCTCGGTGAGGCGCTTGATGTTCATAGCGATCTCACGGCGAAGGTCACCTTCAACCATATACTCCTCAGCAATAACTTCGCTGAGTTTCTGTACTTCTTCATTAGTCAGATCTCTGCAGCGGGTGTCGGGGTTGACGCCTGCTTTCTCGACGATCTTTGTTGCACTTGTACGGCCGATTCCATAAATGCTTGTCAGGCCGATCTCGACGCGCTTATCTCTGGGTAAATCTACACCTGCGATACGAGCCATTTTGTAATTCCTCCATAATAAATACTCAATTCGTTACTGATTGACTGGGGCTCATTAAAGCCCAACCGGTACTTGCCCGGTCTTTCCGCTGCGATTCCGTCACAGCCCGCATGCCGTCAAATGCACACGGTTTCCAGATTCAGCAGGGTATCAAAGAGTAATTCGCGGCTGTCTCAGCCGACAAATGGCTCTTTAACCCTGTCTCTGTTTGTGCTTCGGATTCTCGCAGATGATCCTGATAATACCCTTGCGCTTAATGACTTTGCACTTTTCGCAAATAGGCTTTACAGAAGCTCTTACTTTCATAGTCTTCTCCTTTCATCATTCTCTGCAATTTCCCTGCACGCACAAGCGGGTCTTCATGCACGCACAAATAAGAATTCGCGGTACGAATTCTTTACAGCCTTTGCATTATATCACACGGCTATGCCGATAGCAAATGTTTTCTGCAATCTCTCCGGATGTTTTTTATTTGTCTCTCCAGATGATTCTGCCCTTTGTCAGGTCATAGGTGGACATCTCCAGGGTTACTTTATCCCCCGGCAGGATTCTGATGAAATTCTGTCTGAGCTTGCCGCTGATATGAGCGAGAATAATTGCTCCATTCTCAAGTTTGACGCGGAAAAGCGTATTGGGGAGTTTTTCAATTACCACACCCTCGAGTTCAATGACATCTGCTTTTGACACTTTTAATCCTCCAAAATATTAACAATTGCCGCAAAGACATCTTTCATGTCCTGTGTCCCGTCGACTTCCCTGAGAACTCCCTGGGCCTTGTAGAAGTCGATCAGCGGCTGTGTTGCTTCGTGGTATACATTCAGTCTGTTCAAAACAGTCTCAGGCTTGTCGTCTTTTCTAAGAACAAGCTCAGTTCCGCATACGTCACAGATTCCTTCCTTCTTCGGAGGAATAAACTGAATGTGATAGGTGGCGCCGCAGTTCGGGCAGGATCTTCTGCCGCTCATGCGATTGACAATGTTTTCATCCGGTACTTCAACATCGATAGCGTAATCGATCTTTGTGCCGTTCTTTTCAAGCTGCGCGGTGAATACTTCCGCCTGAGGGATAGTTCTGGGGAATCCGTCGAGGATATATCCCTTTTCACAGTCAGGCTGCGCGACTCTGTCGATCACCAGGTCGACAGTGAGTTCGTCAGGCACAAGGTTGCCTGCATCCATATATGCTTTTGCTTTTTTGCCCAGTTCTGTGCCGTTCTTAATGTTGGCACGGAAGATATCTCCGGTTGAGATATGAGGAATCCCATACTTCTCCGCGATCATCTCAGCCTGCGTTCCTTTACCCGCTCCGGGTGCTCCCAGCATAACGATCTTCATTGTAACCTCCGTTTCTGAGCCTTGGCTCTGAAGCTTGACATTGAATCAATGTTTTGTCATTGTTGCGCACCAAACCGGAGGCGGCGAAACCCCACATTCCACCGTCTCCGGACCATTTACTTAAATCAATCGTTCAGGAATCCCTTATAATTTCTGACCATCATCATGGACTCAATCTGCTTGATCGTCTCGAGCACAACGCTGACCACGATGATCAGGCTCGTTCCTCCGAAAGATACGGAAGCGTTGAACACGCCTCTGAAGAAAAACGGAAGAATACCGACGATCGTAAGGCCGACCGCGCCGATGAAGATGATGTAGTTGAGGATCCTGCTCAGATAATCGCTCGTAGGCTTGCCGGGACGGATACCCGGGATGAAGCCGCCGCGCTTTTTCAGGTTATCTGCAATCTCCAGCGGATTGAATGTGATCGATGTATAGAAGTATGCGAAGAAAATCAGCAGTGCTATATACACGAGCATACCCAATGTGTACTTGATCTGTCCGGGATTGCACCAGTAGGAAGAGGAAAGATAGCGGAGGACCTCCGACCAGATTCCTGTTCCTTTGTAGCCGGCCAGTGTGGAGATGATAACAGGGAACTCCATAAGAGAGGAGGCGAAGATGATGGGCATAACGCCTGCCGTATTCACCTTAAGCGGAATTACGGAATTGGCGCCGCCGACAAGTCTCCGGCCCTGAATCTTCTGAGCATACTGTACCGGGATCCTTCTCTCGGCATCGTTAAGGATAATGACCATGACTACCATAAGCACGATGATCGCAATGATGATCACTGCGGCAACTGCGCCGATGGCAATGGTCTTGCCGATTACGAACTGAGAGAACAGTGAAGCGATGTCCTGAGGCATTCTGGAAATGATATTGATCGCAAGTACGATCGAAATACCGTTTCCAACACCCTTCTCGGTGATCTGCTCGCCGACCCACATAAGGAATGCACTGCCTGCTGTAAGAGTGCAGATCACCATGATGATGTTGATTGCATTATACTCTTCAAGCAGCCCCTGTCTTCCGAATCCGATCGCCATTGCTGCCGACTCCATAAGAGCCAGGGCAACTGTGACATAACGGGTAATGGATACAAGAAGCTTCCTTCCCTCTTCTCCTTCCTTCTGCATTTCCTCAAGCTTGGGAATTGCAATAGTAAGGAGCTGGATGATGATGGAAGAAGTAATGTAGGGTGTAATGTTCAGTGCCAGTATGGACATGTTTAAGAAAGAACCGCCAGTGAACGCGTCCACAAAACTGAACGCATCACCGGTCTGCGCCGCAAACCAGTTACTGAAATAGGTTCTGTCGATACCGGGCGCAGGAAGCTGTGAACCGAAACGGATCACAACCATCATAGCCAGTGTATAGAGCAGTTTCTGGCGGATCTCCTTCATTCTAAAAGCATTTTTTACAGACTCTAACATAACACAGACCTCTTTAGTAAAACGGTTTATGCCGTCTTCCCCTCCGTTTTAATACAGTGGAAAAGACGGCGAGGTTCCCGTATTTATTCAGCGACTTCAGCTGTACCGCCAGCGGCCTCAATCTTAGCCTTGGCAGAGGCACTGTAAGCATCAACCTTAACGTTGAGCTTCTTGGAAAGATCTCCGCATCCGATGATCTTCACGCCATCTCTGGATTCTTTGATGATTCCCATCTCTTTAAGTGCCTGTACATCAACAGTTGCGCCATCTTCGAACTTCTCAAGTCTTGTGATGTCGATCGCAACGATATCCTTGCTGTTGTAGCATTTGAAGCCTCTCTTAGGAAGTCTTCTGTACAGAGGCATCTG
>DJXS01000026.1:0-248 GCA_002448395.1 Lachnospiraceae bacterium UBA6998 | reverse complement strand
AGAGGCATCTGGCCGCCTTCGAATCCCGGTCTGGGAGCGCCGGAACGAGCCTTCTGTCCCTTGTGTCCGTAGCCGGCGGTCTTTCCGTTTCCGGAAGCGTGGCCGCGGCCTTTTCTGTATTTGTTCTGCTTGGAACCGTCAGCAGGTCTTAAATTTGATAATTCCATTTTGTACCTCCCTTAGTCCAGTTCTTCCACCTTGACCATGTGGCTGATCTGACGGATCTGGCCTCTGGTTGCGGCGTTGTC
>DJXS01000114.1 GCA_002448395.1 Lachnospiraceae bacterium UBA6998 | reverse complement strand
CAAATTGCATACGATGCCTGAGGCCGGTGAATTCGCCGAGAGCTTCACGCACCTTATCGGGATCGCAGCCAAAAAGCTGAGTGCTGATGGCATAGACAAAGCGCGCGTTGAACTGGTTGTGTTCGCCCTTGAGCTTCATGTCAAAGTGCATCGGATCGTCGTAGGAGATCACGGTTTTGGCTGCTTTGGTATCCAGCGGGGGCACATTGTTTCCGACGAAAAGATAGTCGCCGGGCTTTTGGTTCAGGGTAATATTGGCCTTGGCCCGGAAATACTTGGCCATTGTCTGATAGTAGTCCAGATGCTCTTCATAGAGGTTGAGAAAGACCGCGATGTGGGGCGAAATTCCCGCATGGGCAAGCTGATGGCAGGACATCTCGAAGACAATGATGGTGTCATCTGTGATGGAGCCGTAATAGTCCAGCGCAGGCAAACCGATGTTGCCCACAAGAAGCGCAGGCCGGTCAGTGCATTTGGACAGAACTGTGTAGAGCAGAGAAGAGGTCGTGCTCTTGCCCTTGGTGCCGGTGATCCCTATAACCTGTCCGGAAAACTCGCTCAAAAACAGGTCGGTCATGGAAGTAAACTTGTCGCTGAGGTCCCAGGCCACAATGCCGGGGCTCTTGATGATGTAATCGTAGGCGTCCTCGTCGATCTCATCGCGTTTTCCCTGGAAAACCTTAAACTCTGCGACGTCGCAGTATTTGTTAATGAATTTCTCGGTGGACTTGCCCTCGAGGCCGTAGCCCCAGAGAAGGATTCGTTTGCCTTTTAAGATTTCAGTGATTTTCATATGAGGGATAGCCTCCTGGTTGTGGTTTGTTCAGGATCAGAACTGATCGGTGTAATAATTCCAATAGAAAATTATACCATGGATAGCATAGAAGTGCCAATTGAGTGGAGACGGACGATATTTTGACCGACATCGGCCGTCGGTATGATATTATTACTGTATTGAAGTATTACCGATAATCAGTCAGAAAAAGTATTAAGGGTTAACATGGAAGATTTGATCGCTTTGGTTGATATAAATGACCGGATAACAGGATATGAAACAAAAGGGGAAGTCCACCGCAGAGGACTTTTACACAGGGCTTTCTCCGTATTTATCGTGCGGAACGGCAAGATGCTGATCCAGAGGAGAAATCCCGATAAGTATCATTCCGGAGGCCTCTGGAGCAATACCTGCTGTTCTCACCAGAGAAAAGGGGAAGAACTGCAGGAGTCGGTGCATCGCCGGATGATCGAAGAGATGGGGATCGACTGCGAACTCACGGAACTGTTCAGCTTTGTCTACCGGACCCAGTTCCGCACGGACCTGACCGAGTACGAGTACGACCATGTCTTTGCGGGATCCTATGAAGGCGAAGTGAGCGTAAACCCGGAGGAGGCTTCGGAGATCAAATGGATTCCGCTTGAGGAGCTGGAGGAAGCTCTGGTGAAAACGCCCGAGAAGTTCTCGAGCTGGTTTATCATCAGCGCGCCGGAAGTGATGAAGAAGCTGCGCGGGCGGGAGTCGGCAAAGAAAGATACTCTGGACTACTATAACCGCAATGCGGACAGTTTTACCTCGACCACAGTCGATGTGGAGTTCACGGATATTCAGGACTGGTTTCTGAGGTACTTGGAGCCCGGTGCGCTGATCCTGGACTTCGGCTGCGGATCGGGCAGGGACAGCAGGTATTTCTTATCAAAGGGATTCAGGGTCGAAGCCTGCGACGGCTCGGAAGAGATGGTGCGCGCCGCTTCAAAGACAGCTGGGATCCCGGTGCGGAAAATGCTCTTTGAGGAGCTCGACGAGGAGGAGAGGTATGACGGGATCTTCGCCTGCGCCTCGATCCTGCATGTGCCGTTTGAAGAGCTGCCCGATATTCTGGCAAAGATGGAACGGGCTCTGAAAAAGGACGGCGCTGTATATGTCTCCTTTAAGTACGGGACCTTTGAGGGAGAGCGGAACGGACGCTTTTTCACGGATATGACAATGGAGCGGCTGCAGGAGCGCCTTGAGGCGGCTGCCGGAAAATACGGCGGCAAAGGGCTGCATATTGTCGGGAGCCGGGTGACAGGGGATGTCAGGCCCGGAAGAGAAAGTGAGAAATGGCTCAACGCGATCCTGCAAAAAAACGGTTCATAAAAACGGGTCCCAAGGCAAAAGCCCCGGAACCCTGACGGACAGCGCTGCAGCCGCTCCGGTCTTGCGCAGAGACGGTAACGTACAGGTTGGGTGCTTTTTTGACTCATTGCAGGAAATGCCTCACTAAAAAATAATATGGTTATGAGATCTGTTCTCATCATATCATAAAAAGAAATATAAAACTTAAGGAGGGATGAATCATGAATCCAAATATCACGAAGCGCAACGAACTTCTGGCGCAGAAGGTAATCAAAGGACTCGAGTCCCGCGGCATGACAGGTTACTATGCGGCGGATAAAGAAGCGGCTTTAAAGCAGGCTCTCGCATTGATCCCTGAGGGGAGTACAGTGACGATGGGCGGAGGCATGAGCGTACACGAGATCGGCCTTGTTAAAGCTCTGCTTGAGGGAAACTATAACTTTATCGACAGAGACGCTGTAGAGGACAAGCGGGCGGCAATGCTGGCTGCCTATGATGCCGATTTCTATCTGATGAGCGCAAATGCGATGACTGAGGACGGAATCCTTGTCAATATCGACGGCAACTCCAACAGAGTTTCTGCACTGGCGCAGGGACCTCGCAAGGTGATCGTGATCGCGGGCATGAACAAGGTATGTGATGATGTGGACGGCGCGATGAAGAGGGCGAGAAATGTAGCTGCTCCGATCAACGCGCAGAGATTCGGGCTCAATACGCCCTGCGCGAAGACAGGTTCCTGCATGAACTGCAAGTCTCCTGACACGATCTGCTGTCAGTTCCTGATAACGCGCTTTTCCAGACACCCCGGGAGGATCCATGTGATCCTTGTGAACGACAACCTGGGATTCTGAGCCGGCATTAACAAACACAGAGATATCCAGTATAATCATTAACAGAAAGTAGCTTTTCACTGTTTTACGACCGATCCGGATATCGGAGAGAGGAGCGGCAAATGGGATTATTTGATAAGAAATATTGCGACTTCTGCGGAGGTAAGATCGGACTTTTGGGCAACAGGAAACTGGAAGACGGCAATATGTGCAAGGAGTGCGCGTCCAAACTCTCACCCTGGTTCAGCGAGAGACGCCACAGCACGAAGGCGGAGATCGCGCAGCAGCTCGCCTATAGGGAGGAGAATAAGGACGCGGTCAGGAACTTTACGACTACAAAGTCCATCGGCAATTATATGAAGCTGCTGCTGGATGAGAATCACCGGAAGTTTATCGTGACCAGCGCGAGTAATCTGGAAAAAGCCAACCCGGATGTTATGGATTTCTCCCAGGCCAGAGGCTGCTCTCTGGAGATCAAGGAGAGCCGCACCGAGCTTAAGACCAAGGACAAGGAAGGCCATTTCATCAGCTATAATCCGCCTCGCTATGAGTATTCCTACAATTTCTTCGCAAAGATCGATGTGAACAGTCCGTATTTTGACGATATCAATTATTCCATCAGCAACGGCTATATCAAGGTCGGCGAGCGGCCGATGACCGGTGTACAGAGCAATTGGCGGGTGACTTCGAGCTTTGTCGGAATTAATAATGAGAATAAGTATTACGAGAACCTGAATCTCGGAAATGAGATCAAGGAAGC
>DJXS01000127.1:5210-5823 GCA_002448395.1 Lachnospiraceae bacterium UBA6998 | reverse complement strand
AAACCCAGGATGGACCGCAGGCAGAACCATATCCTGGTCGTCGTGGGCAGTGTCAATTCCAGCACCACAGCCCAGCTGGAGGAATTCTGGCTGACCCAGGAAGCCAACAACGTGATGGTCAGGACCCGGGAACTTCTCGAAGGAGAGGAGAGAAGGGAGAAGGAGATCAGCCGTGTTGTCGGCGATGTCCTGAAAGAAGCGGAGAAATATACAATTTCCTCTGTCGTCGGGGACGGGATCTATCTTGAAAACAGGATCGATTTCCGCCCTTATATGGAGAGATATAACTGCTCCATGGAGGAAGTGACGGATATGATCAACAACTCGCTGGCGGAGATCACGGTCCGCCTTCTTAGGCAGCATCCCCGTTTCCAGGGTCTGTATGCCTGCGGCGGCGATGTGACCCAGGCTCTCTGCGGACACTTCGGTACGGCGGGACTTGACCTCAAGGATGAGGTTCTGCCCCTGGCTGCCTACGGTCAGTTCAGCGGAGGCGAGTTCGACGGCCTGGATTTCATCACAAAGGGCGGAAGCCAGGGCGACAAGACCGCGCTCAACGTCTGTGTCAATTACCTGAAGGAGAAACTGTTTATCTGATTTGCGTTTATCTGAT
>DJXS01000127.1:0-5104 GCA_002448395.1 Lachnospiraceae bacterium UBA6998 | reverse complement strand
TGACCCAGATGACATTTATAACTGCAGATATTTAAGGGAGGAATTAAAATGGCAGAGAAAAAACCTATGATTGCAGTACCCATTGGTGACCCCGCCGGTGTAGGTCCCGAGATCGTGGCAAAGGCATGCGCACTGGAAAAAGTCAATGATGCAGCAAATGTGATCGTCATCGGCGACCGTCAGGTCATGGAAAAGGCGATCAGCATCGTGGGCACGGACCTCAAGATCAATGTCGTGGAAAAACCCGCGGACGGCGACTATCGCTTGGGGATCCTGAACCTGATCGACCTCGATAATATCGACCAGTCTCAGTTCTCCTACGGAGTTGTCCAGGCTATGTGCGGCAAGGCTGCTTTTGCATACATCAAGAAGAGTATCGAGCTTGCCATGAACGGCGAGGCGGATGCCGTCGCCACAACACCGATCAATAAGGAAGCCCTGCACGCTGCGGAAGTTCCTTTCATCGGCCACACCGAGATCTTCGGCGCCCTGACAAATACACCCGATCCGCTGACCATGTTCGAGACAAATGGTCTTCGTGTCTTCTTCCTGACCCGCCACAAATCTCTGCGGGCTATGCTGGATGACATCACAAAAGATAACATCAAGGCCTGTGTCAAGGAGAGCCTTGCAGCCCTCAGGCGTCTGGGAGTCACAGAGGGGACCATGGCCATTGCCGGCCTCAACCCCCACTGCGGCGAGCACGGCCTCTTCGGCTGGGAGGAAGTCAACGAGATCACCCCTGCCGTGGAAGAGCTCAAGGCGGAAGGCTATCCCGTGACCGGCCCCATCGGCGCGGACTCCGTTTTCCATCAGGCAGCCCTGGGCCGCTACAACAGCGTCCTGTCCCTGTATCATGACCAGGGCCACATCGCGACCAAGACCCTTGACTTTGACCGCACCATCTCCATCACCAACGGCATGCCCATCCTGCGCACTTCCGTGGACCACGGTACCGCATTTGATATCGCAGGAAAGGGAATTGTCAGTGAGATCAGTATGGCGGAGGCAATTTTACTGGCGGCCAAGTACGCTCCTTTCTTCGTGAAAGCCTGAGTTGTATTTGGAATGTTAAATGACAAAACCGGGACTTTTCAGTCCCGGTTTGTCAGCGTCCGCGAGGTGACTCGAACACCCGACCTACCGCTTAGGAGCGGGTTTGTCACCCAAAAAAGCAAGGAAAGGAGGGCGTTTCCGTGCCCCGATTTTCGTTGTCACCCACTTTGTCACCCAACTATCAAGCACCTGTCTTTTTAAGTGAAGGTAAAAAAAGATGGGGCTGTCGCATTAAGTGAAGGTTAAAACCTACGCTTTTGCGGCACGCCCCTTTTTGAATATTCATTTTCTTTCCTTTATTCTTCCTCGCCCGGTCCCTTCTCTTTGTTCTCCTTGATGATCCGGAGAATATCCCACAGGGCAAGTAATGCGATAAAGATCGCGGAGCCTCTGGTAAAGGGTTTAAGCCTGACCTGACAATGCATATTGCTGAGCAGGCATATGTGTACAAGTACTCCCGGCGTCATAAATGTGACCACAGAAAGCACAAGTGCCGCGGTATCGCAAATCAGTTTGATCGCTTTGCTTTTTACAAAGGCTGCGATCGCAAACAGAACCGCAAGTCCTATCCCGCACATAGCGACGCGGATCTGCGCATTATGGCAAATCATCAAAGTCCCGTCTTCTTTGGGCCCGCACGCCGAAAACACCGTCATGGATCCAACAGTAAGCAGCAGGCCGGCAGCTGACGAAATCAGCGAGATCACTCTGCCTTTTTCAATCATCTTTCTTCTCCCTATTGACTGATGTTGGCCCGCGTGTTCGAAACGATTAGTTAAACTGCTAACATCGCTTTATGTATAATAATACCTAAACTATACATAAATTGAAATATAATAATTTGAAAATAAACCTAAACAATATGCATGAAGCACCCTTACGGTTTATCGGCAAATTTATATCCTGCCCCCCAGACGGTAAGTATATATTCCGGCTTTTGGGGATTCTCCTCGATCTTCTCCCGGATTCTCCCTATATGAACCATAACTGTCGCGGTATCCCCTGTCGGATCCTGTCCCCAGATCCGCTCAAGCAGCGCTTCCCTGGAGAACACCATCCCCTGATGGGAGGCCAGGAAATACAAAAGCTCATACTCCCGGTTCTTGAGATTCACCTCTTCTCCCCTTACAGTGACTTTGCGATAAGGCACGGAGATCACAAGGTCCCTGTACCGGATCTCCTGCTTCTCTGTGCCGGATTCGCCCAGAAGAATTTCGTGAATTCGGATATGCGCTTTGGCTCTGGCGACCAGTTCCATAGGATTAAAGGGCTTCATGATATAATCGTCTGCGCCAAGTCCCAGTCCCCGGATCATATCCACATCCTCTGTCTTGGCCGTGACCATGATAATAGGAACATTCTGCTTCCGCCTGATCCTGCGGCAGATCTCAAATCCGCTCATTCCCGGAAGCATGATGTCGAGAAGCAGCAGGTCATAGTCTCCGCTTTCCGCTTTTTTATACCCTTCGTCTCCATCTCCGCACAGTTCCACCTCGTAGTCAGACGCCTCCAGATAATCTCTCTCAAGCTCCGCTGCAAGAATGTCATCTTCAACGATCAGTACCTTCTTCATGCCTGCTCTCCCTCTTTTTCCGACGGCAGTGTCATCATAATGCACAGCCCTTCTTCAGATGACGCGCTGACCTGCCCGTCATGTCCTTCTATGATCCGCTTGACAATAGTCAGCCCAAGCCCGCTGCCTTTTTCGGGTGTCGTCCTCGCTTTATCCTCTTTGTAGAACGGTTCAAAGAGTCGGTCCAGGTGTCTTTGGCCGACTCCCGGTCCGTCATCGGTAAACCGGATCTCCACATTTTCTGTGTTTTGCCGGACTTCGATGTCTACTTTAGAGCAATCCGCAGTCCTGTAACGCACCGTGTTCTCCAAAAGATTCATGAATACTCTCTGCATCTCCCGGATGTCCAGTTCTACCTCAGCTTCCGGCGCGTCCGTCCTGTATCGTACATCCACTTTCCTGTCGACCAGCCAGGCTTTCTTTTCCGAGAGGAACTGTTTGATGTACTCATCCAGATTTACTCTTTCAAGATGCAGAAAACTGCTTCCGGTGTCCATCTTGACGAGAAGCGACAGGCTTCCGGTCAGCCTCTCCAGGTCATCCGCCCGTGTCAAAATAGCGTCGCAATACCTCGTTCTCTTCTCAGGCGTATTCGCGATCCCGTCCTTGATCCCCATCGCGTAACCTTTTATAGATGTCAGCGGAGAACGCAGATCGTGCGTGATCCCCCGAAGCCGGTCTCTCTGCTGTTGTTCATACCGCTGCTGCTTCTCCCGCGCTTCCTTAAGCTGTCTGCGCATTTGATCAAATTCTTCGAATACCTCCCCGTATTCATCGCTCTCATTATAAGTGACCGGATAATCCAGATTGCCTTCTGCTACCATGGCGGCGCCTTTTTTCAGTCTCCGCAGCCGTCCAAAGACCATTTTTGAGATCTGCCGGGAATAGACAGCCGATACAACCGCGATGCATACCAATGTGATCAGAAAAAAACTGATGCCGATTCCCCGGGGCACCATATACAGCGGAGTCACGGAGCGCTGTACGCCTTTGTCCACCCGGTCCTCATCATAAACGGCCGTCACATACCATGTTTTCCCGCCAAAGTCGATACCGTCACGAACAACGATGCTTTTCCTGGTCATATAGGCGGCTTTCGCCGGAACATTACCGATCAATGTCAGCATTTTCTGATCCGCTTCATCCATATTGGAAAAAGAAACTATGTAAGGGGATTCCACCCGGATATGATATCCAAGGTTCTCCAGCTCCTCTATCCTCTGGGATTCCGGCAGCAGCAGAAGCTCCGTCTCCTCTTCGCCTTCGGGCAGGACGATCTCCCAATTCATGTCGAAAATCTCTGACTCGTAGGTGTAGAGAATATTCATTATTTTGGTCAATTTGTTGACGCCTCCTGAAGATTCCCGGATCTCATTCGGAAGCGTCTCGCTGTGAAAATGTACATACGCCACACAGATTATGCAGATCATCAGGGCAGTTATCGTAGTGGCCACTATATTACTGATCATTATCTTTTTTTGTATCGTCATTTTTTCTCCATTATATTGTTTGTTTGTTCTAGTAATACCATACCCTATTCTCAGACGAATCTAAAGATATTTTATCTGTGAAACATTCTTGCTATTACTGCACGCTGAACTTGATCCATCAAAAAAGGGGGCGGAGTTTTGCTACGATCATTGTAAATACAGGGAATGATAAGATGGTCGAAAAGGAGAGCCTGAACCGGCTCAGAAACGGATTTGTCGACGGGATGATCGTTGCCGGCACCGGCCAGAACACCCGGATCATCCGCGACATCGCTGTTGAAATGCCGGTCGTTCAGGTGATCCGGCGGTATGACCTTAAGATGAGCAGCGTAGTTGTCGATTATACAGATATCGGGTATCAGTCCGTCAAGTTCCTTTACAAGCAGGGATGTCGGAAGATCGGCCTGATCAACGGCTCTGAGAAGATCCCGCCCTACGCGGACCGTTATCGAGGCTACAAACAGGCTATCAGGGAACTTTCTCTTCCCGAGATCACTGCTGAACGCGAATCCAAGCTCCGCGGAATGAAGTATGGCTACGACTGTGCAGTGAAACTGATTGATGAAAATATGGAGCTGGACGCAATCCTCGCTGCCACAGACGCGCAGGGAATGGGTGCGATCGGGCTCTCAAGGATAATGGACTGCACACGCCGCAGGACATCAGGGTCCTGAGCATGACAGGCCATCGTGTCGGCGACATGCTCGAAACTTCCCTTACTTCTATGGAGCTGCCGGGCTTTGAGATCGGCCAGAAAGCTGCTGCAATGGTCATCGACTCTATAGAAGCCGACGACAAGCATAAACCCGCCGTGCAGCATCTGACCTTCTCAGCTACTCTGGCTGAAAGGGAAAGTACGGAGTGATAGCATATCCGATTTTTTTCTATCCTAATTCATTCACTATAACTCGCGCAAAAAAACCGGGAACAGTATCAACACTGTTCCCGGTCTATTATTACGCGCGTCCGCGAGGTGACTCGAACA
>DJXS01000028.1 GCA_002448395.1 Lachnospiraceae bacterium UBA6998 | reverse complement strand
CGTGCGCCGCCGGGCGCACATCAAATAAAGCCGCAGCACCGGACGATCCCGGTACTGCGGCTTTTTATTGTTACAATGATTATGCTCTGAGTGTGATCCCGAGCACTGCATCCAGCTTCTTGAGGATCTTGGCGACATACCTGTCAAGATCTTCGGAAGTGAACTCCTCTTCTCCTGCCCTGAAAGTGAGGGTGAAGGCCATGCTCTTCATAGTCGGAGGAATCGGAACTCCCTCGTAGACATCGAAGAGTCTGATGTCGCGGACGTACTTGCAGGCTGCCCTTATCTGATCCTCAACCTGCGCGCAGGTGATGTTCTTGTCCATGACAAGCGCAAGGTCACGGGAGACATCCAGGAACTTCGGCAGGGGTTCAAAGGCCGGTGTATTTCCGCACAGCGGATACAGAGCAGCCAGATCCAGCTCCATCAGATAGAGGTTTGTGCGCATGCTCTCACCTTCAGCGATGTCGTATGCAAGTGTGCCGATATATCCTACAGTCTGACCTTCGCAGATCACGTCAGCGGTCTGGTAGGGATGTGTGAAGCTTCGGGTTGCAGCCTTGTATGCGAATTTCACATGCAGCGTATCCGCTACTGTCTCAGCGGCTCCCTTAACAGTGAAGAAATCCTCTCCTTTGCCCCAGAAAGCGACGACCAGATGATCTCTCTCATCCGGATACTCCGTAAGAGGAAGAGCCTTGGGCACGAAGACTTTCGCGATCTCAAAGAGTCTGCCGTCGAGGCGTCCGTTCTTCTGGTTGCGCACGACTGCATGGATCATGGAAGCCGTCAGCGTGGTCCGCATCAGGGACAGCTCTTCGCTGATGGGGTTCATGATGCGGATCGCATTGCGCTCCGGAGCATCTGCAGGATAGCGGAGCAGGTCCAGATCGGAGGGCGAGAAGAAGGAATAGTGCATGCACTCGTAAGCGCCGAGTCCGCACAGAGCCTCCTTGACGCGCATCTCGCGGCGCTGAACGGGATTCCAGCCGCCGGTAGTGACTTCCGCGCTCTTAAGGAAAGTGGGAACGAGTTTGTCATAGCCGTACATGCGGATGACTTCCTCAGCCACATCCTGATAACCTTCCATATCATCACGGTACGCGGGAACCTGAAGGGTCAGCATACGCTTGCCATCCTTCTCACTGATCGAGGGCTTCATGTCGAGGTTGTTCATGATGCGGACGATGTCCTCATCCGGAACAGTAATGCCGAGAACACCGCTGATCTTGTCGATCTCTACGGTCATTTCGCGGGGCTCAACGCTGTTTCCTGTGTTCACATCGAAGTGAGTGGAGGAAACCTTGCCGCAGCCGAGCTCCTCGACGAGGTGCAGGGCGCGCTTCATAGCCATAACGGTCGCGTACTCGTCGACACCCTTCTCATAGCGCGCGCTCGCGTCTGTGCGCTTGCCGACGCTTCTGGAAGTGCGGCGGATGTTGTCGCGCGCGAACTTCGCGGATTCAAACATAACAGATTCGGTTGTGGGAAGGATCTCGGAGTTGAGACCGCCCATAACGCCTGCCAGCGCGATCGGGCGCTCGCCGTCGCAGATTACCAGGTTGGAGCTGTTCAGTGTCAGTTCCTGCTCGTCAAGAGTAACGATCTTCTCTCCGTCCTTCGCAGTGCGGACATTGATGCCGTTGCCGCGCAGGTACGCATAGTCAAACGCATGCATGGGCTGGCCCAGCTCTGTCAAAATATAGTTGGTAATATCAACCATATTTGAGATAGCGTTCATTCCGACCAGTGCCAGACGACGGCGCATCCATGCGGGAGACGGGCCTGTTTTGACATCGTAGACATAGTGGCCGATATAACGGGGGCACAGCTGCGGTGCGTCAACAGTAATGTTGAAGTTGTCAAGTTTCACATCTGTCTCTGTGTAGTCCAGAGCAGGCATCTTGAGAGGTTTCTCCAGGACAGCCGCAACTTCGCGCGCGATGCCGAAGATGCTCTGGCAGTCAGGGCGGTTGGCTGTGATCGCAATATCGAAGAGCCAGTCGTCAAGGCCCAGGATCGGCTTTACATCCGCGCCGACCTCAGCGTCATCGGGAAGGACCAGCAGTCCGTTATAGCCCGCGCCGGGATACATATCTTCGCTGACGCCCAGCTCAACGCCTGAGCAGAGCATACCCTGGGACTCATATCCGCGAAGTTTTCCCTTCTTGATGGTCATGGTTCCTTCAACCGTAGTGTGGTCACGGCTTGTGGCATAGACAGTCGCGCCTACCAGAGCAGCGGGGAACTTCTTACCTGCCTCGACGTTGTCCGCGCCGCAGCAGATCTGGAAAGTGCCGTGCGCGCCGCAGTTTACCGTGCAGACGTGCAGATGTGTGTCCGGAATGGCCTCACAGGTCTCCACAAGACCTACCACGACACCGGAGATGTCCTCTCCCACTTCATGGAGCTCTTCTACCTCGAAACCGCAGGAGAAAAGCTTGTCCTGCAGTTCCTGGGGAGTGCAGTCGATCTCTACATATTCTTTTAACCAGCTAAGTGGTGTGATCATATTCTATATCCTCCTTTCCCCGCGTCAGGCATCGTTGATCTGCTCAAGGACGCGAAGGTCGGACTCGAACAGAAGCTTGATGTTGTTGATGCCGTACTTGAGCATAGCCGCGCGCTCGATACCGATACCGAAAGCGAATCCGCTGTATTCATTGGGATCGATGCCGCAGTTCTCAAGGACCTTGTTGTTGACTACGCCGGCGCCGAGGATCTCGATCCAGCCGGTGCCTTTGCAGAGCTTGCATCCCTTGCCGCCGCAAGCGAAGCAGCTGCAGTCAACCTCTACGCTGGGCTCTGTGAAGGGGAAGAAGGAAGGGCGCAGTCTGGTGCGTGTTCCCTCGCCATATACCTGCTGAACGAACTCGTCGAGCATACCCTGCAGGTCGCAGAGAGTGATGCCCTTATCTACTACCAGGCCTTCCATCTGGCTGAACATCGGGGAATGAGTCGCGTCGTCATCAGAGCGGAAAACCTTGCCGGGGGACAGGATCTTGATCGGGGGCTTCTTGGCCTCCATAACATGGATCTGGCCTGCGGAGGTCTGTGTTCTCAGAAGATACTCGGGAGACAGATAGAACGTATCCTGCATATCTCTCGCGGGGTGATCCATAGGAGTGTTCAGAGCCGTGAAATTGTAGTAATCGTTCTCGATCTCTGTTCCCTCATAGATCTCAAAACCCATTCCGGCGAAAATATCGACCATCTGGTTCTTCATCTGTGTGATGGGGTGAAGATTGCCGCGGGGATCCTTATCGGCAGGGATCGTAACGTCGATCTTCTCGCTCTCATAGCGGTGCTGCAGCTCGGCCTCTCTGGCCTTTTCTTCCATCTTGGAGAGATTCTCAAGGACCCAGTCCTTAAGAAGGTTAACGTTCTTGCCGAAGTCGGCCTTCTCATCCTTGGGAATGTTGCGCATTTCCTTCATCAGCGCGTTCACTTCGCCCGCTTTGCGGTCCAGATACTTCTTGCGAAGCTCATAGATGCTGCGGGAGTCTGTACGGCCTTGGGCTTCTTCCAGGAATTTCTCCCGGATCTCATCAAACCTGCTCATAGCTTCTCCTTTTTGATATAAATAATTATTTTGCAAATACAAAGTCCCATATCCGGCTTCGCCTCGCGAAACCGGATATGGGACGAGAAAGGACAAATTCCCGCGGTACCACCCACGTTCAGGCGCATCATTTCTGATCTGTCGCCTGCTCTCATTTTTCTGCTCATCGCTGCCGCAGCGGCATCCGCTTATCGCCGTTTCTGTCAAGGCGCTTCGCGAAGGACTCCCATGCTGAAATTCACAGCGCCGCGCGCACCCCCGTCTCTCAGCCGGTGAACGGGTTCTCTGTCGGTGTACGGGATCGGCCTGCTACTGACACATGTTCAGCGTCCGCCTGTCACAATTAAAAGAATACTCCTTTATAAACCGTAACAATCGCTATTTTAGGCACTTTTCAGAGTGTTGTCAAGAGATTCCGCTTCCCGCGTCAGGCTTCACTGACACGGATCAGGAATTTCAGGGTGTAATCCTTCTTGGCACTGTACTGATACTCCGGCATGACTCCGGGGCCGCAGGCTCCCGTGCCGATGCCCTGCTGGAAAGCCTGGATCGTCACATAAGTGCCGGTGCGCTTTTCATCTTCGCGGTGCTTCATCCTGCAGAGCGACCAGTCGGAATAAGGCTTGATGCCGAGCTCGAAGGGCTTATCCACAGCCTTGAAAGTGACTGTCACCTTTCCGTTGCTCACGCTGGCCTCTGTGCAGTCGCAGCGGTTTCCGCTCTCCTGGGGGCGGATATTGGGTTCCGTCATATCGGCTACTTTGCATTCCACAGTGCGGATCGGGAACTGATCCTTCATGTCGCAGTAGCTCTCCCCGATCCTTCCGGTGTATCTGACATTGTCAAATACGGAATCCAGACGGAATGTTTTGCCAAACCTGGGAATAATATCACCGCCGGAGACACAGTGAAGTGTACTGGTGACCAGGATCCCGTCCTCTGTGCCCTCATAGCTGTCGACCACGTTGAACTTGCCGGTCTTATTGACCAGCTCGCTCTCGACGCGGTATCCGTTGAGGATCCGGCTGCAGGAGATCACGGTCTCCTTCTGGTGCATGTAGGGCTCCATCGAATTGTTGAACTTCAGATCGGTGTCATTATCGGTAGCCGCACGGTACAGGATCGTGTATTCCGAATTACTTCTGAGCTTCTCTCCGCCGGGCAGGTCCAGATTGAAATGTCCGTTCGGGAAAGTGCAGTCTTCGGTGAGCAGATGGCCGCCCTCTTCGCCCGGAACACACTGCCTGATCACAATCTGCTCCTCTGACACTGTTTTGCCGGTTCGAAGATCCTTCGTATAAACGATCACGGACAGATTTCCTTCTATAGCTTCCGGTTCGGGTACTATGATGACAGACTTCTGAAGCGGTCCGGCGTCAGGAGTGATCACGGTCACGCTGCCGTCGTTCCAGGTAAAGGTCAGCTGGTAGCGGCTGCCTTCCGAAAATGCCGTTGTATTGAACACTTCGAAGGTGCTTCCCGAAATATGCTTTACTCTGATCGGACGATAAATAAACCTGATGATCTTCGCGCCGGCGGAAGGCTTCCTGTCGGGGTAGAAAAGACCGTCCACGCAGAAATTGCCGTCATGGCTCCACTCGCCGTGGTCACCGCCGTAGGTGTAGCTGCCGTCTTCATGGAGAACAGCGTGATCGACCATCTCCCATACGCAGCCGCCGATCAGGTTGTCGTATTTGTAGATCTCTTCCCAGTAAGCCTCTGTGTTGCCGGGTCCGACCCCCATGGCGTGGGCATATTCGCACATGAAATAGGGTCTGTCATTGAGCTGTTTCTGCTTGCGGCAGTGCTCGCCTGCGTCATGTACCATCTGTACGGAAGGGTACATCTCGCTGCCGACGTCATAGGCAATTCTCTTACAATGGATCGCGCTTTCATAGTGAACGGGCAGGTCCGAGCGAAGCTTCAGGTAATCGTACATCGCGTCTGTATTGTGGTAGCCGCCCGCCTCATTTCCAAGGCTCCACATCACGATCGATGTGTTGCTGTGGATCTTGTCGCGGTTGTAGAGCCGCGAAATACGGTCAATATAATGAGACTCCCATTTGGGATCATGGCTGATGGTGTTATAGGTCGCCGGCAGCTGCATTGCAAAGGTACCGTGAGTCTCAAGATCGTTCTCATCCACGATATAGAGTCCGTATTCGTCCGCGAGCTCTAAAAGGAGCGGATCCGGAGGATAGTGGGACGTGCGGATCATATCGATATTGAAATCCTTGCAGATTTTGACGTCTCTCTCGATCTCATCGGGCGTCATTGTGTAGCCGTTTGTGCAGCTGGTGTCGTGATGGTTCACGCCGTGGAACTTGATCTTTCTGCCGTTGACAAGGAAGAGATCGCCCTGGATCGTCACGGTTTTAAATCCGATCTTCTCCTTCACGCAGCAGCTCTCTGTCTCGTAGTAGATATTATAGAGGACGGGCTCCTCAGCATTCCACTCAGTAACTTCCAGATCCTCGAAAGTAACGGAGACCATACACTCGGCTGCCTGTGCAGTCTTACTGCGGGAGATGCCGTTCCCTTCGATCGTGAATGTGATATCGGCGGGTTTGAGTGTCTGGGCACTGAGTTTGAGCCTATATGTATCTCCTGTCTTCTCCGTCTGCGCGTCGATCTCGAAGATATCGCTGTCATCGGAGATCCTGAGCAGGACATCGCGGAAAATGCCGTTGTTGCGGAACATATCCTGGTCCTCAAGATAGGTCCCATTGCACCAGCGGTGCACCACTACAACGAGCTCATTGGTTCCTGCCGTGAGCACTCCGCTCAGATTGAACTCAGCCGTGTTGTGCGCGCCTTCAGAGTATCCGACAAACCGTCCGTTCACATACAGATCCATACAGCTGGCAACGCCGAGGAAAGAGATCACATAGTTCTTGTCAGGGTCACTGATCTCAAGGTCTCTGCGGTAAATGCCGACGAAATTGTACTCCTCACCGGGATCTTTGTAGCGTAGAGAGATCTTCTGGTCCACGCCCATCCAGGAGAAGACCCTGCCTACCTTATCGGTTGTAGGGATCACAGGCGGCTTGAAAGGAAACTGGTAGCGGATATTGATATAAAACGGCTTATCATAGCCTCTGAACTGCCAGCAGGCGGGAACATCGATCGTATCAAATTCTGTGTTCTCCGTGTCCAGGATCTCCGGCACTTCCGCGGGTCTTTCATAGAATTTGAAGTCCCAGTCTCCGTTCAGGCACACCACTTTGGAGGAAGAATATCTCTTTTCCTTAGGCGTAACGGCATCAGCCGAAGTTCTGTCCGGATAAGGGATGAAATAGCTCCTGGCGGGCATTTTGTTGATTTCGTAAGTAGAAAAAGTATGATAGTTATTTTGGTCGATCCGGTATTTCATAGTACCCCCTGTACAGTGTGATCAGACTGTAAACGTCGTCTGCGCAATGCTGCAATTATTATGTACTATTATCCCCAAAAAGTAAATTGAGCCAGGTGGACTATTCCGCCTGACTCATCACAACTCTTCTGTTAAACTCTTTCCGCTCAGTTTGGCTGTGTCAAAATACTGCGCAGGACCCGCTTCATTACTTGAGCATTCTCATTACGGCAATGCAGATGCATGCGCCGATCACCGCAACAATGATGTTGCCGATCATGCCGTAACTGTAGATTCCTACGAGTCTTAAGACTGTACTTCCTACAAAACCGCCGACAACGCCGATGATGACATTGCCCAGCACGGAGAATCTGCTTCCCATGATCTGTCCTGCAAGCCAGCCTGCAATTCCGCCGACAATAATTCCAATAATGATATTCATTTTAAATCCTCCTTTTAATTCGCTGTCCTCAGCGCCACACACAGTGTAGCACGCAGGGATAACTTGTGTAAAGTGAACATATTCTCTGATCCGCTGCCTGCGGATCGCATGTTCTCTTTGCCTGTCATAATAACAGAACGCAATTTTACTGATTTTCTTACAGACATGGCAATGCATTCCCTGCCCGCCTTGACTCATCCCCGAAAAGAAGTAAAGTATTTATATAACACTTACTGCTCACAACTTGGAAAGGCATACTTATGAATAATACATCAAAATATCCCCTGATCTGGGGGCATCGGGGTGCCAGCGGGTACGCTCCCGAAAATACACTGCCCGCCTTTAAGATGGCAGCTGACATGGGCGCCGACGGGGTCGAACTGGATATCCAGATGACCAAGGACGGCGTGATCGTTGTCTGCCACGACGAGACCATCGACCGCACCAGCAGCGGCAAAGGCTGGCTCAAAGACTTTACTTTTGACGAGCTCCGCAGGCTGGATTTCAGAAACGGAAACACCGCTTATGAGGGTGTACAGATCCCGACAATGGAAGAAGTTTTTGATCTTCTTGAGCCCACCGGGCTGCTGATCAACATTGAGATCAAGACAGGCATCGTCTTCTACGAGAAGATCGAGGAGAAGATCCTGGAACTGACAAAGCGCAAGCACTGGGAAGACCGGGTCATCTACTCCTCCTTCAATCACTATACAGTTCGCAGGATCAAGGAACTCGACTCCAGTGCGAAGACAGGCCTTCTCTACGGAGACGGTCCCATCGACATGCCCGGTTACGGACACCGTCTGGGCGCAGACGCCCTGCACCCGGCATTCTACAACCTCCAGTATCCTGATTTCATGGAGGACTGCCGCAAATACGGTCTCGACGTCAATGTCTGGACTGTCAACTCCGCTGCCGAACTTCGGGCCTGCAGGGAGTATGGCGTAAATGCGGTCATCACTAATTATCCGGCAAAAGCGAGAGAACTGTACGAGGCAGAATCATGACTGAACGCAAGATTCATTTCCTTGGAGAAAAGGATTATATTCCCGTAATGGAGTCTCAAAACCGGCTCTGGCGGGAACAGCATGTAAAGAACGGGAAAATCACCACTCGGGACGGAATCAGGCTCAACTACTATTACGCGGAACATCCGCATCCCAAGGCTGTCGTGGTCATGCTGCACGGCTATTGCGGGTTCTGGGGCAAATACCACGAGTTTGCCTGGTACCTGTGGCAGGCAGGCTATACGGTCTTCTTTCTGGAACAGCGCTGCCACGGTTATTCCGGCGGCAAGCTTCCCGAATATGATGTAGTCCACATCGACACCTTTGACACCTATGTGAAGGACCTGCGCGAATTCATGGACCGGGTGGTCATACCCGCTTCCGGGAATCTCCCCCGTCTCCTGCTGGCCCACTCCATGGGAGGCGCTGTCGGCGCTCTCTTCCTCGGAACCTTGCCAAAGTATTTCAGCGGAGCAGTCCTCACTTCTCCTATGCTTAAACTCCATACCGGAAAGATGACTCCCCGCAGGGTCGAAGCTTTGCGGACCTACATGAAGATGACCCGCAGCCAGAAAAAGCTGTGCTTTGGACAGCATCACTTTGATCCCGAGCCCGAATTTCCCAATAGCAGCACGCTTTCGAAGGCGCGCTACATGTACTTTTTCAGGCAGCGTATTTTCGACTCCCATTATCGTACCTCAGCACCATCCTTTGGCTGGGTGATGGCGGCTGTTGATGTGACCGGACTCATTATGAAGCGCGCGCACAGAATTAAGATCCCGGTCACGCTTATGCAGTCAGGGATTGACACACTTGTGGACGCGGCAGGCTTCAGCGAGTTCATGAAGAGGGTTCCCCAGGCCAGACTGATCCGATATGAGAATGCCAAACATGAGCTCTTCAACGCGGCGTCAAAAGAGAGAAAGCAATATTTTGCCGATGTGATAGCTGAGTTCGACCGGATGAGCGGACATTAAAAAAACAGCAGGTGACCAGTCACCTGCTGCTTCTTTTTTATTCATTTTTATTTTGCCAGGGGCTGCTTATCCGAAAGTCTCAGGAAGAAGAATCCCAGCGCGAAGAATACAGCCAGAGACGCGACTGCTATGTTGATCGTACCGCCTGCCAGCTTGACCCATGCGATTACCGCAGAACCAAGGAACGACGCTCCTTTGGCAAAAATATCGTAGATGCCGAAATATTCTCCGGAGTTCTCCGCGGGAATGATCTTGGAGAAGTAACTTCTGGAGAGGGACTGGATCGATCCCTGGAAGCACCCGACGCCAAACGCGAGGATGCCGAAATCGATCAGCGTGTGCAGCGTCAGCGCATAGAGGCATACACAGAAATATCCGACGATACAGGCCAGGATCAGCGGCACAGTGTCAAATTTCTTGGAAAGCTGCGCGAACACAAGCGATCCTCCAAAAGCAACGACCTGCGTGGCCAGAAGGAACACGACCTGTCCGACGGTGGGAAGCCCCAGATCCGTGCCGATGTTGATGCAGTTGTCGATAATGGTGCCTACGCCGTCGATATAGAGGAAGAAGGCGATCAGGAAGAAAAGCACCTTCTTGTCGTGGGTAGCGATCTTTCTGAGCGTCCCGTAGATCTTGCCGAATACAGCAGATATCTCTCCCCTCTCCGCTTCCACGTAGTTGATCTGCTTGTATTCTTTCAGAAGAGGTAACGTTACAATGAGCCACCAGATACCGGTCACTGAGAAACCTATGATCTTGGCGACCATGGGCGAAAACACCATGAGATCTTCGCTCAGACCGCCGCCCAGGATATAAGCCACCATCGCAATTATGAAAGGGATGCAGGAACCGATGTATCCCCACGCGTAGCCGTAGGAAGAAACTTCGTCCATTCGCTCTTCCGTCGTGATGTCGTTGAGCATCGAGTCATAGAAAGTCAGCGACATGGAATAAAAGATCTTGGTCAGGACAAATATGACGATGAACATGACCCAGGACATCGCGAATCCGTTCAGGATGCAGCCTGCAACGCCGAGCGCTACAGCGGTCTGGAAAAAGATCTTCTTCCGGTCCTTGTGGTCTGCGAATGCTCCGCAGACCGGTCCAAGAATTGCCACGACAATGGTCACCACTGAGATCGCGATGGAATAATAAGCAGTTGCCTGATCACCTGTGATCTGTCCCGGCGCGTCGCCGATGGCAAGAGCCTTGAAATAGATCGGGATCAGGGAACAGGCCAGCATCGTGAAGGCCGAATTTCCCACATCATACAGTACCCAGGCGCGTTCTTTTTTTGTCAGATTTTTAAACATAGCTGTTTACCCCCTGAGAAACATTGTACCATCAAATCCTTTGACGGGACATATGTCTTCTGTCTTTTAGTTCCTCACGTAAGCCTGCATGACTTTGACCGGGCCGTTTACTGCCCTCAGGCGATATTTCCCCACTGATTCGGGGACGATAAATGTCTCCGCGTAATGCACTTCGTAAGGCTCGAACTCCCCGCCGATGCTCTCTACGAGGCAGCTTGTCCCCTCCACAAGGTTCAGCACGTTAACACTCTCATGGCAGTCCACATCTGCGTGGTCGCGTATCGTGAAGCGCCTCGTCTCGATGAATTCCAGCTCATGAAGACCTGTGTGCTCCTGCGTGTAGTTTTCCTTATCCTCTACAACGCTGAACCGGCTCACCAGATTCTCCATGACCCATCCGGTCCGCCTCTCCTTAATGACCTTGGAGCCGCGTTCTATATTGATCGGCCTGGGCTTTCCGTCCAGTCCCAGGCGCCCCCAGTCCCAAAGCTTAAAAGTAAATATATAAGGCGTCGCGCTGATCTCCAGGACCATAGCCCCGCTGCCCGAGCAGTGAATAGTACCCGCCGGGATCAGGAAGTGGTCGTGTTTCTTCGCGGGGATCTTTTTGATATACTTCTCCGCGTCAAAAGGCATACCACCCTTCTGCGCCTCCTCCAGCGCCGCGATCAGGTCGGCGATCTCTACGCCTTCCTTCAGGCCCAGGTATACGCACGCGCCTTCTTCCGCGTCCAGAATGTAGTAGCTCTCGTCCTGGGTGTAGGCCATTCCGAACTGCCTGTGGATGTATTCCGTGGTCGGGTGGACCTGCAGCGACAGGTTCTGCCCTCCCATTGTATCCAGAAAATCAAAACGGATCGGGAACTCCGCGCCGAAGCGCGCGTATACTTTTCTCCCGAGCAGTTTCTCCGGATACCTGAGAATCAGGTTCATGGCAGGCATCTCCAGGATCGTTCCGTCGAAATCAAAGCATATGCTGTTCTCTTCCGGCACTCCGTCGAAGCTCCACGCGTAATTAGGTTTGTCCGGATCCAGTCCGCACACTTTCTTCATCCACTGCCCGCCCCACACTCCGGGGTCAAAATAGGGAACGACCCTGAAGGGCTCCGAGGCCTCTTTGATAAGAGCCTCCTCAAACAGATCCCGGCTGATCATAACGAGGTCATCGTCCCGGTTCGCGTCGATAAAATACGCCATCCGGTCCATGCATTCCGCTTTTAATTTGTCAGCGATACGCCATTCCAGGAAATAGCCCTGTTTGAACTTCTTCAGAATATCTTCCTCCGGATTGTCTGAGAAACAATTGGACATTCCGGCGCGGTAACGCAGCTGGATCTCCCAACGGCTCATATCGGCGTAGATACACAGCCCGCTGTCACATAAAAGGGACGCGCCAAAACCGCAGACGGCGACTTTCCCGCCGCAGGACGCTATTTTGGCACGGAAAAAATCAGCCTTGACGGGGTCGATGAAATCGGCGAGTTCTCCGTAATACATCTTTCCGAAGACGCGGTCATCGGTGAGGATATTCTGCAGCAATACCTCCAGCTGATCCGCGTCCTTCAGGATCTGCCCGGTCGACACGATCAAGTCCGGATGAAGTTCTTCCAAAAGTTCCCGCATCTTATCTTCATTGACTCCCGGATAGGTCTCCAGCGCAATGCTCCAGCTGTCCCCGGACAATTCGCTCCTCAGGCGATCGATAATCTCCGATCTGCCTCTGAATACCCTTCCTTCGCTGTTATCAATGCGCTTTGCCGGGCGTTTGACGTAATCTGACATGCCCCACCTCCTGCACTTTACCCCATTTTTCCGTTTTACACTTTCATCGCCGCTTCATATGCGCCCCAGATGACGCTTCTAAGATTTCCGACGCTGCGGCAGTCGCCGATTATCTGCACATTCTTCTTCCCGGCGGTTCCCAGCGGTGCGGGCAGGTATCCTGCGCAGGAGATCACGCTGTCGCAGGGGATCTCGAAGGATTCCCCGTCTTTGTTCTCGCAGACGATCGCGCCGTCCTTCACCTCTGTAAGGCGGGTCTCAAGATATACCGGCACTTTCTTCCAGGCAAAATACTCACGCAGGTAGGAACTGTTCGCAAGGCACACTCCCTTCTGCCTGATCAGGTCATCCAGCATCTCTACGATCACCGGCTTTTTGCCCTGCAGCTGCAGCTCATAAGCGATCTCGCATCCGGTCAGTCCTCCACCGATCACAGCCACGGTCGTTCCAACTATGGAAGCTCCCACAGGAGCCGCTTCAAAGTCATGTCCCGCTGCCACCACAGCGCCGGGCTCGCTTAACAGGAACTCGCAGGCCTCGATCATTTTCTCATGGCCCTTTACGCCTTTGAGGA
>DJXS01000079.1 GCA_002448395.1 Lachnospiraceae bacterium UBA6998 | reverse complement strand
TGCTGGCCGTTTGTGCCGGGCTCACCGAAGATAACAGGGCCGGTAACATAGTTAACGGGCTCGCCGAAGCGGTTGACGGACTTGCCGTTGGATTCCATATCCAGCTGCTGCAGGTGTGCAGGGAAGCGGGACAGAGCCTGGGAATAAGGAAGCACTGCAGTGCAGAGATAGCCGCATACATTTCTCTCATAGACGCCGATCAGAGCATCCAGAAGGGCTGCGTTCTTTCTGATATCGGGATCCTTAGCCAGAGCGTCAGACTCTGCTGCGCCGTCCATGATCGCCGCGAACACTTCCGGTCCGAATGCCAGGGACAGGACAACTGCGCCTACGCAGGAGGAGGAAGAATAGCGGCCGCCGATGTAGTCATCCATAAAGAATGCTTCCAGATAGTCAGCGCTCTTCGCCAGAGGGGAAGTCTCACTGGTAACAGCAAGCATGTGCTTGGAAGGATCTACGCCTGCATTCTTGAGGGCATCCCTTACGAAGGACTCGTTGGTCAGAGTCTCAAGAGTTGTGCCGGACTTGGAGACAACGATGAAGAGGGAGTGCGCCACATCGACAGACTTCAGAACTGCTGCTGCGTCATCGGGGTCAACGTTGGAGATGAATCTCGCTTCCATCTTCTGCTGGCCGTGCCTCTTTGCCCAGTTCTCAAGGGCGATATAGAGGGCGCGCGGGCCGAGGTCGGAGCCGCCGATACCGATCTGGACTACTGTGGTGAACTTCTCGCCTGCAGCGTTTGTGATCTCGCCTGCATGTACTTTGTTCGCGAAATCAGCCGCTTTCTTCTGCTGGCCTGTATAGAACTCTCTCTTGTTGACGCCGTCAGCGATGACATCGCCGCCCTGCTGTCCGCGGCAGAGCTGATGCAGAACGAGACGCTTCTCACCTGTGTTGATCACAGCGCCGTTGTAAAGCTCTGCGTATTTCTCTGTCAGCTGAGCCTCGTCAGCCAGTTCCTGAAGAACTGCGAGAATATCGTCATCAACTGCCTTAGCGGCGAAATTGTATTTCATATCGCAAGCCATGGGAACGCAGTACTCAGCAACGCGCTTCGCACCGTTCTCACCGGACATTACTTCCACCAGATTGACATGGCCCTTGAGCGCCATCAGTTTCTCATAGGATGCCAGTGTGTCAAAATTCTTCCAAGAAACCATATTTTTTACCCTCCTTATAACTTTGCTTTGTGCGCAGCCTTATACTGCAAAATATACAACTACTATAGAGTATTACCTTTTCTATTGTCTATATTACCACATCCGTGGGTATATGTTAGTACACAAAAATTCCATATACATGGATATTTACAACCTATTGCCGGACACAAAATAACAGGCCGCACATTTAGCGCGGCCCGTCCTTATTATCACTCAATGCTTTGAACCATTTCACCCACTGCTGTTTTCATATCGTTGACTAATTCCTGAGATTCGTCCATGTTATCCGATTTCGCGTAGAAGTAGAACTTGATCTTGGGCTCTGTCCCTGAAGGTCTCATGGCGAACCAGTTGCCGTCGGTCATTTTGTAGATGAGCACATTTGAGGCCGGAACATCTTTATATCCATTGATGTAATCCGTGCACTTATCCACCACAAATCTTCCGAATCTTCCGGGTTTATTGCAGCGGAACACGTCCATGAAGCGCCCGATCCTCTCGGCGCCCTCAATGCCTTTGAGTACCAGTGATACCTGGTCCTCCGCGTAATAACCGTACTTTTTATACAGGGAATCCAGATACTGCGCCAAAGACATGCCGTTCTTGCGGCACCAGGCAGCCAGCTCCATGATCAGCATGGAAGCGCAGATGCCGTCCTTGTCGCGGATCTCCACGCCGGGCGCGCAGCCGATACTCTCCTCATATCCGAAGAAATAGGTGTATCCCATATCCTCTGCCTTGGGAATGACGCCGCAGATATTCTTAAATCCGGTCAGCGCGTCGAAAACGCGGATCCCGAAGTTCTCGCAGATCACCCGGCCGAGATTTCCTGTGACGATAGACTTGATCATCGCGGCTTTTGGGGGAAGTGTCCCCTTCTCATACATGCTCCTTGCCATATAGGCGATAAGAAGCGCTCCGGTCTGATTTCCGTTCAGAGGCACATATCCGCCCTTGCCGTCAGAGACCTCAACAGCCATTCTGTCACTGTCGGGATCTGTCGCGATCAGGACCTCCGCCCCGACTTTCCGGCCAAGCTCTTCTGCGAGAGCAAATGCCTTGGGATCCTCCGGATTGGGATAGCCCACAGTCGTAAATTCCGGATCGGGATCCTTCTGCTCGGGAACAATATAAAAGTTGACATAGCCCAGATCCGCCGCCAGTTTCTGCATCGGGATGCTGCCCGCGCCGTTAAGCGGCGTGTAAACGATCGGGATCGTCCTGTCGATCTCATCATCTGTGCGCTGTCTCATGGAGACAACATAGTCGAGATACGCAAGGTCCATCTCCTCGCCCAGCATCCTGACTTTTCTCTCCTCGATGGCTTCTTCCAGCGGAATCTTCTTAAAATCGTCAAAGAGATCAAGCGCCAGAATTTCCTTCAGCATTCCGTCGGAGATCTCGCCGGAGATCTGCGCGCCGTCCATCCAGTAAACTTTGTATCCGTTGTATTCCTTCGGGTTGTGGCTGGCTGTCATGTTGATACCGCCCAGAGCCGCGAAGCTTCTGATCGCAAATGACAGCTCAGGAGTAGGACGAAGCGAAGGGAACAGGTAAGCCTTGATCCCGTTTCCTGCCAGGATCTCCGCTGCCAGCTGCGCAAATTCCTTGGAATTGTAGCGGCTGTCATAGGCCAGCACAAATCCCCGGTTCACATCCTCTCCGGAGTTCAAAATATAGTTGGCGATTCCCTGCGTCGCACGGCCGACCGTAAACTCATTCATGCGGTTCGTCCCGGCTCCGAAGATCCCGCGAAGGCCTGCTGTTCCGAACTCGATCTCCTTGTAGAAGCGGTCCTTGATCTCTGCGTCATCGCCCTTTATCGCGAGAAGCTCCGCGTGAAACGGATGATCCTCCGGAAGCTTTTTAAGCCACTCCTCATATCTTTCCATGTACCCCATACTGTTTCCTCCTTTTACCTGACAAGCGTTCCTGGAAAACGCGATCAGCTCATCACTGCAATTCTTGTACATGATCAAGAATCCAACCGTTTTTATTTTATCATAAGTGCGCTCCGATTACCCTTCTCCCCGCGCTATTTTTATTAAACTGCGGAATCCTGACACATTACGCCATGTATCAGAAATGAACCTTCTGCTATCCTGTAAAAAAAATCTCAGGAGGGGTAAGACTGTGAAAATAACGTTTATGGGTGCCGGAAGCACCGTTTTCGCAAGAAATGTTATAGGAGACTGCATGTGCAGCGAGGCGCTCAGAGACAGTGTCTTCGCCTTGTATGATATCGACGTCGTGCGGCTTGAAGAGAGCCGGACGATCCTCGAGGCCATGCGCGGCGTCCTGGGCGGATACGGCCGGATCGAGTGCTATCTCGGTACCGAAAACCGCCGGGCAGCCCTTGCCGGCGCATCCTTTGTCGTCAACGCGATCCAGGTCGGCGGATACGATCCAGCTACCATCATCGACTTTGAGATACCCAAGAAATACGGCCTTCGCCAGACTATCGCAGATACTCTCGGCATCGGGGGCATCATGCGCGCGCTGCGGACGATCCCGGTCATGGAAGATTTTGCCAAAGATATGGAAGAAGTGTGCCCGGACGCGCTCTTTCTGAACTACACCAACCCGATGGCCATGCTGTCCGGCTATATGCAGCGCTATACCGGCGTCAAAACTGTGGGGCTTTGCCACAGCGTACAGGTCTGCTCCAAAGATCTTCTCACTTTCGTCGGCATGGAAGACAGGCTTGAGGGCCGTAAAGAGCTGATCGCAGGAATCAACCATATGGCCTGGCTGTTAGAGATCCGCGACAAGGACGGCAATGACCTCTATCCCGAGATCAAGTCCCGTGTCGCTGCCAAAATAGCGGATCCCGAATTTAAAGATAAGGTCCGTTTTGACTATATCCGTAATTTCGGCTACTATTGTACTGAGTCCAGTGAACACAACGCAGAGTACAACGGCTTTTATATAAAGAGCAGATATCCGGAACTCATAGACCGCTACAACATCCCGCTGGACGAATATCCGCGCCGCTGCATTAACCAGATCGAGTCCTGGAAGAAGGAATATGCAGAACTTCTTGAGACAGGTGTCAAGACTCACGAGCGCTCCAGGGAGTACGCCTCCCACATCATGGAATCCGTGGTTACCGGCACTCCCTATCAGATTGGCGGCAATGTCCTCAACACTGGCCATCTGATCAGCAACCTCCCCGAAGAGGCCTGCGTAGAGGTTCCCTGCCTTGTTAACGGCCGCGGGATCAATCCCTGCCGCGTCGGAGCTCTTCCGGTCGTATGCGCGGCCATGAATATGACAAACATAAACGTGCAGCTCCTCACCATTGAGGCAGCCCGCACTCATAAGCTCGAGCACGTCTATCAGGCGGCCATGCTCGATCCCCACACGGGGAGCGAGCTCGACATCGATACCATCAAAAAGATGGTTGACGAACTGATCGCGGCGCACGGGGATTATTTGCCGAAGTTTCACTGACGCATAGATAAGGCGGCCTGCGCTGACCATATCTTCTGTGAAAAATCGGCTGCAGGAGGAATCTATGAAGAAAAAAGCTGTGATCTTTGATATGGACGGGCTGATGTTCGATACCCAGTGTATTTACGATAAGGCATTTGACGACATCGCCATGAAATTGTTCAGGTTCGAAATGTCCCGGGAGATGCATCTGGCTCTGATGGGAAGAAGCGGCCAGGATATGATCGATACTGCCGCCCGCTATCTGCCGGAAGGAGCGGATGCGGAAGCTTTCATACGTCAGACTTTTGATCTGGTCGCGGAACTTGTCAAAACAGAACTGCGCGCAAGGCCCGGACTCGATACGATCCTGACCTATCTGTCAGATAAGGGATATCCCATCGGACTGGCGAGCGGAAGTGACCGCAAGATCGTCAACAATAACCTTGAGAGCGCGGGAATCAGTCACTATTTTGCCGCTACTCTGTGCGGCGACGAAGTGACCCTCGGCAAGCCGCATCCGGAAGGTTATATCAAGGCTGCGGCCATGATCGGATACAGGCCGGAGGACTGCTATGTGCTCGAAGACAGTCCCAACGGTATTCTCGCCGCATACAGGGCAGGCTGCGCGCCGATCATGGTACCGAACGATGTGGCGCCGGATCAGGCCATGCGGGACATGTGCGCGGGGATCTACGATTCTCTTTCTGATGTCGCCGCGGCAATGGAGAGCGGCGAACTATAAAAGTAAGGGGCCTGCGCAGCAAGCCCCTTTTTCAATGATCACAAACAGTGTCTTATTTCTCACGCTTCCAGGAAGAAATTACGGTCCACCAGACTCACCGCTCTCTCCTCCTCAGGCTTTCCGACCGTCAGGATCAGGTCCGCCTCCTCCGCGGAGTCCGCATACACGGCGCCCTGAGCCTCCACCAGCAGGTCCAGATATCTCTTCAGCGACAAGGTCGGAGCCGTTTCTCTGTACATGCCCTTGGGCATCGCAAATCGCGAGGCCTTTTCCGGTGCTCTGCCTGTGAAGAAAAGCAGTCTTTTCTTCACATCCACATATCCGTAACTGATCCTTGTCTCCCCGGAGCGCAGTTCGTGAGTAAAGAAGCAGTTCTTCGGATCGTATAGTTTTACTTTCTCCCCAAATCTCTTTACAGCCATCATCCCGACATAGCAGGTCTCTATCTGGCCAAAAGACCGCTTACCGTAGTAAAGGTGAATTGAGGTTTCAGCATTGCGCAAAGGTGCGTCCATATTGATATCGATAAATTCTGCCGCGTTACTGTGGGTGATATCACCGGAGTGAACGATCCCCGACTTGTTGAAATGAGCGTCCCATCCCACATCGATGGATTCTCCCTCAAGGTCATATGCCTTTGCATGAAGATCCACGTCCACGCGGCTCTTGTCGTTCCAGTAGACAAAAAAGCGAAGCCGCTTCACTTCCTCCGGGATCCGGATCGCCATTCCGCTTGGCAGGTAGCCTCCCTCCGAAGATTTCTTCCCGCCCTCGAGACGGCTGTACGACAGATCGTATTCCTCTGCAGACACAAAGACCTTCTTTCCTGCCAGTTCCGTGTGCGCTTTCTCCATGTGCGCTCGCAGAACATCTTCCAGGATCGCTCTCACCCTCCCTGAATAGGGGGCGGTTCTTCTGTAAAGATCACAGGCCGCCTTATACTCCCGGTCCATTTCCCGGATTTCCCTTCGGCACTGACTGATCCTGTCCTTTGCATTCCGGATCACTTCGTCCGCATAACCTTTTGCAAGCATCAGCCTGTACTTCGCATAAACCGCTTCCGGATTCTTCACAGTCTCCGAACACTGTTCCATGTATCTTTCCTGTTCAGCTCTCATCCGCCGGTAAATATCTTCCTGCGGGGCATTTTCCTCCTTGAAATCCAGCGCGTTTAAAATGTCTATGATCGTGTGGGCGCTCAGCTTGCCTGCGTTCTCCACCAGCCTGTCCCGGATTTCCCGGTCCGGATATCCCATCCTCAAAAGCCATCCGATCATGCGCAGCATCATTCCGGGACGCTTTGCAATGAAATCCAGCGCGCCTTCGTCACCAGAAGCAAGCAGATATTTGACCTGTGCCTCCCAGGACCTCAGTTCACCGTTTCTAAGAGCCCGCACCGCTTCCAAGTGTGCCGCACTCCGTGAATACATGTTGTAATCGAGGAACTGCAGAACCGTGATGCACTTCTCCCTCTTGCCGCGGGACAGGATCAGATTGGCCTTAAAATCTGCCACCGGATAAGACTCCAGGAGTCTTACGACCGCTCTCTTTTCATTAGTCCGGAAATGATAGCGATGCATCGGCAAAACAGCGCTCGTACTCTTTAACACATCGCCTGTGTGCTGGCAGATCTGCCGCCAAAGGAGGACTCTCTTGTCTGCGGCGTCCCCGGATGTCTTCCCGTCTGCCGGTCCGATCCTGAGGATCGCGTCAAAGAGCACTGCCAGGTTTTCCTTAAAGGGCACCTGCAGGCCTGCAATATCTTCCGGCTCAAGGTAAGGCAGGGTCTCAACTGTCAGTTCCCGCCCGGGGAGCGTCAGCCGCTCTCTTTTTTGCATGATCCGAGTGAGCGCAGTGAGCGGCGCCTTATCTTGGGGCACAAGTTCCAGGACCTTGGCCCTGAGCAGGGTGTCATCTCTCTCCGTCTTCTCACTCGATGTCACATCCGGCAGCCATCCGCGCTTTACCTCCACCCCAAAAAGCCACTCCAGATCATAGGTAGAAAAATAATGGATCATCTGGTGCATACGGAATTCAGCTTCACTCATCCCCATCACCTGAAGCGGGAAATCAGGATACATGGGAGGCGCCAAGACCTTGGGCAGAAGGCTTCGGAAATGCTGCGCGAACCCGTACAGTGACGGACTGCCGGCAAGCGCGATCAAATCCTTCGGTTTCAGTGTGAAGCCAAGATTTATGAGCTCCTCGTTGACTGTCACAGCCTGCGCAAGCTTATCGTCGGTCAGCTGCGAATTGTCCTCCGCTCCCGGAGTATAAGCTAACAGCCTGAGTTCCGATAACAACAGTTTTTCAAATTTGATCGTGAGGTTCTCCATATCTTTCTCCTGCCTTAAAAAACAGAAAAACAGGGGCAGGCTATCTGATGACTGACATTTGTACACCAAACGAAAGAGTTGCCTCTTTCACCAATGTTAAAAGGATGTCATCAAAGGGTGTACAAAGACGCCTGCCCCCATTCCTTACTTCCATATTCAGTTTACTATATTAATCCGGCGCTGACTACCAATACTTACGAGTCAGTCAGGCGCCTTGGCGCGGCGGTTGTCGCCCGTCTTATAGTCGATCTCAAATCCCGGCTGAACGTTGTAGCAGAAGGCACAGAACCGGACCAGCGGGTCCTCGACTGATTCGGCTTCCATCAGGACTCCGGCACAGACCAGGTTGTCACCGTCAAAATATGGCCTGACCCTGTACATCACGTGATGACCGGTTCCCTCTACATACCTGACGACCGACTCCTCAAAGGGCAGCATGCCCTCCACATTCATGTACCTCGTCCCTGTGATCAGGTTGCGCTCATTGGCGTCCTGCCCTGTCAGCAGATGCCCGATCAGATGGCAACGGTTGAAGAGCATCTCTCCGTCTATATCACTGTAACGGTTCGTGTTCCATCCCGTCGGCTTTACGGGACTTATATCTCCCCGCTCCTGCGTGGGAAGGGTCTCAGGTCCGACACAAGCGTAAGCTCCCGTGCACCGTCCCAGATCATCCAGCGGCCAGTACTCGTGGAAGGCTTCCGCTGTCATCTCCTCCCGCGTAAAAAAGGGAACATCGCCGTTGATATCGACATAGGCTCTGCCGGAATAGGCCGGAACCATGTCAAGGCTGAAATCTCCTTCCGGGTTTCCCGGCTGTCCGCCTGCTTTCTGTGTCGAGACCAGTCCGGAAATCTCCTGTGTGCCGGCGCCTTGCGCGCCCGCGCTTTCCTGTTTCCGGATCCCGATATAGGCCAGGACCAGCAGCACCAGCAGAACCACGCACAAAGCTTTCTTCAGCATTCTGCGGATGGCGTACTGTCTCCGACGGTCTCTCTTAGTCCCTTTTGCCATGAATTCCTTTACTCATTGAGATCAATGGTCTGCATCATCATGTCGTCTGTTCCGACCCCGCATACATTGACCGTGTACCATCCGCAAGTTGCGCTGTGCGGCGTACCGCCGTCGTCCTCGATCATCTCAAACATGCAGATCGTATAAGTGCCGTCCTTATTGGCTGTGTACGATACGTTGGGCGGATAGAAATCATTCGCCTTATAATAGTGATTCTGAGCCAGCTTGCAGAGTTCTTCCGGTGTATACACCTTGCTGTAAAGCGTCAGATCGATCTCTTTTCCGAAAATCGTATCCGTACCCTTCGCATCTGTTCCGATCGAATACTGCGCATAGGTCGTGCTGTGGACAGTGCCGTCCGCTTCCTTTACTTCTTCAAAAAGAATGATCTCGTATAAGCCGTTCCCCAAGTCCTGACAGGACACCTTGGGCGGATAAAAGCCGCTCTCGCTGGTGCGCTTGTAGTAGTACTGGGACATGCAGCTGAGTTCTGCGGGGGTGTATTCCCGCAGCTCCGCATTTTCGGCCCGGGCTGCTGCTGCAGCCGCGCCGGTGCCTGCTGCGCCGAAGATCACGCTGATCGCGAAGAACGCCGCTGCAATATAAATGATAAATTTATGGATATTCATAATAATGTCCTTTCTAAGCCGGACTTATATTATATCACTTTTTTGCCGGATTACAAATATATGTGGTAATCACGGGCTTTGGGAGCCGTCTTTTAATAAGAAAAACTCTGTTTTTTTATGATATCGCTGCCATTTATGAACTTCCTGTAAAAAGATGCTTTGGCTACTTGCGCTTTTTTGACCAATTCCGTTACAGTATTATCATCAAATTTCAATTGTTGTATATTTGCGGAGGCACAATGCTTCAACTTAAGAATATAAAGAAAAAATATAACACCGGGGGGTACGAGCAGATCGCCCTCGACGACGTCTCCCTCAACCTCCGGGACAACGAGTTCGTGGCGATCCTGGGACCCAGCGGATCCGGCAAGACCACCCTCCTCAACATCATAGGAGGGCTGGACCGCTATGACACCGGCGATTTGATCATCAACGGCATTTCTACCAAGAAATACAAGGACCGCGACTGGGACTCCTACCGCAATCACACAGTCGGTTTCGTCTTCCAGTCCTACAACCTGATCCCCCACCAGACAGTGCTGCAGAACGTCGAGCTGGCCCTGACCATCGGCGGTATTTCTGCTGAGAAGCGCAGGGAAATGGCTCTCGACGCCTTGGATAAGGTCGGCCTTAAAGAGCAGTCGCACAAAAAACCCAACCAGATGTCCGGCGGTCAGATGCAGCGTGTGGCGATCGCCCGCGCCCTGGTCAACGATCCCAAGATTCTTCTGGCGGACGAGCCCACCGGCGCTCTGGATACAAAGACGTCCGTGCAGGTCATGGATCTTTTGAAAGAAGTGGCCAACGACCGCCTGGTCGTCATGGTCACCCATAACCCGGAACTCGCCGAACAGTACTCCAACCGTATCGTCCGTCTCAAGGACGGACAGATCACCGATGACACCAACCCTCTCATCATCGAGAGTGAGGAGCCGGGCATTCACAAGAACCTCGGAAAGGCCTCGATGAACCTGGCAACCTCTTTCGGTCTGAGCCTTAACAACCTCATGACCAAGAAGGGCCGCACTTTTTTGACCGCCTTCGCGGGATCCATCGGCATCATCGGCATCGCGCTGATCCTGTCACTCTCCACGGGATTTCAGAATTACATCGACCAGATCCAGGAAGAGACCATGAACAGCTACCCGCTGACCATCAACTCGGAGGAAGGCGACCTGGCCAGCATCATCCTGTCCATGCAGGCGATCAGGGATGTCAAGGCGGAGGGCAATTCCCTTGTGGAACAGCAGTACATCACCTCCTTCACCGACTCCATCAGCAACAACGACCTCAAGAGTTTCATGCTTTATCTGGACGAGCATCCCGAAGAGTATAAGGACAATGTTCGCATGATACGAAAGTCCTATGCTGTTTCACCGGTGATCTACACCGTCGATTCGACCGACCGGCTCGCGCAGATCTACCCCACCAGTTCCAGCGGAGGCGGCATCTTCGCTTCCATGTCGCTGGGCGGCGGATCCATGTCCACATTCTCCGAGATGATCGAGCCGGAGCGGATGAAGAATGAGTATACGGTCGCTTACGGCAAATGGCCCGAGAAGTATAACGAACTCGCTCTGTGTGTCATGGATCCCAACCAGATCTCCGACCTGCTGCTCTACTCCCTCGGTTTCCGCGATACCAAAGAACTCTCGGACATCATGAAAGACCTCTATCTGGGCGAGAAGATCTCCGTACACAACGAGCCTATGACGGTCACCTATGATGAGATCCTCGGAAAAGAGTTTAAGCTCATTGATCCCTCGTCAAAATATAAATGGAATGAGGAATACGAGATCTACGAGGATATGTCCGATGACGACGACTACATGCGGGATGTCTACAAAGACGCGGAGCCTCTCAAGATCACAGCGATCATTTACAAGCCCCAGGAAAAGGGATCCGGTTCTTCCTCGACTACCGGCGTCCTCTATCTGCCGGAGCTCACTTCCTACGTGATGAACAAGGCTTATTCTTCCGAGATCGTCCTGGCGCAGCTCAGGGATCCCGATTACGATGTTTTCTCCGGCAAAGCCTTCGATGATGAAGATGAGGATGATCTCAATTTCGAAGACATGATCACTGTTGACGAAGATCTTCTGGCGGAAGCTTTCGTCATTAATATGGACCTTGACGGCCTGAGCATGGACCCCAATGCCATGACAGACATCATCATGAACTCCTCGAAAGAGGTCGTCGACAGCATCGACGAGATCACAAAATCAATGGTCCAGGCGGTTACCCAGGCAGATTCCGCTTTCGCAAACGGAATCATCGAGGGATACAAGCAGATAGCGACTGTCACACTGACCGAGTCCACTGCTCCGGAGACGAAACCGGATGTTTCCGGCGCTGTCGGTACACTTGAGAGTCTTAAGGAAACTATCGAGACAACCGCCAGGGAACAGGCGAAAAAGGCTGTTGGCGAGCGGATCGACAGGACTATCGCCGATCTGCAGGGCGTCACTACTGTCGCTGAGGCGGATGCCTATATAGATTCTCTTGGTCTCAACGAAGAAATGACCGCGCAGCTCAAAGATATGGTCCGGCAGGGCTCCTCCGGCAGCGAATCCGGCGACGCAGAGGCTCCGGTCGACGTGTCTGAACTGATCAGCGGACTGCAGTCCATGAAGGAGACCATTGCGGATCTGGCAGCGAATTCCGCCGCATCCCAGGCCACGGAAGGCATTCAGAAGACGATCGATTCCCTGCAGAGCGCATCCACCAAGGCGGAGGCCGACGCTGTGATCGACGGCATGGATACCTCCGGGATGGACGGGGAGAATGCCGGACTTATAAAGTCGGCGCTCAAGTCCCAGATCAAAAAGCAGTACGAAGACGGCGGTGAGACTACCGAAAAGAAGTATATCACCTTAGATTATCTTGATATGTATAAGGAGAACGCCATCTCCGAGGACAAAGTCGCCCAGATGCTGGGCTCCATCGAGCAGATCAAGCTCGATCCTGCTCTCGCCACCAGGATCATCGAGGAATCCTTTGACAACTACTATGGGAGCCTTTCTCCGAATGAGAATAACATGGTCCCTGTGAGTGATCTTCCCTCCACCGACGACGCGATCGCGCAGGCAATGAAGGACAACAGCTCCGCTCTCTTTGAAGAGGGCTACAAACTTGCCAAAGATTATATGGCCCTGCTCGTGGCCAAAGGTACCGGTGAAGCCCTGGCGGAAGCTATGGCGCCCCTCTCCAATATGTTCAGCGGAGACGGTGATTTCATGACCTTTGATACGGACAAGTTCGCGGAGGCTTTCAAATTCAACAAAGACGAGGACGAACTCTCAAGACTCATGGAAACAATGGTCAGCGGGAAGGAACGGTCCTACAAGGGCAATCTTCTCAATCTGGGATACCAGAAAGAAGATGATCCGACCAGCATCTCTTTCTATTTTGACGACTTTGAGTCCAAAAACCGCTTCACCGATTTCCTGACCCGCTACAATGACAACGCGGAAGAGGCCAAAAAACTGCAGTACACGGACATCACGGGAATCCTGATGGGCTCCGTGGAGACGATCGTCAACGCGGTCACCTACGTGCTCATCGCTTTCGTCTCGATCTCACTGGTCGTCTCCTCGATCATGATCGGAATCATCACCTATATCTCAGTCCTTGAGAGGACCAAGGAGATCGGTATCCTGCGCGCCATCGGTGCCTCCAAGAGGAACATCTCCTCCATCTTCAACGCTGAGACCTGCATCATCGGTCTGCTCTCGGGCATTATCGGCGTTATAGTCACGAGGCTGCTATTGTTCCCGATCAACGATATAATCCACAAGGTCACCGAGATCGACGACATCACGGCTGTCCTGGAGCCTCAGGCGGCGGTCGCCCTGGTCATCATCGCCACGGTCCTGACCATGATCGGCGGACTGATCCCGTCCAGGTCGGCGTCCAAGAAAGATCCGGTCATCGCGCTGCGGACCGAGTGATCCCGGCGAAAGCTCCGATGCTCAAAATCAATACTCGAATAAAAAAAAGGACTGCACATACAGTCCTTTTTTTGTGTGAAGAATAATCATTCGTTTATCACTGCCGGAAGATATTTTCGTTTCTCCCTCTCGACGATCTGTCTTATCCATTCTTTATCAGCCAGCCCGTCGGCCGCTTCAGCGATCGCCGAATCATGGGCGAACATGTCAAATTCCTCTTCTTTGACAGCCAGGATCTCCTGCATGGCCTCATCCACAGTGTTCTCACACAGCAGATGGTAGACCAGCACGTTCTGCACCTGGCCCATCCGGTAGACTCTGGAAATAGCCTGCCATGTGAGGGAGGGCTTGATCTGCGGCTCACAGAAGATCACGATGCCCGCAGCCTGGATATTGAGTCCTGTGCCGCCGGCCTGGATCTGGCAGACCAGAACAGCTCCCTCCGGAGTCTGTGAGAATCTGTCGATCAGATCCTGCCTCTCCTCGGGAGGCGTGCTCCCGGTGATCGATCCGATGACCACAGGTCCCAGGAAATCACATACCTTGCGGATCGTCTCCCGGAAATAAGAGTAGACGATCACTTTCTGCCGCCCTTCCATCGCCTGGTCACAGAGTTCAAAAAGACGATGCGCCTTGGAAGAAGTCCGCAGATCCTCCTGCAGGTAGGAGACGCGCCGCATCCCCATAAAATTCCCGCCCATAACTTCTACGCCATAGGCTGCCGCATCTTCCGCCGTCATCTCGCACCACTCCTCTTCCACAGTCAGAGGGGGCAGTTCATCGAGCACCATGTCCCGCTGCCGGCGCAGATAGACCGGTGCCAGCATCTCCCGGAAAGCGGGAAGCTGCCGCATCCCTGCATAGGTGCGCACGTTCTCGACCATGTCCGGGCGAACGAAACCGATCAGCTCACACATCTCCCTTACTTTGTTCTCCAGGGGCGTTCCTGTCATGAGCAGGATCCTCTCCGACTCATCATCCAGGGCATGGATATACTGCGTCCTCTTGGCCTCCGGATTCTTGATGTAATGCGCCTCATCGATGACCAGCATGGAAAGGGTCAGATGGTTGTCTATGGTTCCCACTATTTTGCCCATGCTCTCGTAGTTGGTCACGGCTGCACCGCCGAGTTCCGTAAAGCTCAGCAGCGCGTCTTCCAGCAAAGGCCCATGCAGAAGATTGACCGGAATGTCGCTGAATTTCTGGATTTCCCTGCACCAGTTGATCATGACGGATGCCGGGCAGACCACCAGAAAGCGGCTCTGCCTGTTCTCCCCGTAGAGGTGCGTCATGGCGGCAATGGCCTGGATCGTCTTGCCAAGGCCCATCTCGTCGCCCAGGAGCACCCTCTTCATAGTGAGAATGTACCGCGTGCCGAATTCCTGATAGGCGCGAAGATTCCCTTTAAACCGATCGAGATTCAGCGGAAAGGCGTCGATCTCCTCCGCCAGCTGCGCAGGGACACTGCTGTATACCAGTTCCCGCTTCGCGCCCGCTCCCGTCATCCGCTCGATAATGGCGTAGTAAGAGGCGCTGTTCTTCTTGAAGTCCTCTATCGCGTCGAGCACGCCCATGTTTACGGCTTCGCCGTACTGGGAGACCAGACTCCTCACCAGGTTGTACTCGGCGCTCCTGCAATAGGTCAAAATATCGCCGATCGCCCTTATGGTTTCATTCTTCGTTCCGCCGAAGGAAAAGATCCAGCGGAAACGGCTCCGTATCGTCACAGCAGCAGTCAGCGCGCTGATCGTCTCGTGAACACTCGCCGTCAGAGGTCCCGCCTCTCTCCTGATCTGCTCGATCTTACGAAATCTTGCGATCTCGTGAATGAGCGTCCTGGAGGCTATGTCGTCCCTGTCGGGTGTCAGCCTGATGCGGGCTCTTGTGGAGAGACGGGTTAAAAACTCTCCGATGATACTTCTGATCGAGGAAATCTGCTTCTCGCCGATCCCCTCAATATTCTGCAGCTTCCAGTTCTCCGCCTTATAGAGGTCATACAGCGTGTTATACCCCGCGCTCTGAAGCGCGCTGATCCGGATGCCGGCCTTGGAATTCTTCAGCTCCTCCACCGGGATCTCTTTGAGAAATTCGGCAGATTCCTTCTTGAGCTGCGCCGCGCAGGCCTGCCTCACCTTCTCCTCATGCCCTTCGTACTCCGCAGTGATCCTCTGAAAACTCCGGTCCAGCATCTCAAGGCTCTCGATCAGCCTGTTGATCTCTTTAAAATCAGGCATTCTTTCCGCTGCCATTACCGCTTCCTCACCTTTTCCCTGCCGAACAGTTCATCCGCAAGCACCGACTTTGCTTCCGTCGTGAACACGCACAGGCGCTTTTTGGCCCTGGTCATGCCCACATAGAAGAGCCGCCTTTCCTCCTCGAACACGCGCCGCTCGTCGGGCTGCATATACTTCATGCTGACCGGCACTTCCTCCGGGAACAACCCGTTGACCACGTCCATCAAGTACACTGTATCATATTCGAGCCCTTTGCTGGCATGAATCGTAGAAAGAATGAAGGGGCAGTCCGGATCCGACTCCTTTCCGCGGAAAATATCTTCCAGATATCCGATCCGGTCCAGCAGCTCAGACGGCGACTCAGTCTGCACGCCGAGCGCTTTCAAAATATAGATCTTACTGTCTCTGATCCCGGCATTGGACAGATACTCGCCGTATCCCATGTGCCGCACGATTCTGGAAACCGCCTGATCCCCCCGCTCTTCCTTCATATTCTCCAGATGCGTGCGGATCGACTTCAGGCTTTTCAGTGTCATCGGTTTCAGGTCCGCATATCTGATGGCCGTTTCCAGCACCGGCAGCCCAAGCCGCCTGCTCAGATCGCAGACCAGAGAAGCCGTCTCCTTGTTAAGATACAACCCCAGCTTGTAGTACACTGCCATGAAAGCATCGACATCACGGGGATCATAAGCCAGTTTAATGATATTCGAAATATCCATCACCGTCCGGTGCGTGAAAAAGCCCACTTCCGCATTCCTGATCCGGTACGGCACATTATTTCTTTCCAAAAGATCGACCACTGGGATCGCGCTCTCATTATTCCGATACAGGACCGCTGTCTCCTCTTCGCACCCGTCTGCCACCCGCAGCAAATAATAGTACTGGGCTCGGCGAGTCTTCAGCACTACCTCCCTGACTTCCGGTCCCTCCGCCGTCTTCACCGCTTCCGACTGCTGCGCATTGAGCACGATCCAGCCGCCCGTATTCTCATGTTTGTATTCACTCATATTTGAAAATTCGTTTAGCGATTGTCAACCGATTCCGGGTTCATGTCAAACCACATCATACGATTCTCAGCGATCTTCTCCCACTTAGTGCCGGGCTTGCCGTAATTGCACCAGGGATCAATGGAAATGCCTCCCCTGGGCAGGAATCGGCCGCGCACTTCGATGTACTTAGGATCCATCAGTTTGATCAGGTCTTTCATGATCTTGTTGACACAGTCCTCGTGGAAATCTCCATGGTTGCGGAAGGAAAAGAGATAGAGCTTCAGGCTCTTGCTCTCCACCATACGCGTGGCGGGCACATAGGTGATAATGATGTTGGCAAAATCAGGCTGACCGGTGATCGGGCACAGCGAAGTGAACTCCGGGCAGTTGAACTTGACCCAGTAGTCGTTCTCCGGGTGCTTGTTCTCGAATGTCTCGAGCAGATCCGGATTGTAATCGGTGTCATATTTCACATTTTTGTTTCCCAGTAGTGTAAGTCCCTCGGTCTCTCTCATTTTCCCTCTCCATCCTAATAAGACTTTGTTTCATTTTTCTATTATGTTCTGCTAATTCCATCAATTGTTAAAACGGATTGCCGGGTCTTTAACTCCGTTAGCTGCAAACGCTGCCGCTCTGTCGATGCAGGTGCCGCACTTTCCGCAGGGCTCTTCGCCGCCCTCGTAGCAGGACCATGTCAGTTCGTAAGGGACGCCTAGTTCCAAACCGATTCGAACGATGTCTGCCTTGTTCATATTGACAAAGGGCGCCTCGATCCGAAGCTGGCGTCCGGAGCCTTCCCAGATTGCCTCATTCATCGCGTTGTTAAATACAGGAGAGCAGTCGGGATACGCGCAGCCCGCCGCATCGTCCGCGTGGGCGCCGTAGTAGATCACGCCGCAGTCTTTGCTCAGGGCGATACTGGCAGCTGAGGACAGGAACAAGCCGTTCCGAAAAGGTACATAAGTGCTCACAGGCTTGTTTCCGCCTGTCTCTTTGATCTGCTCTGCGTAGCTCTCCTCAGGGATTTCCTCAGTGGACTGTTTCAAAAGGGAACTGTTGCTGTAGCTGAAGATCAGGCTCAGGTCCAGAAATAACTGTTCGACGCCGTAATATTTTGCCACAGCAGATGCCGCCTGAATTTCCTTATCGTGCTTCTGTCCGTAGGAAATGGACAGCGCGATCACATTTTCTTTGCCGTATTTGGCTATTGCCATGCCGAGCGCCGTTGTGGAGTCCACGCCGCCGCTGCTCAGAACCAGTGCTTTCATTTTTTTCCCCCTTATTTAAGGCAGAACTGCAGCATCGGATCCGTCCTGAAGCGTCCGCGCAGTTCCGCTGTGTAAGTCTTAGTATTCGTCTTCTTAATGCCCCGAGCTGTGACGCAGCTGTGGCAGGCCTCCAGGGTGACCGCCACATCTTCGCTGCCTGTGATCTCGGAGATGATATCCGCGATGTCCCTGCCGATCTTCTCCTGCAGCTGCAGGCGGCGGCCGACCATGTCGCAGACGCGCGCTATTTTGGAAAGACCGATCACTTTGCCGCCGGGCACATAAGCCACGGTCGCCTTCATGTCGTACATGAGCGCCATGTGGTGCTCACAGTAGGAGAACATATCTATGTCCTTCATCACGACTACGCGTCCGGGATCAGAGGTCATTTCCTCGTCAAATCCTTCTTCGAAGGTCTTGCCGAACATCTCCGCGATCTCGTGGTTTGTATAATTCATGCCCTCGAAAACTTCAGAGTACATTTTTGCCACTCTTTTGGGCGTATCCTTAATGCCCTCGCGCTCCGGGTCATCGCCCAGCGCGATCAGAATTCCCCTGATGTGTTCTTCTATTGCTCTTTCGTCAATCATCTTTCAGTCTCTCCATTGCGCCTCAGGTGCATTTTTCGCTGTCTCTTATGTTTTCCCGGTCGTTTCCGGATCAGACTCCCCGCTCATTCGGGTCCCAGATCACCTTATGCATCTGAATCTGGATCCTGGCCTTGTTCATCCGCTTATTCAGCATATAATCCACGATCTCCACCGGTTCGATCTGCCCGAAGACCGGGCTGAAATACACGTGGCACCGTCCAAGAAGCCCGTATTTCTCTATGATCTCACCGGCTCTCTCAAGATCTTCCGGACTGCCGGAAACAAATTTCACCGTGTCCTCCGCCTCCAGAACGCCGAAGTTCTCCGTGATCATCCGGTCCTCATATCCGCTGGACGGAAGCTTGTAGTCCATCGTGAACACCGGTCTGCCCTCTGGAAGCTTCGTGAAGGGCTTCAAGTCCACCGCGCCGTTGGTCTCTATTTCGACACGGACGCCGCAGTCCGTGGTAAGAAGGCCGATCAGCTTGCCCATATCCTTCTGAAGAAGAGGTTCTCCGCCGGTCAGCGTTACATTTTTGATCCCCGTTGACTGCACATAATCGCAGATCTGTGCGGGGCTCATCTCCTCATAAGGGCATCCCGGCTCATTGGCCCACATCGTGTCGCAGTAACTGCACCGAAGGTTGCAGCCTGTGAATCGCACGAACACTGCCAGTTCGCCGGCGCGGGTTCCCTCGCCGTTAATGCTTATAAACTTTTCCGCAACTCTCATCTGATCCGCTCCTGCATCACTCATACGCCGCATAATTGGTCGGTGTCTCATATACTTCTACGCGGTGTACCGGAAATCCTGCGGCTTTGGTCTCCTCGTAGAAATACCGCGCGAAGTTCTCCGCGGTCGGCCTGAAGGGCACTTCCACGATCCGGAACTCCTCCTCTTTCAAGGCTTCGATCGTCTTCTGCCTCAGAGATCCCTCTTCACAGATCAGGCAGTGATCCAGGTTGTCGCACATTCCGCCAAGGAATTTCTTCAGGTCGCCAAAATCCAGAACCATACCTCTCATCTGCCCCTCGCCGATGAGTTCCTCCGCCTGCAGTTCCACCACCACTCTCCAGCGGTGGCCGTGCAGGTTGCTGCACTTTCCGGCATATCCCTTCAGGAAATGCGCCGAATCAAAACTGCTTTCCGATCTGATATAGTACATTGCTTTCCTCCCAAACAGAGCAAAAAAGCTCCGCGGCCTGCACCGCGGAGCTGAAGTTCATCTTAAGATCCAAATGAAAATACCGATATATGCAGGCAGCATATATCGCAGCAGTCCTGGTTTTGTTTAACGACAGGATGGTACAAACGAACTGTCGGCGCGAACGCGCTACATCAGTATATCATGACGGACAAAATAGTCAAGCGCCGCATCTGTCACAAAGACTTGTGATTATCCACGATCAGATTCTTATAGAAATCCACCGCGCCCGGCAGGCAGTCATAGCGAAGCGCCTCGTTGACGCCGTGAATCCCCTTCTTCTCCTCCTGCCCGTACACAATCGGGGCAAAGCGGATGCAGTTGTCGCAGATCTCATCGTAAAAGGTGGCGTCAGTCGCCGCCGTCAGAATATAGGGACTGCTGATGCAGCCGGGGAATGTTTTGGCAGCTGTATCCGCCACATAGCGGTAAACTTCGCCCTTGTAATCGATCATTCTGGTGCAGGCTGTCCCGTGGACTACCTCCATCTCCAGATCATACTTGGCGGCGATCCTTCTCATGACTTCAAGGCTCTCCTCCATGTCCTGATGATGGACAAAGCGCATGTTGGCGCCCACCCAGGCTTCCCGCGGCATGACATTATAGGCATTGGATCCCGAAGCCATCGTAAAAGTGATCGTCGTCCTGAGCATGGCAGCTGCCTGTCCGTTAATGCGCGGCGTGAACCACTCGATCGGTTTGCGGAAGAGCCACAGATTCTCAAGGATCAGCCGGATCGGAAAAGAAGCCGCAGGCGCCAGCGCCTCCAGCATAGCCCTTGTTTCCGGTTCCATCTCGCTGCGGAAGGGACAGTGCCGCTCCACATCACACACAAAGGCCGAGAGCCTGGCGATCGGCGAATTTTTCTGCGGGGTGCTGGCGTGTCCGCCCTTGCCCCGCGCGATGAACTTCACGTTGGCTCTGCCCTTCTCCGATACGCCGATCATGGCGAAATTCCCCTTGATCCCCATCATCGGATCCGTGTAGAGACCGCCTCCTTCGTCGCATACCAGCCAGGGCTTAACTCCCCTCTTCCGAAGTTCTTCCACCAGAGCGGGACATCCCGGTCCGCCCCACTCCTCAGTGCAGGATGTCGAGAGCCATACGTCCTGTTCAGGCTCGTACCCTTCCGCAAGCAGTTCTTCCACCGCCTGGAAGAAGGCCATGCAGGAGCACTTCGTATCTACGCTGCCGCGGCCCCAGACTTTCCCCTCAGAGATCTCGCCCGAAAAAGGCAGCTTCGTCCACTCCCCGGAGACAGGCACCACGTCCTGGTGTCCCATGAGCACCACCGGATACTTATCCGACTTCCCCTTCCAGTGGTAGAGAAGGCTGCCGCCGATCTCTGTTTTGTCCAATCGCGCGTGTACCAGAGGGAACAGTTCCTCCAGGATCTTGTGATAACCGAGAAATGTCTCCCGCTGGTCCGTATTCGGATAGGAAGTCGTGTCGTACTTGACCATCCGCGAGAGTTTCTCCGCATAGGGAATGGCGCGCGGATCGTCCCTGGGCGGAACGTAGTCCGACTTCCGAGCCCGGATCGTCAGCGTACGCACCAGCGCGGCGGCTCCTAATGCCAATATCAGCAGCAAAACTGCGATCAGAATTTTCATATATTCACTCCTGCTTAACACTTCATCAATCTAAGGCTTTTTGTGTATAATGAACTTGCCCGAACAGCAGTACACTGACTACTTTACACTATAAGGAGCTTAAATACACTATGCCGTACAAACATATCGATATGCCCAAGTACCCCCGCCTCGACCACTTCAGGCACTTCCTGACCATGAACCAGCCCTTTATATCCATAACCGTGCAGGTGGACATCTCCGACTGGCTTCCCAGACTTAAAGCGTCCGGCTGCCCCTTCTTCCTCAGCTTTCAGTACGCCGTCGTTCGGACTGCCAACCGGATCCCGGAGTTTCGTCAGCGCATTTTGAACGAAGAGATCATAGAGTACGATTACTGTAATCCCTCCTACATAGTTGCCCTGCCTGACGACACCTACCGCTACTGCAATGTGAACGTCAACCAGCCTTTTTCGAAATACCTCGAACAAAGCTGCATCAAGCAGGATGCTGCCCTTCATTCTGAACATCTGGAGGAAGAGGATGAAGACATTCTGGGCCTTCTCTTTATATCCACCGTCCCCTGGCTCAACTATACTGAGGCCATGATGCCCCTTCCGGACAACCGCTTTTCCATCCCAAGTTTCTGCTGGGGAGCCTATAAATCGGAGAAATACCTGGCGCTGGAGGACGGCCGGGTCGTGGAACGGGTCAAAACATCGATACCGGTGACACTTCTGGTAAATCACGCGCTAATTGACGGCATCCACGTCGGCCGCTTCTTCGACAACCTCGGCGAGGAACTCAATAATTTCAATTTTTCAACAAAGGAGTGACTGACGTCACTCCTTTACCATTGTAATCGTATAGTTTCCAATTCCGCTCAGCTGTGTGAGCCTGATCTGGTAGCTCTGACCTTCTTTGAGGATCACAGACAGGCTGTCTCCGCTCATCATCTCATCAGCTCCCTCGAGCCTGTCGCCCAGTTGGCTGTAGACATACATCTTGACGCTGCAGCCCTCATTCATGTTTCCGATCGTGATCTGATACTTTCCGGACTCAGCAGCTGTAAAGGTGTAAGCCTTTTTCTGGTCCTTGTAAGTGATCGCGCCGGGGACGATGCACTTCCCGCTGATATCCGAAGATGACTCCTGCTTGCCGATCGCCAGCGCGTACTCTCCGATCTTACCGGTCTGCGAAATATAGACTTTATAGGCCTCGCCCGCGTTCAGTTCCAGCGTCGCGCCGTTTCCCTCCGTCAGGTTATCTCCGAAGATCTTTGCGTTTCTCGCGTCATAAATATCCAGCTTCAGAGCCAGTTCCTTATCGGCGCTTCTTACATCGAAGCGGAAAGTCCCGCTGTTCTCCGGCACAAAGGTGTAAGTGTTGTACTGCCCCTTAAACTCCACACTGTCCCGGATCAGGTCATAATCAGACACATCCGAAGCCGCTTTATTCTGCCCGAAGAGCAGGACATATTTGCCTTCCCCTTCTGCCGCTTCTACAGATACAGTATATGTCTTGTCCTTTTCAAGGACACAGTTTACTTCGCTTCCGTTCACCAGTCCGGTCTGTCTCACAAGCTCTGCGCCATCCGGCCCTTTGACCGCGATCTGTGCCTTAAGTGTGCCCTCCACCTTGGTGAGGAAGAAGCTGCACGGTCCTCCTACCGCCTTCACGGCGTATTCCTGCTTCTTTACGGTTCCCTTAAGTTCACCCGGGTACTCGGTGTAAGCGACTTTTGCCGCCGTAAATTCGCTCGTCTCCGGGTCTAGTCCGCTCTCGCCCTCTTCGATCTGCTCATACAGCGCATCCAGCGCCTCGCAGGAATAAAGCTCGGAAGCTTCCTCCACGATCCCGTATGCCTCGTCAAAATCTCCGGAATTGACCCGGCTGACTGCTTCTCTGGTCACATAAGCCACAAATGCGTTTCTTAAGCCTTCCGCCTTCTGCGTGAGCTGCTCATCTTCCGGCAGGATCTCCAGCGCCTTGTCGATCCTGGCAAAAGCGCCCTCGAAATCGCCGTCCGCCGCCATCTGGTCAGCCTCCCTGAAAGCGTTGCTGCGCACAAGCGTGTGATATTTTGACAGGCAGGCATCCCTGCTCTTTACCAGCGCGTCATTTTCAGGCAGCAGTTCGATCGCCGCTTCCAGCTGCTCGATCGCCGCAAGGAATTCCGCCTCCGTCTCCGGGCTTTCAGCTGCCTTGGTCAGCAGATCCACGCAGGCCTTCACATTCTTCTGAGCGTCCCCGTAGACCGTCGACGACTCCTCGATCTTGAGAAAAGCCCCGATCGCCGCGACATACTCCTTGTTCTCCATGAGGCCCACGCCCTCCTTGAAACTCTCGGAAGACACCTCGTACAGCTGCACCTCTGCCAGGGCACTTTCTGCCATGTCAGAGAGTTCATCCTTCTCAAACTCTGTCAAAATATTCAGATACGCACATGTATCCTGATATCCGCACAGCTCATCCATATATCTGTCTCTGACAGTTTCCACAGCCTGCCGAGCTTTAGGATCCGCTTTCTGTTCCCGCGCCTCATGCCCCAAAATCTCACCGTTATAGATAGTCACCGCATTCGCGTAGTGGGCAGCATCGATGCTGTTTTCAAACCTTTTCACGGAAGTATCCCGCATAAACCAGACTCCCGCTGCTGCAGCCAGGATCACCATCGCCAGCAGGATCGCCTTGAGCGGGGATTTCTTCCTTTTCCGGAAATCAGGATCCTCGTCCCGCGCCTTTGAACTGCCCTGCGCACTGCGTGCGTTTCCGTTACTTCCCCGCGCGCTGCCGGAGGCTGCTCGGTTTCCACCCGCCTTGCTGGCCGCTGCACTGTGATTTCCCCGCGCATTGCCGCCTGCTGCGCTCTGCGCCCCGGAAACTGCCCTGCTTCCGGTCTTGCGGTACTTAAGGGGCCTTATCAGCTCGGTCTGGTCCTCTCCCGGTGCAGGGAGAGCGTATCCGTCGATCCGGATCCGGATGTCCAGACCCTCCTCATCCTCGAGGTATATCTTCTTGTCCCACAGCTGCCCTGACAGCACCTTCAGGGGATCCACGGTAAACATCCATCTGCCATATTCGTCATAGCACTCCGTCGTGATCGCAACCGTCTCGCCGTTTTTGATCTCCCAGAACAGCTCTTCCGGCACGAAATAACGCAGAGTCTCCGGCTGCCTGGTGCACAGGATGCGAATGTTGTTGAGCAGATTCTGATCAGACTCACAGACATAAGCATGCGCAATATTCGGTTCGTCAAGTCTTGAGATCAGAAATTCCCGCTTCATTTATATCCTTTCAAATGTCTCTGAGGCCGGCTCAATGCGATCTGATCGCCTCCATTACCAGCCTGACAATCTTTTCCTGCTGCTCTTCTGCCGTGATCCCGGCCTCGCCGTCACCTTTCTGCCTGCCATAATTACCGACAAAAGCATGGTTTCCGCCCTCGATCACCTTCTCAAGGTAATGTCCCGAAAGGCTCGGAGCGAACTTCCGGCTTTCCACTATTTTGGCTCTGTTCAGGACCCCGTCCTCAGATCCGTAGAGCACGACTTCCATCAGATCATCGTTCAGTTTCTTCGTCGCATATGCTGCAAGCAGGACAATGCCCTTCAGCTCATCCCCGTGATCCGCCGCGTAGACCGCGCTCATGGCGCCGCCCAGCGAGTGTCCGCCGATATACCAGTTCTCGTACTCATACTGCGCCATCACATCGGAGGCCTTGCTGATTCCGAAAAAAGCCAGGCGGAAAGGCATCTTCACCAGACATACGTCCATGCCCTCTTCCGCGAATCTGTGCAGGATCGGCGCGTACGCAGTCTCCTCCACTTTGGCTCCGGGGTAGAAAATCAACGCATTCTCCTCCGAAGGCCCGTCCAGGAACCATCCGTACTCCGTCTTTTCCACCCGCACCTGTTCGTCCGAGACCAGAAAAGCGCCTGCCGACTCATCGGCGTGATAATAGGTATTTACATATATGCCCCAAAAAACAGCAAGCACCACCAGCAGCACTGCCGCCGCCATTGCAGCCCTCTTCACTATAAAGCCTTTCTGTTTCTTCTGCAAATCTTTGCTGTATGTCATGTCCCGCTGCCCTTTACTTCCGTCATGCTTTATCTGCTGTAAAAAAATGCGCTCCTGGTGAGCGCATTTTTTATACATTCAAATTGCTTTCTTATTCAACTACCGCATGCTCCGCAATATATGTCTCAACCTTCTCAGGCAGGATGTACTGCTGGATCAGATAGGGTCTGCCGTATGTCGTCTCGATCTCTTCCGTCAGGCTGTTCTCTGTCTTGAAAGCTTCGTAATCTTCATCCGTGATCGCGATGCCGGCCTGAGCTGCCAGATCCTGGTAAGCCATGTTGTTGAGGCAGAACTGTTTGGCCTCATCCTCAAGAACCTTTTCGTACTCCGCTGTATTGGCCGCGCCCTTATATTCCATAGCGCTGCCGTAGGAGAAGTTCATGCCGTACTGCGCGTACATCTGAGCCATGTAGTTAAACTCTTCCTCGTTGAGCGTCATCTGAAGAGCCTTCAGCTGCTTGAGGTAAGCTGTCGGATAATTATCCGCGGAAATATTGTCGCTGATGTACTTGCTTACAGCAGAGTTAAGATTGTTCTGGTAATTGGTATCCCTCAGATACTGTTTGTACTCCTCTGCGGTCTGGGCATAATCAGCGAGATTGGCCTTAACGAACTCATCGTTAAACTCGGGCAATTCCTTGATCCCGTTAACTGTCACAGCAAAAGCTGCAGCCTTTCCGGCCAGATCGGGGTTGTTCGGATACTCTTCCGGGAAAGTGACATTCACTGTCAGTTGATCGCCGGGATGTGCCCCGATGAGCTGCTGCTCGAAGTTGTCGATAAAGGAGCCGGAACCGATCGTCAGGTCATATCCCTGCGCGCTTCCGCCGTCAAACTCTGTGCCGTCGATCGTTCCGACATAATCGATATTGACTACATCGCCGTCTTTGACAGCGAGAGCGGTGTCCGCATTGAGAACTCTGTGATTCTCCAGCTGCGCGTTGATATCCTCCTGCATCTTCTCGTCCGTGTATTCCACGTCCGCCTTCGCGAGCTTAACTGCGTTCACGTCAAAAGTCTTGACGTAATCAGTTACGTTGACATCCTTGATGGTGCCGTCATCATTAAGCATTGCGCTGTAATCGGTGGAAGCCACAGTCTTGTTCTTCTCAATATACCAGCTTCTGCCGAAAGCGGCGCCGATCAGTGCTGCGATCACAACAACGATTCCGATCCCGATCGCTTTATTTATCGATGCTGAGCGTTTAGCCTGCTCGCGTTCATCCTTCGCGCGCTCGCGCTTTGCCTTGCTGGCACTCATTCCATCATACTTCGTGTTCTTGTTCCCGGCCATAACGGTTATTCTCCTCTCAGTTTCATCTTCACGGTCCGGATCCGGGCGGAACCGGTCCGTTCTTCTCGAAATGCAGGCATCATAATCCTGCAAAACATTGCTATTATAACAGATTTTCACCGTTCGTCTGTGTTAAATATGTGAAAAAATGAAAAAAATGCGGCAGTCAGCCTGTTAGTCTGACTCCGCATTTTTAATATACAGCCCTGTCATAATACTGAATACAACAGCCGTTATCGGATACACGGTGCAAAACAGTGATTGTCCCCAATATGCTGCAAGCGGGAAAAAGAATACCGCAGTGTTCGTTTTCCAGAGCTTTTTCCCCAGGAACAGTGCTGCCATCCGTCCCCAGAAAGCAAAATACAGTCCGAGTCCGACGATCCCCTGCGCAAGAAGTATCTGCAGTATATCGCTGTGTGCTGTAACAACGTTTCTGCCGGTCTCTGCTTTGAGCCTTATGTAAGCCGCAAAGATCATTTCAGGCCCTATTCCTGTTATCTTTCGACGCAGGGGAAGTCCCCGGAAGTATTCCCATCCGCTTCTCCAGATCGCGCCCCGGCCGTTTCCCCAGATGTCACTGAAATTCAGGGCTGTATGTGCGGCAAACAGAATGATCGCCGCGGCAGTCAGCGCCTCCAGTGCGATCAGAAGATACCTCTCCTTCCCACTGCGGAACAGTTTTCCGCAGATCAGATACAGGAGTATGCCGCACAGACAGATCAGTTCTGCATAGGGACTGCTTGCCAGTGCCTTGGAGAGCCCTTTAAACGTCGCTCTTTTGGCCTCGAATAACGGACAATACCTCACAAACAGAAGGCAGAGACCATGTAGGAACAGCAGGATCGCAGATCTCCTCAGGTACTGCTCTGAGCCGAACACGAAGAGCAGCATGAAGAGAAGGCAGACTCCGACCCCTGCATAGGTGCTGTCGCTGTTGGCCATGATGATCCCCATTGATCCCAGCGCGGCAAAAATGCCATACAACACTTTCGTCGACCATTCCCCGCACGACATGAAAGCGCCCCAGAACAGGGGGAGCACCAGACACAGATAGCCCGAATAGCTGTTGGCATTTCCGATCGTCGACAGATAAGTGTAGTACTGTTCCCTGATCAGCCCGTTCTGCAGCCCGAAAACATTGAAGCCCGCTGACTGGACGATCGCCAGAATATTGATGATCGTGTTGGCAATCATCACCGGGATCAGCAGGCGGGGATCAAATTCTAAATACCTTGAAACTATGATCGTACCTGCGATCAGGACCAGCGTCATAAGCGATCCGACGCTCCAGCCCTTGCTCCCCAGAAAAGACAGCCCGGGATCAAGCGACACCAGGGAAGAAAAGAGCGCCCATACTCCGATCGCGATAAGAAGAATGATCGTCTTCCTGTATTTTTTGCCGCCTGCTAATAGTCCGTGCAGGACCGGAACTGCCATAAGGACAACAGCCGGTACCGCTGCATACAGATAAACGCGAGCTTTTAATTCTATTAAGCCAAAATAGCTGTTCCTTATGAACAAAGGTACCAGAAGGCAGGAAACCGCTCCCAGATAGACAGCGGTCCATTTTAATAATTTGTCCGGATCCTTAGCTGAATTCATAAAAAGTCTCTTCCTTTACCCTTTGATCAAGTCTTTTCGAAGATCAGACCAAGCATCTCCCATGCATAGGCGTCTTTTTTCTGTTCCGCGGGTTCGAGCTCTTCATAGGGCAGCATCAAAGGATGCAGCCTCTTCTCGTTGTCGCGCTTTTCGCTCCTGCACCAGTTGTGCATCAGATAGAAGTGCATCCAGCGGCGGTGTTCCATCTCCTGATACTCTTCTCCCCTGCTCTCTCTTGTGCTGCAGTAGACTTCATAAGCCCGCCCGCAGTTCTCGGGAGTTACTTCAGTGATCGTCTCGTCGCCGAGAAGATACCGGATCTTGACAATCAGATGGTCCGCAGCGGCAATATTGGACTGCTTGAGAAAATAGCTCAGGTCCTCCCACTTTGTCGGGCATGAAGATCCGCGGTTGTAAATATCGTTCATAGTCACAGCCCGCCTGTTCAGGGCGTCCTTCATGACATACTCCCTTGTCAGGATCTGCTCTCCTCTGCCAAAAGACTGCACGCCCGGCATTTCCTCCGAGAGCCGCACATGCACATTCTTCCTGATGCCGAACCAGGTGCTGAGTTTCTCCAGGACGTCGAGATTCATCGAATCGTCGTCCCTGCAGATGATGATGCGGTCGGCCTTCCTCAGAATATCCATTTTCTCATGCCACTTTTCTTTATAAAATGCCAGCCGGTCCTCCTGTGGATCTCCCGAAGCCAGCGCGCGCACCAGCTCGCCGTGCATGTCGGCGAATCCCGCCTCGTCCTCAAACACATGATATTCCACAGTTCGGTCAGGCGAATACACGTTGGTGAGCAGCGCTCTCTCGAGCAGCGCGCTCCCGTATTTGCCGCATCCGATCAGCGCCACTGTTTTTTCTCTCAGAAGAAGGGGATGATACTGCCAGTACCATCGTCCCAGGCACTCCGCCTTTCCGAAAAGGTGCATATTGCCGGGCACCGCGTCGACCATCATATCCGCCATGCAGTAACACTCAACGTTTTTTTCTGCCGCCGTAAGTCCCCCGCAGTAATTCTCCCAGGGATCGTCCCCCATGAAAATGGCCGTCATTCCGCCGTCCCCTTCTCTGAGGTCCTTCAGCGCGGCAATATCAGCGTCCGTGTAAAGTGTATTGCCCGGACCCGAATCTCCTTTATCCTCACCTCGAAAGATGAGCATACAGTTCTTTTCTCTGCCCAGTTCCTGCGCCAGTGTCATGGAATCCCTGTTCGCGGATCCAAAGACATACCACTTTTTATCCCTGTTTCTGTAGAGTTTCGCCATCGGCAGAAACTGTTCTCCGATGATGCGGAAAGAGACACTGATCACGGCGGATAAAACGCCCAGACTGCACAGCGCCAGAATGATCCCCAGCACTCTGCCGGCGCCGGTGACCGGAGACAGATCTCCGTATCCCACGGTAGTCAGGGTAATCAGCGAGTACCATATGGCATCCCAGATCGATTTGATCGAAGAGCCGTCCGCGCCTGACTCTACTACTGTCAGAAGGATCACTATGACCGCATAGGCGCCGATCGCTCCTCCAACCATTTTCAGATTGCGTTTCATCTTAACCCTCCGCCTGTTCCTGTCTCAGAATCCTGGGAATGATCAGGACATTGTTGATATCGGACTGCTTGTAATCAATATTTCTTCCGGTAATACCTTTTTCCTTCTCAGACAGCTTGTCCAGCTTTTCGTAGGGGATCAGGCAGGCGTGACTCCTCTCGTCGGTATCTTTGCCGATTCTTGGGTTCGCGGGTCTTCCCTCACTCAGATTCTTTATGTATTCCGCAGCCCTATTGTCAAACTCCTCGTCGGTCATCACTCTGTATCCGCTGCAGAAATGGAAAGCGCACCAGCGCAAATGCTCCATTTCTCCCAGCACATCGAGCTTCGCTTCTCCGAGCAGCCGTTCCCAATCGTCATTCATAGCCTCTTCCCTGGTGCTTCCGGAAGCCTTGACGATCGCGGGAAGAAATTCCGCGGACGCTCTGGAGGACATCTTGCTGAAGGAGTCGCAGGCCACCCATTTGTCCCAGTCGGATCTGTCAGAACTATCGTAAACGCTGTTGATCAGGATCGCGTTCCTGTCCTCTTTTACGGCAGACAGCATGTCGTAGGAATACACACTCCGGGTCTGGATTCCGCTTCCGATCGCCTTCTGGTAGCTCACCTGCTCTTTGACACACTTGAGAACGCAAATGTCCTCGGCGTTCATTCTCCCAAGATAGAGCATAAGGTGATCGGCGATCTCCGTGTTCATCTCATCATTTCCTGTGCACACGGCAATATATTTTACCGTGTCCAGTCTGCTTTCCAGATAGTCATAGAACTCTTTGCTCCTGCCGTCGTCATTTCTGAGTTCTATGTCGTACTGATTTACAAGTTCCCTGCACTCCGCAAAGAGATAGCCTGCTTCCTGACCGCTCATCGGGGAGAACACCGCGGCGTGGAAACGGCTTCCCACAAACTGGCCGTTCATGATCAGATGACGAAGGACCGCCTGTCCGCATTCCCCAAGGCCTACCACGATACAGTCAAAATCCTGCCCGGCCCTGCCTTTTTCATCAAAACTTATGCATTCCCAAGGCGGACACAGCCGGATCATTGCTCTCGCCATGAGTTCTGAGGGTTCAAATACATTCACATAGCCGAAGCCGTACCGGTCTTTCGAGACCTGCAGCATGGAGGCGATGATCTCCTCCGTTCCTGCCAGAGTCAGGCTGGTCTTGGCCGGGGATACCTTCATCCCTTCAAATGCGTCTTTAAGTTTTAAGGCGTAGAAAAGATTCTTCTGCGGGTTCTGGTCCAGCGCAAAGATCTCTATTTTATCCCTGGCGCTGATCTTCAGTTTCCTAAGCTCCCGGTCAGAGGACTGAGCGATCCCTTTGCCGGTGATGATCGCCATCCCCATATTGATGATCTCCTGCGCCCTGGGCTCCGCGTCGTTTTCACTGATCATGACCACTGCGCTGTTCTCACGGGTAAGGCACTCGCGGCCCACTTTTATGCTGTTGTCATTGACGCCGTATATGATGGTCAGGTCTCCGTTCAGCGCCAGGAACAGCCTGAGCTTCCTTAGTCCGGCAGAGCCCACCGTGACCATGGCGGCGCTTGCAATGGAGTAAAACGCCATCAGATGAAAGAGCCAGAAGCAGAATACCCCAAGGCCCGACTTCATCCAGGGCGATCCGCTGATCGCGGACATATCATTTTTGCCCAGAAACATGCCGATGACGGAAAACGGCGTCCTGACAAGCGACAGGAACATATTCCCGGTAACGTCAGTATAGCCTTTTCCATATATAATGCTTCCGCCCATAACGGCGATCACCATCAGATACGCCGTCAGCTTCGCGGAATACGCCGGCTTGAAAGCCATATTGATCACGAGCGCCGTGAATATGATGATCGACAGAACAATAACCCAAAGTGCAGTCATTATAAATCCTTCCTTCAATTACGGTGAATGAAAGCCGCAATATCCCCGATCACGTCTTCTCCTATATGCTGCTCCACACTGTACTCTTTGGACGCCTTGAGAATGTCATTATAGATTCCCTTCACAAAGATGTGATTCAGTTCGGGATACAATTTGTATTCTGTATTTTCCCTGCCTGCGAGGAGCTTCTTAAACATCCTGTAATCCCGCTTCGCAAGTACCTGGAAGTCCTTTCCGCCCTGCAGGATCAGCACCGGTTTTTTGCTTGCCAAAAGATAGTCGGCAGCTGTTTTTTGACCCATCTCCTTGAAATAGTACAGCGACATATTTCCCGCGAACTTCTTTCTTTTCGCTTCCTTGTCGCTCATCTGATAGAGGCCGTGAAATCTCTTTTTGTAAAACCTGTACTCCAGTCCTATGATCGCTTTCAGGATCGAGCTGCCGCGGCCGGCCTGCCTGAGCTGCCTCAGCACGATTTCTTCAAGACGGTAAGGAGTTCCCGCCATCATTATAAGCCCCTTGACGTCCGCGCCCTCCGCGTCGATCCTCGGCGCGAGCATGGCTCCCATGCTGTGACCAAGAATAAAGATGCGGCCGTGGTCGATCCGCGGGTCCTTCCTGAGCATCTCTACTGCGAGCAGCGCGTCTTCGATCGTCTCTTCCTTTACAGTAAGGCTTTTATTCCTGATCATCTTGCGCCCGTGCACAAAAGTTCGCTTGTCATAACGCAGTGAGGCGATGCCATGCCTGGCGAGCCCTTCGGCGAGATCCTTAAAGGGCGTAAGTTTCAACACTTTTTCGTCCATATTGCTGGCACCGGAGCCGTGCGCCATCACAACGGCGGGCACCGGTTTCGACAGATCAGACGGAAGCGTCATAAGTCCGTTCAGCGGATACTCCGTTCCCGCCCCCACAACGATTTTTTCACTGTACATGTCAGCACCTCCTTCTGATCAGATACGCCTTTATCATACCGCATTTCCTCCTGTAAAGGGAAATAAAAAAGGGTACCTGCAGCCTCTTCGGCTGTAAGTACCCTTAATTCTTCCATTTTACAGGATGTGCTCGCGCTCTACCCTCGCCCCGAAAGGCATGAGTGAAAGCTTCGCGATCTTAAAATACTGTTTTCCCCACGGGATTCCGATAATTGTTATGCACAGTACAATTCCGATGAGTGCGTTGCCGATTGCCATCTCAATCCCGCCGAAGATGATCCACAGGATGTTGAGCAGGAAAGAAACTGCATTTTCATCATCATAGACGATCTCTTTGCCAAACGGGTCAAGAGAAATGCTTGCCAGCTTAAAACACTGCAGGCCGACCGGAATGCCGACCACGGTGATGCACCAGAGGCACCCCGTAAGCACCCAGCCGAGGGCGCTGAACAGTCCGCCGAAAAGCAGCCAAAGTATATTCAGTATAAGTCTCATGATCTTATCCTCCCATTGTTATATTGTTTTCCGTTTTCGTGCTTCCATTTAATATACGGAAATGAGGCAAAAAAACAACATACTTTTTTATGTATGTTATTGTTTTTTTTGCGTATACTATTTTGTGAATGGAAATCGGAAATAAAAAAATAGAACAATAAGGAGTAATCCATGGCAAACAACGAACCTTTTTCTGAACAGAAACCCGGGAAAACAATCCCGCAGATCATCTTCGGCTCCGCGATCTGGACCTGCATACTGGCTTATATTCTGATTCTGGCGGGCCAGCTCATAGGTGAACTTGCTGTGCTGGTATCCGGCGCATACAGCAGTGACCTGGGTACCACAGCCGGCTTATACTTTTCTTTCGCAGGTATCTGGCTCGTTCTCTTTTTGAATGGGCTCATTAAGAAAAACCGTCCCCTGTTTAAAGCATACGGAACCGGCTGTAAGGGCAACAATGTCATCAACCTGCTGATCGGCCTCCTAATAGGTATCGGTATGAACGGCGCACTCATACTGATGGCCTGGATGCACGGCGATATCAGGATGTATTTTGACAAGTTTGAACTGATACCTTTCATTATTCTCTTTATCGCTGTCTTCGTGCAGTCGGCGGCTGAAGAAATGATCTGCCGCGGCTTCATTTATCAGCGTGTCCTGCGCACTTACAAAGGCAAGTTCTGGCTGGCGGTGCTCGTCAATTCCGTCTTCTTCGGAATGATCCACCTGGGAAACAATGGCATATCAGTTATGGCGATCGTGGACCTCGTCGTGACGGGTCTGCTCTTTAGTGCGATGGTTTACTATTTTGACAGTTTGTGGATGGCGATGGCCGCGCATGCCGGCTGGAATTTCACGCAGAGCATTCTTGCGGGACTGCCCAACAGCGGAAATGTCGTCCCTTACTCGGTGTTCAGTCTTGATGCGGCGTCGGCGCGGGACAGCTTCTTCTACAACGTCGCCTTCGGCGTCGAGGGAACGGTCCCGGCTATCGCGATCCAGGTCGTGGTCCTGGTCGCACTTGTGGCGATCGGCATAAAGCTGGGCGGAAAGCCCACAGATATCTGGGCCGACGAAGAGGCGTGAGCCGCTAATGGGACCTCTGCACTAATGGGACCTCTGGGGTAGCTTTTCACATATAAAAAAGCATTAGGAGACCTCTGGGGTCCCTTTTTTCAATATACGAAAGCCTTGTCGTGTCCGCTGTGCAGCGCGTCGTAGATCTGCCCAGGCCTCGCGGAGTCTCCCACCAGGATGAGCTTATCTCCGTACGCTTCTCGCAGCGCATCATAGTCGGGTCTGTCAGGACGAACGCCCATTGCCAGAACGACCAGGTCAGCGGGCAGGCTTGTCTCCTCGCCGGTCTTTGCGTCCGCGATAGTAACCGCTCCGTCCTCAACGGCTGTCAGCTTCCTGCCCTTCATAATGCTGCCGCCGTTCTTCATGATCTCCTGGGCGAGGTGCATGACTACGCTGGGATACAGGTTTCCGCCTACTTTGTCGAGCATCTCGACTACTGAGACCTTGTTTTTCTCAGAGAGGTATTCTGCTGTCTCAAGTCCTGTGACACCGCCTCCGATAATGACGATGTTTTGATCAGCGGGAGGTGTCTCTCTGCCAAGGATCTCTTCTGCTGTTACAGCACTTTCAATACCGGGTATGGACGGCAGTACCGGACTTCCGCCCGCTGCCATAAAGACGGCCTCCGCACCGATCGCCTTGAGCACCTCAGGATCCGCCTTCGCGCAAAGGCGCACATCCACACCTGCTTCCTCAAGCTGTGCCTGCATAGTCTCCACAAATTCCGTGATCATTCCTTTATTCGGAGGGATCGCAGCGAGATTAGCGGTTCCGCCCAGTTTATCCTGCGCCTCGAACAAAATAGTGTCGAATCCGCGTTTGGCCAGCGTAAGGGCAGCTTCCATGCCCGCGGGGCCTCCGCCTATGACTGCCACTTTGCGGCCGGTGCCGTTCTTAACAAGCTTCTCGTCGCCGTATTCAAATTCGCGGCCCAGAACCGGGTTGACAGTGCACCCCAGAGGTAGTCCGTCGTTGAGGATCCTGAAGCACTCCATGCATCCCAGACATTTGCGGATCAGGATGTCCTTGCCGGATTTCGCTTTTTTGCCCCAGTTGGGATCTGCCAAGTGGCCGCGCGCGATGCCGACAAAATCTACAGCGCCATTTTCGAGCATCTTCTCGGCAAAAGCAGGGTGCTTGACATTGCAGACAGCGATGACGGGAATCTTCACAGCCTTGCGGATGTTGGAGGCCAGATTGATCTTCCACCCCTCTGCAAAATAGCTCGGCTCAATGATGGTCGCGCCTGAATCGTATGTGCCGCAGCTGACGTTGATGCAGCTGATGCCGAGGGCTTCGAGATATTTTGCCTGAGCGATGCCGTCCTCCTCAGTGATGCCGTCGGACAGGTAATCGCTGCCGTTCATGCGCACAGAGATCGGGAACTTAGGGCCGCAATAGGCCTTGATGCCCATGATGATCTCTGTGATAAAGCGCATCCGGCCCTCAAAACTGCCGCCGTATTTGTCGGTGCGCTTGTTGGTGTGGGGCGAGAGGAACTGGCTGACCAGATAGCCGTGCGCGGCGTGGATCTCGACGCCGTCGATGCCGGACTTCTGGGCGATCACAGCGCCGGTGACAAATTTGCGGACCATGGCCTCGACTTCCTCGGTGGTCAGCGCGCGGGGCTGTTCGCCGATGACTTTGCAGGTGACGTCCGATGCCGAGACGGGCTGCTTGCCGCCGATCAGCCGGCTGGGGGTCTGGTTGCCCGGATGGTGAAGCTGAACGAAGATCTTCGTATCATAGGCGTGCACAGCTTCTGCCAGACGCGAAAGCTGCGCAATCATATGGGTGTTGGTTACGCTCAGCTGGTTAGGTGTGCCGACGCCGGTCTCGTCGTCGACGCGGGTGATCTCGGTGATGATCAGGCCCGCTCCGCCTCTTGCGCGGTCAGCGTAGTACTTGATCATGCGGGCTCCGGCTTCGCCGGTGGACTCCGCCAGGGAACATCCCATAGCGGGCATCACGATGCGGTTCTTGAGTTCAAGATTTCCGATCATGCCGGGTTCGAATAGTTTTTCGTATGACATAAAGCTGCACTCCTTTCTTTCATAATTACTTTTTTGCAGCGTATGAACTTTGCGTTGCGGTTATTGGTCCCGATCTGCGTATTCCATTATGTCATTTCTCTTTTTCAAGGACCTTCATGACCTCTGGGGTAAAATATTGCCTAAAACAAATGGCTGTGAAGAAACGGGAGGATTCTCCCGTTTCTTCACAGCCAGTATTTACATTGTTATGAATGGTCTCAAGCTTTGCCTGCGCTGCCGAGAACGTTGACGATCTTGTGAGCGACCATATCCTTAACCGCCTGTCTTGCGGGTTTGAGATACTGTCTGGGATCGAAGTGATCCGGATGCTCTGCAAAGTATTTCCTGATGTTGCCGGTCATAGCCAGGCGGATATCAGAGTCGATGTTGATCTTGCAGACGGAAAGCTCTGCAGCATGACGAAGCTCATACTCCGGAATGCCGATAGCATCGGGCATGTTGCCGCCGTATGTGTTGACCATCTTTACGAATTCCTGCGGAACAGAAGAAGATCCGTGCAGAACGATCGGGAATCCGGGCAGTCTCTTGGAAACTTCCTCAAGAACGTCGAAACGAAGCGGCGGAGGAACAAGGATGCCGTCCGCATTGCGTGTGCACTGCTCAGGTTTGAACTTATAAGCGCCGTGGGAAGTGCCGATCGCGATAGCAAGGGAATCGCAGCCGGTTCTGGTAACGAATTCCTCTACTTCTTCGGGACGAGTGTAGCTGGCCTTGCCTGCCTCGACAACAACTTCATCCTCTACGCCTTCGAGAGTTCCGAGCTCTGCCTCTACCACTACGCCGTGTGCGTGTGCATATTCAACTACCTGCTTTGTCAGAGCGATGTTATCTTCAAAGGACTTGGAAGAAGCATCGATCATAACAGAAGTGAATCCACCGTCGATGCAGTTCTTGCACAGTTCAAAAGAATCACCGTGATCAAGATGAAGTGCGATCGGGATCTGAGGATTCTCAATAACAGCTGCCTCAACCAGTTTCACCAGATAGGTGTGATTTGCATATGCGCGTGCACCCTTGGATACCTGAAGAATTACGGGGCTGTTCAGTTCGCCTGCTGCTTCTGTAATGCCCTGGACGATTTCCATGTTGTTCACATTGAAAGCGCCGATAGCATAACCGCCGTCATAAGCCTTTTTAAACATTTCGGTCGTAGTAACTAATGCCATTTCGTTGTCTCCTTTTTTATTAGTTAATGTTTTGGAAGTTACTATCATTATTATAATGCTTTCGCGGGAAAAAATCGACCTCTGGAAAAATCGACCTCTGGGGTAGTTTGTTTGAAAAAACCAGAAACCGGGGAAATCGACCTCTGGGGTAGGTTGACCTCGGGGTAGGTTCGGGAAATCGACCTCTGGGGTGGTTTGCGAAAAAGTCCGAAAAACTTGTTGACATTTCAACAAGTCGGTGATATTCTTCAGAACGTTGACAAATCAACATTCACCATTGTTCTTGAGATTTAAAGGAGGAACACACTTATGCCAGTAAGAATCATTACCGATTCCACAGTAGATATTGCAGATAAATACAGCAATCTTTTTACCGTCGTCCCGCTCACCGTCACATTCGGAGAGAAAGATTACATCGACGGAGTCACAATAAATAAGCAGGAGTTTTATCAAAAGCTCGTCTCCAGCCCGGAACTTCCCAAGACCAGCCAGGCAACGCCCGCAGCATTTGCGGATGTGTTTCGGGATCTACAGGAAAAAGGCGACGAAGCCATCGTGATCACAGTCTCCTCGCGCCTTTCCGGCACCTATCAGAGCGCTTGCATCGCCGCAGAGGATTTCCCGAATGTCCGCGTCGTAGACAGTAAGAACGTATCCATCGCTTCCGGGGTACTTGCGGAGTATGCTTTGCGCTGCGCGGAGGAAGGCATGGGACTCGATGAACTGGCGAATCACCTGTCAAAAAAGCGAGATGAGGTCGGTCTTGTCGCCATGGTCGATACCCTTGAATACCTGAAAAAGGGCGGCAGGATCTCCGGTGCGGCTGCTTTAGCCGGCGGCGTCCTGGGCATCAAGCCCGTCGTCACAACCCGTGACGGTGAACTCGCAGTCCTCGGTAAGGCCCACGGTTCCAAAAAAGCCAACAACCTTCTTATCGAGCAGATCCGCAAGAACGGAGTTGATTTCTCCATGCCTCTTCTGCTTGGCTATACCGGTCTCTCAGACGACATGCTTCGTCAGTACATTCAGGACAGCCAGTGCCTCTGGAAAGGCCATGTCACCGATTTGGACTGCGTACAGCTCGGAAGCGTCATCGGTACGCATGCCGGTCCCGGAGCCGTTGCGGTTGCTTATTTTAAATCCGGTGCGGTACAATAAGGCTGTTCAGTAAACAAATATCGAGCCGCCGCGCCGCATATGGAAAGGATGGCATGATGGAAAACCGTTTTGAGCACTTCAGTCTGGATATTTTTAACATTTCCAGATACTGGAATAAGATCGCAACGGACGAAATGAAAAAATATGGTCTGAGGGGCACGCACGCCCTCTATCTTTTGATGCTTGACGGGTATGAAGGAGAGATCACTGCCGCCCGGCTCGCAGACCTCTGCCAGCGCGACAAAGCAGATGTCTCCCGTGCTCTCGCCGACTTTCAGAAAAAAGGGATCCTGGAACCGTACAATGGTTCCAGATACAGGGTAACCCCTAAGCTCACTCCCCTCGGCAGAACGATCGCCGCGCAGATCCGGGCGCGCGCCACAGTCGCCCTCGACCTTGCCGGCCAGGGCATCACAGAGGAGATGCGCGAGAATATGTACCACTGCCTCGATCTCATTGCCGCCAACATGCGCGGCATCTGTGAAGAGGGCTTGATGGATCAGTGACTTTAATCGACCTCTGGGGTAGCGATCCAATTTAAAAAGCCAGAGGTGCTCTCCCCTCTGGCTTTTTAAATTCGTGTATATAGCTCTTATTAATGTCAACCCCGACACTCCTTACTCAGTGATCGCCCAGACTCTTGCGGGAAGGCCGGTAGCGCCTTCTATCCTGGGCCATGCAGCAAAGAGGACAGCGCCTGCGGGAGCCACTTTGTCCAGGTTGCGCAGAACCTCGATCTGAAGCTTTCCCTTGGCAAGAACATAGCGCTCGCATGCGAGATCTTCGGCCTTAGCAGCTTCTGCTGAGGCATCGGTATCCAGCGTCTCGTGGCCGTTCGCAGCGGCGTTTCTCTCCTCATAGATGTACTTGAGCGCTTCCATGGACCAGCCGGGGAAATTCTCGCTTCCATCTTCTGCTATGCCGGAAAGCGCGTCCATATCCGGCCAGTTCTTGTACCAGTCTGTCCTGAGCGCCACAAATGCGCCATCCGGGATCGGTCCATATTTTGCCTCATAGTCCTTGATGTCCTGCGCGGTCACTGCGTAATGAACATCCTGTGCGACTTTGTCTGTGATATCGACCACGCACAGAGGGAACACGCCCTGCTTGACATCATAGGCTTCCGAAAGGTCCCCGTCCTTTACAAAATGCCCCGGGAAATCAATGTGTGTTCCGAACTGTCCGGGGAATTTGAAAGTGTGGATCCGGCAGTCCAGCATGGGATTTCCCCAGTCAAAAACCACTTTGCAAAGCTCCACGCTTCCTTCCGGGATTCCGCTCCAGTAAGGGCTGTCATTGTTAAGGCTGTGGGACAGCTCCACCCATTTCAGTTTCTTCGCTTCCTCAAGTGTCTCCCAAAGTTTGTACATGTTACCCCCTTTCTCTCAGAAACTGTGCAAAATATCGCACAAGCAAACTGATAATTGCGTTTACTAAATCATAAGATCTCCACTCATCAGTGTCAATCATTATGATTCAGGTCATGCCCGGGCTGTCGCGATTTCCATCAGCCGATAGATCTTTCTGTACACGCGCCCTGTAAACAGCAGTTTGAAAAAGGCCCTGTCAAGCGGCTTCAGCTCGTTCACCAGTTCCGGGGGAGTAAAAGAATGCTCTCTCACGACTTGCAGTCCCAGTCCGCTGATCACGTCCTCCATGTCATCAATGCCATAGAGCTTCGTGACGCCGACATCGTTGACCGGGTTCTTATATTTTGACGCCTTCGCGCCAAACTCCGTGTAGATGTCCATCAAAATACAGAGCATTCCGTACTTCTCCTGCAGCGCCCCGAGAAATCCGCGAAGCTGAGCCTTGGACAAATACATGCTGAGCCCTTCGAGGACAACGATTGTCGTGTCGCTCTCGGGAAGCGCCTGGATCTGTGCGGGATCTGAGGCGTCCAGGGCCTGCATGCGGTAGTTTTCACACTCGTCAAAATAGTTCTTCCGTATCGCGATCACGTCCGGCAGGTCACAGTCGATCCATTCTCTGTACGGCACTTTCACTCTTCTGCACCTGCTGTCGAGTCCGCAACCGATGTGCAGCACCAGGGCGTCCTTATGCTTTCTGAGCATGCGCTCCGTCCAGTCGTCAAACACGCGGGCGCGCATCGCCATGTTGTAGGCAAGCCATTTCGATTTCGACTTGCCGCGGATCGGAAAGCTTTCCGCTTCCCAGATCCTCTCGGCATCCGGATCGCTTAGAATGATATGCTGTTTGCTTACAGTCGATTTTCCATATAAAGGGATGAAAAGGGTTTTATTTACTTCATTCATGACTTAGACCTCTGGGGTAGGTTGCCAACTTAGACCTCTGGGGTAGGTTGCCAACTTAGACCTCTGGGGTAGGTTGCCAGGGTGCTGGGCAGCTTAGACCGCTTAGACCTCTGGGGTAGGTTGCTGGTGGGGTAGGTTGCTGGGGTGCCGGGGTAACTTAGACCTCTGGGGTGGCTTGCTGCAGTTTTTTGACTGCTTCCGCGATCGAGAGAAAGTTCTCCGCTTTGATGATCGCCATCCCTTGAGCTTCGTCGCCAAGCACGACCAGCTGATCGCCTGCGGCTATGCCAAACGTCTTTCTCGCCTTTGCCGGAATCACGATCTGTCCCTTATCTCCGACTGTCACCACCCCGAATAAGTGCTTGCCTTTGGGCGGCACACTAAGCCCCAAGTTGTCCTTTGGTTCGAAATTGGCCAGATCATCCAGGGAAACGCCGAACAATTCCGCAAGGCATCTGCATTTTTCCAGATCCGGAATAGTCTCGCCCGCTTCCCATTTCGCCACTGCCTGTCTTGTCACGCCGACCTTTTCCGCGACATCTTCCTGGGTCATCTGTTTCATCTTCCGCATTTGAACGAGATTATCCTTGAACATTTTTCTTCTCCTCTTTGATACCCAGCACCGCCCATCTGTAACCCGGTATCCTTGAAATGATCTCATTCAGGAGATATCCGCCCGCGACCCCTGCAATCAGACTTAAGAGATACACCGCAGGTGCGGGAAGGATTCCTCGCCTGCCCACAAATAGTGCCACCGAAGAGATCCCCAGATAGTGAAACACATACAAACCGAAACTCCTCTTGCTCATCCAGCGGGTGAAACTGTTGCTGAAGTCGCAATATTTTGACATGCCGCCTAAGATCGCCAGGCAGGCAAAATATCCGTATGTGACGAACAGCACGGAGCGATATACCGGATTGTCCGCATAAACTTCGCCAAAATATCGCGCGCAGAACGCTGCTCCCAGTACCCCAGAGGTCACCGCCAGCAGCGGAAACCACCTCTCCAGGACCTCGATCACCTCGTCATGGGACAGGACAAAATAGCCCAGCAGAAAAACAAAGAAATACAGCCCGAATCGGTAGACACTGACAATCGGCGTATTGAGGATTTGCGCCGCCCCATAGGTCGGAAGAGCGAGCACGGCAAGCACCGGGAAGCCAGCCTTTCCGCAGGCGTTCCAAAGCCTGTCCCTGTCGATTCTCCTCACAAGCACAAGCAGCATAGAGAACAGCCACAGTAGATGAATGTACCAGAGCACTCCGCTTCCGCTTGCGATACAGATCAGCACCTTCGCAATCAGGGGTATACCGGGGTCTTTGAAGACGACGCCTCCAAGAGCAACATTGACATATCCCTGCAGGAACTGGAAAGCAAACAGTCCGATCGTGGAAGGCACCAGGAGCTTCGTCGTCCTGCTGCTGATGAATTCCCTGTGGGAATGATTATCCAGATAGAGCCGCGAGCTGATCCCGGAAACCATGAAAAGCAGCATCATGAACCAGGGGTACACGATGTACTGAAACACGTCAAAATACTGAACTTCAAGATCTGTGATCTTACCGCACACCCCCGGAATCCCTTCCGCGTTATACATATAGATCACATGATATAAAACTACGATCACTACCGTGATCCATCTGATGTTATCTAAATAATATTTTCTCACAATAATCCCACCTCCGCAATTATTCTTAACAAAATCATATCGCGATGGAGGGACCACGTCCACCAACCAAACAGAACATTTGGGCAGGTCCAATGTTATGTTTGATTGACAAGCTACCCCAGAGGTCGGGGCTGGGGCTGGGCGAAGTCGGGGCTGGGCTGACCACAAACTACCCCAGAGGTCGAAGCTGAAGCAGCCGAAGCTGGACCGCGATTGCTATGTACTTATTACAATTTCGCAGTTGCAGTATAATCGTTTTATGGCATTCTATTAAGTGAAAACACTTTAAGGAGATATACACATGCAGGAGTTTTACTACAGACGCGTTGAAGACGGCACTTTTTGCCTTACGGGTTATGAGGGAGATGAAGCAGAAGTCATCATACCGGATGACAAAATCTTTACGATCCTGAATGACAAAGTATTTCGCGGGCACGACGAGATCACTTCTATTCAGATCCCGGATTCTGTGACAGATATGGGGGAATTTCTGTTTGACGGATGCATAAATCTCCGGCAGCTGAAGCTGCCGGAGCAATTGAAAACACTATGGGGCTACACCTTCGTCAGATGTGGAATTGAAGAAATTGTTCTGCCCGATCAGCTAAGGATCATCCCGCCATTTGCATTTAAGGACTGCAGGAATCTGCGCAGAGTTGTCTGCGGCGCAGGACTCGAGAAGATTTATGCGTGGGCCTTCGGCGGATGCGACCTTCTAACTGAGGACGGACTGATCCATGGGCCGAAGGTAGAAATCAGCCCGCAGGCTTTTGAGCGCCGTTGATTTTATTAACCGACCTCTGGGTTATTAACCGACCTCTGGGGTGGCTTGTCCGAAACCGACCTCTGGGGTAGCTTGTCAGTTCCGAAACTGACCTCTGGGGTAGCTTATCAGCGGTTCATGAGCCATGCAAAAGCTTTCGCCGTCCGAAGGTCCGGCTCCTTAAAATGGTTTCCCTTATTCCATTCCAGTTCGCACTCGATCCGGGAGGCCGTAAGCAGATTATGTGCCTCCCGGATCGCTTTTCCAACCTGGGACATGACCGGGTTTCTCGTTCGTTCCTCACGATCGCCAAGGCTAAGGTATACTGCATCCGCGTGAATTTCGTTTTCCCGCATATATTCTGTAAAGTCCGGGAACCAGACCGACGGCGAAGCCGCTGCAATGCCGTCAAAAATATCTGTCTGATAGCCTGCCCAGAGCGCGAACAGCGCAGCAAGGGAGTACCCGCCGATGAAGATTCGCTTTATCCCTCGCGATTTAATGACCTCTGGGGTCGGCACTATTTTGCCCATGACAAAGTCCAGAACTCCCTGCGCGCCGCCTCCAAATCCCTCATCTCCGAAAACCGCCGGAGCCGGCCACGGTGACAGGTCGTTGTTCCAGTTCTTTACCCTGACCGCCTTCAGGTCAAAACATTGTCCGCCGGACAATTTCCCGATATAAGAGACTTCGCTCTCGATCACTTCAAGATCATGATCATCAACCATCTGAATCAGCAGTGTATCTGCTTCCGGATTGCCGAAGGTAAGCACTTGGAAGGCAGGCACCTGCGCACTGTCCGTTTTCCACGGTCCGACATCAGGGTCTTTGGTGTATTCGTATAAATTTCCTGCATCGCTGTTTTCCCTCCGGCGCAAAACAAGCCTTTCCGTTTCCAGCATAATAGTCCCTCACCTGATATGACCTCTAGACCTCTGGGGTCATGTGTTTCAATAGTCCCTCACCTGATACCTGATAAGACCTCTGGGGTCAAGTGTCTGGGGTCAAGTGTCTGGGGTCAAGTGTCTGCGTTATTCCAGATACATATCTCTGAATTTCTTCAAAAGCTCTCTGTCAACCCCATACTCCTGCTCCATGTAATTCTCGAAAGTGCCGTAGCGCTCCAAGATTTCCGATATCACCATGTCCGCTGAATGAGGCAGGACGCCCCCGACCATTGTGAAGAAGGATCTAGCATTCTCAAGTCTTCCGGTGATTATTTTGAACCTCTCCATAAGCTCATCAATGTCAGGCTGCCTGCAGATGTTGCTCTGCATGTAATCCTCTTTCACGACTTCTTCCGGAATCCCCAAAGCCAGCAGGATCAACATGGCGGCCACCCCTGTCCTGTCCTTACCGTTGGTGCAATGAAACAGCATCGGGGCTTCACCTGCCAACAGGCAGTCAAACATAAACTTGTATGATTCATTAGAAAAAGCAAGGGATGCAGTGTAGCTGGAAACCAGCACATCCACAGCATTTCCTGATTGCTCTTCGTCAAAAATCAGACTTGCAAGCTCTCCTGGCGAGTTCAGATCGTCCAAAAAGTTTTGAAACGCAGCGCATTTGTTATAGTATGCCGCTCCCTCAAGTTCAGGATCCGGATCTTTCTGAATCCCCTTCAACGCCCTGAAATCCAAAATAGTTCTAATCCCCAGATTTCGCACCGGCTTCAATTCTTCCTCGTCAAAAAATGCCAATGCAGAACTTCTGAAGAGCATCCCTCTTTTGACATGTCTTCCGTCCTTGGTCTCAAGCCCTCCCAGATCCCTGATGTTTAATTCTAAAGGTAATTGATCAATTGTTTTATAATCAGGCATATGACAATCTCCGTTCTGTTTAACATGCTACCCCAGAGGTCTCTTGGTCGAGGTCTCTTGGTCACCCCAGAGGTCTCTTGGTCAGGGTCTCTTGGTCAGAGCTTCCAGCGAGGTCGTATCGAGCACCAAAATATTGGCAGAAAAGACAACCTTTACCAGCCACACCAGGAAGAAAAAGACAAGAAGCGGGATCACACACGATGTCACGATCATAACGGCAAGGGACTCAAGAAGGTTGTCCATGAATGATGACACGTTCTCGATCGTTTCATTCGTGATAGTGTTGAACTCGTTGAAAAGCCCGCTTTCACCATCGCCCTCGATTTCAAGGTTGTTATAATCATCAATTGCGTCGTTGACCTTTGAGGCCTGTGTCTGGTACACCATATCTGAAAGTTTAACACTTGCAGGAACTATTCCAAAGATGATTATGCCGATAAGCGCTATTTTGGCAGCAGTTCGGGTAAGATTTTGTTTCCCGGTCATCACAGCGACGCATACAATAAAGCAGGCCAGCGGAATCAGAATCATAAATGAAATATAGCCTGACAGGCTTATCAGGAATTTTTCGAGGTAAAGGGCGCTGAGGATCAGGAGAAAATATTTTGCCAACTCAGCCAGCTGCTCTGCCAGAGGCGTGCACATGTCGCCCGGCAGTAGGGAAAGTGTGGCAGATGTGGCGGCAGCCCCGCCCGAAAGAGTCATGACTGACGTGATTTTCTCTTCCGTCTGTTCTATAGAATGTTTGTGATTGGCCGGATCCGCGGCGGCGGGCGCTATTTTGGTAATGGATATAACAGCAAAAAGGATCAACAGCGCAACAATCATGAGCTTCTGATAATTCAAAGCATTTTTCATAGCACTCACCCCTTAGTCTGTGAATGAAATTGTGTATTCACTTGTGTTCGGAAGGCTGATAATGAACTCACGCACGAGCTTCCGGGCCTGCTCATCTGAACGCTCAAGAATGCCGCTTGCGATGGCTTTATCTTTGGCTGCATTTTCAAACTCAACGAGCGAAATATTGTAATCTTCCAGTTTGAGCGGATTCCACAGAGAATCCTTTTCTGAGTAAATCTTGAAAGTGTCTTTGTCGATCGTGACTGTCTGAATCTCGGAGTCCGGCATTTCGACTGCAATGATCTTGCGGTCTTCATCAGTCTTGATCTTGATCTTCCCAAAATCTATGCCCGCCATAACAGCTCCGTCGTAGCTGTACATGAACTCTGAGGATGAGGTGATGAACTTCAAGAAAGTCTTCTCCTTCGTATATTTCTCCACCTGGGTAAAATAGTACTCCTGCGTGATCAGAAAGCCCATATTTGCCAGCCCATCCTGGATGGTGTCGGTGCTGACGGAGATCACCACTCTGTCCTTCTTCTCTTTTTCCTTTATGGTCGTAGCGGTGACAGCTGTTTCGTTCTGCTCAGCGTCCCTTCGGATTTTGTAGTCCAGGCTAAGCACTATGGCAAGCAGTACGGCTATTATGGTCACACCCAAGTAAATCTGGTTGCGATGCTGTTTGATATAATCCATGATTACTCCTTTTGTGGGAGACCTCTGGGGTCTCATGACCTCTGAGACCTATGGACCTCTGAGACCTCTGGGGTCTCATGGCTATTATTTTTGTGTGAGAGACCTCAGAGGTCTCACTATCCCTTATATATCACGTCTGATTTACTTTCTGATTACATATTCTGATCATAATTACTGCCACACAATCACCCTCCCCCAGAGGTCGCGATCAAGTTTCCACAGGCCTCCAAACATACAGCCCCTCTGCGGCCGCCAGTCTGCGTATTAATGCAAGAGCGCGTTCCGAAGGGTTATAAATCGTCAGATATGTATCATCAATATTTGATACTATCAGTGTGTTCTCATTCCTGATAAAAAAGCGCACGCTATTTTTTGCATATTCTCCCACAGTATAACTCACGAGTTTATTGGGATCGGGATTTAGCTCTCCGCATTCGGAATCCTCAGCAAAATCATTCAAGACATAAATGTCATGGTAACAGTTTAGTTTCAGGATCAAACCGGCATACTTTTTACGCAATTCCGAGTTCTGGGGTTCGCTCAGATAATACTGTTCGATGGCAAAATATTGGCCATCTGAATTTTTCGCAACCTGCTCCGGAAGAATGTCTACAATCCAATACGGCTTTTCTATTAATTCGTCTATATCCATGTTCTCCTCCTGTTTGTGAAGTCACAGACACAGGTATGAACCCCAGAGGTCGTATTTCTTTATTTCTTCCCTCTACCCCAGAGGTCATATCCACCCATATCCACCCAGAGGTCATATCCACCTCCACCCCAGAGGTCATATCCACCCTATCCACCCCAGAGGTCATATCCAAACTTGAATACCCGAATTGCCTGTGCTACCATTTAGTCAACTGATCAAGTGCCTCTGTTTTGGCGCTTCTCAAGTCTCTATCAAATCAAACCGGTGTCGCCGAAGTGTAAGGCCAGCAGACAATTGCTTTTTTCAAGTGCCAGCCCATAATGACTAAGGTGACGCATTCTTTCAATCACATCAGGAGGTCATTTCTTTATGCCGACACGCCCTCGTCTTTCCAGCAATTTAGGTATTTATCATGTGGTTTATCGCGGAATTAATAAACAGCGTATTTTCGAGGATAGCGAAGACTATGAGACGTTTTTGTCAATTCTTAGGAAATATCAGCCCATTTGTGGTTACAAAATCATTGCCTATTGTCTGATGTCAAATCATATCCATCTGCTCATCAAGCCCGGCGAAATTCCGTTGCCAAGAATCTTTCAGCGAATAATACCTAGTTTTGTGTACTGGTATAACAAAAAATACCAGCGTGTCGGGAGTCTGTTCCAGGCTCGTTTCAAAAGCAGGCCCATCAACAACCGGTCGCAGCTCCTGATCGTGACTAGATATATTCATCAAAATCCAGTAAAGGCCGCAATCTGCAATCATCCGAGGAAGTACAAATACAGCAGCTTCCGAGGATATTTTGACAATGATCTGATCGACAGTGAGCTAATTTTGTCAGAGACCAGCAAAAACGACTTTATAAAATTTAATTGTGCAGATAATAACGATCTGTGCCTTGATATTGAGGAGGAAATACCGCGGCTTACCGATGAAATCGCGATAAGCATCATGCAGCGGCTATCCGGATGCCGCAATGTGGCGGAATTTCAATCACTTGATATCACTCAGAGGGACAATGTACTATGCAATATGCGGATGGCCCATATCTCTATGAAGCAGGCCAGCAGGATAACCGGGATCTCGTATGGCGTGATCAGGAAGGCATTGGCGCTGGCAGTCTGAACTGGTCGGCAATACCTGCGATACAATCTGTCGCCTGGACTTCGCTCAAGCTACCCCACCCAGCTCCCCCACCCCAGAGGTCGCAGTCTCTGAGTCTCTGAGTCTCTGCAGAGGTCGCAGTCTCTGGCAACATCACACTATTCCCCGGATATAAGTTGCCACAAGCTCTATTCCTTTTGCGAAGTTTTCCAGATTCAGGACGCAGAGTGACGGCACTTTCTTGAAGGAATCTTCAAATCTGTCGGGATTAGCCTTAATGATCGGAATCATTGCGCAGCCTAGGTCTATATTGATAATCCAATTCAATGGATCTTGGTAAAAAGCCGGCATTTCAGGCATGCAATTATCCTGCCAATACCTGTCGTCAATCATCATGACAGGCACATGCCCAATGATATGGTATCTATTATCAGTACGATACCTCTGGGGTTCCGTATGTTCTCAGTACGATACCTCTGGGGTTCCATATGTTCTGGGGTTCCATATGTTCAAAAGATCTCCACGGAGAATACCAGACCACATTTGAGACATCTGCTGCGGTGATCGACTTGTCTCGCCATTTTACAGTACCGTAACCGGAAAGGAAGGATGAATGAGATAGCAGAAATGTCGTGCCTTCCACTGTCAGCTCTATTTGGAGAAAAAGCTCAGCAAGATATTTTTTGACAGATGCTCTGTCGGCAGGCATGAGTTTTCGATATTCGGAGAGAGTCTGCATTCCGCCATTGGAAGGATTCAGCCAGTTAAGGTCTTTAAAGATGTGACAACTAACATAGTTCCACATCATGTACTCGTGGTTTCCAAGCAAGCATGTGACATTAGGGCGCGAAGAGACATCTTGCAGAATCCGAATACCGTCCTGCCCTCGGTCAATCATGTCCCCAAGTATATACAGATGATTCTCTGGGGTAAGATTTATCTCCTTCACTAATGACCGTATTCATATCTCCTCCTTCTATTTTCCCTACGATTTATTTATAGCTTAGTTGTATAATACAACATTTTAGGCAATTAAGGGAAAAAGCGCAGGCTTCATTCGCCTGCGCCTTTTAATTAATTATCAGTAATCTCACTATTTTGCCTGCTTGATCTCTCCCGCTTTCTCAAGTATCTCCTCGAGGGTTTTGGGCTCATAGTCCAAGCGGCAGGCTCCTACGTTGAACGCATGAAATGGGATGCCGAGCCAATTCACGAAGCGAATGCATTGGTCCTCGCCCCGGGCAACAATTGAGTTGTGCGTATGCCCATAAAGCATGACAGCGCCCTCATCATGTCCTCTGAAAAATGGGAGGAGTCTGTGCCGCATGATGACTCTTTGCCTCACACCGCGTACCTGCACTTGAATCTCTCTGTACGCAGCAACATCCTCAAACAGGCTCTCAAAAATCTGACCTCTGGGGTCATGGTTGCCGCGAATAAGATGTATTTTGCCGTTCAACGATTGCACGATCTCGCCGGCATGTGCCGTTGTAACTCCTCCAAACATATCTCCAATTACAAATACATGGTCGTCACGCGAAACCTTGGCATTCCACTTGCGAATCAGCTCTGCTTCCATCTCTTCCACGTCTTTGAACGGCCTGCGGTCAAACGCGATCACATCCTTATGCCCAAAATGAAGATCAGAAATAAAGTATATTTTGGCCATGCCAAGTTTCTCCTCGTGTCAAAATATTGCCCACTCTTCTCGTACCCCAGAGGTCCTGCTCCGGCCGTACCCTTCTCATACCCCACTTCTCATACCCCACTTCTCATACCCCAGAGGTCCTGCTCCTGTGCTCCTGTGCTCCTGGAGGTCCTGCTCCCTGCCCCAGAGGTCCTGCTCCACTCAGAGGTCCTGCTCCACTATTCTGACTGCTCGAAAACGCTCGCAAGTGCTCCACTATTCTGACTGCTCGAAAACGCTCGCAAGCGGCGAATCGCTGTCAAGGAAGAGTGTAGTGTTCCCGTTTTCAAGGCTCTTTTTTGCAGCGTCCAGCTGGCGCACGAAGAGATAATACTCCGCTTTGTCAGGATCATTGTAAGCATCGGAAAGGATTCGCATGTATTCAGCCTCACCTTCTGCCTCAAGTCTGCTAGCTGTAGCTTCCGCTTCTGAAAGCATAACTGCTGTCTCCCTGTCGGTGGTGTTGCGGATCTTTTGAGCCTCAGACTCGCCCTGAGCTTTGTAAGCGGCAGCAATATTTTTGCGCTCGGTGATCATGCGGTTGTATACAGCATCCTTGTTTTCATCCGGAAGATCAAGTTTCTTGATTTTGACCATCTGGATTTCAATTCCGTACTGTTCCGGATTATAATCCTTGTTTAACTGTTCGAGTATCTTGTTCGAAAGAGAGATAACCCGGGTGTTCTCATCGATGACCGTCATGCCGTCTTCTGTCTCTTTCGGCTGCTCTTGCGAATCCGTTCCCGTTCCGGCTGTACCAGCTTCACCAGTTGAACCAGCCTCAGAGCTCTCAGTGTTTGTCCCGGTCTCCTCTTTGAGGTCCTCAGAGGTGATGTCCTGAACTTCCACATCCAGTGCATCATCCTCCTCCGTCTTATCTAAAGCTGCGTCCCTCGACGCGATCAGTTCCTCCTGGGATGTGCTGGAAACAGTGGCCTTCAGTGCGCCGTAAACCATGGCGCTTATTTTGCTTTCAGCACCCGCCGTGGATGAATTCAGAGTCTGCGTGAATTTTATAGGATCTGTTACATGCCAAATGATATAAGCATCGACTTCCATCTTTTTCTTATCAGAAGTATAAATCTCGGTGGGCGCGATGTCGTAAAGCTGCCGTGCCTTGGAAATCGTGGTCTCGCTTTGAATCAGAGGAATCCTAAGAGAAAAGCCGGGTTCCGTGGTTACTCTCGATATTTTGCCCATGGTCTTAATGACCTTGTATTGGTTGGGATAAGTGATGACCGCCGCCATGTTAACAAGAAGGTAGATGACAATCAGTGCAGCCAATATTTTTCCTATGTGCTTCTTCATCACTGCTCACCTCCCAACTGATCTGAGGAAGCGGAACCCCTGACCCCAGAGGTCGAGGCCGAGGCCGAATCAAAAGTCCCATCCAGATCACCCAAATACATCCGCTGTGTAGTCCCCGCCTCATCATTGTTGATGATGATCTTGACACTGGGAAGAATCTCCTCCATAGCCTCATAAAACATACGCTGCTTGGTGATCAGCGGATATTTGATGTACTCGCTGTACTCGCTGTTAAAGCGAGCCGCTTGACCGTTCGCCTCGTTGATGCGTGCAGTCTTCTGTGCCTCTGCCTTTTGTATGATCTTATCTGCCTTGGCCTCTGCTGCAGGAAGCTGCTCGTTTCGGTACTGGTTGGCCTCGTTCAAAGCAGATTCCTTATTCTGTCTCGCATTCTCTACCTCAGAGAACGCTTCTTTGATCTGATCTGTGGGCGGTTCGACGTCCTGGATCGAAATATCGATCAATGACAGGCCAATATTCTGTTGTTCCAGTTCGTCCATCACTATGTTTTTGATGTTCTGCTGGATTTCTGACTTGCCCGTGGTCAGTGCGGAATCCACCGTATATGCACTGACAGTTCCTCGGATGGTGCTTTGTACCAGATTCTTAAGGATCAGCTCCGGTACCTCTGAGGCATACATATACTGCAGCGGGTCCGTGACCTGATAAGTCACATAAAAGTCAATATCCACAAAATTCATGTCCGACGTGATCATTGTGGACTCGCTCTCCACGTTTCGGTAGCTCCCGTCGCTGGTCTCCACATAGCCGACCTCAAAGCTGCGCACTGTGGTGTTGATCTTGGTCACATCCTGTATGAAGGGGATTTTGAACTGCAAGCCCTTATTGTTATTGACCGTTGCCTGCCCCAGAGTCGTTACAACAGCGCTTTCCGTCTCCGAAAGGGTATAGAAGGACCCTGCCACTACTCTGACAAGGACAAGCACCACTACTACAGGGATCAAAATAGCGCTCAGCATTTTCGCCATTTTATCCTTGTCGGGTTTCTGCCCGCCTGCATCGGAGCCGTTACCGGGTCCGCTTCCGTTTTTGACCGGATTATTCTTCCAAAAATCCTTCAAAGCCATATTCTGCCTCCTTAATAAATGATACCCCAGAGGTCCCGTTCTCTCCCATTCTCCCTGAACAAACCACCCCAGAGGTCCCGTTCTCTCGAAAATCCCCGGGTGCAGCAGCGCCCGGGGGTTCATCCTCTAACTCACATATTCGACGCAATAGTACTCACGAGATTAATAACGGCAAGCACTGTGCCGACTATAAGAATCTTCTTCGCTGTATCCAATGTCTTTAACTGCTCTTCCGGCGTCGTGGCCCGGTTGATCCTCAGCACATAAAAGAGTGCCGCAATGCCCGGAATCGTACAAAACAGAATCACGAAAATACTCCAGGCAACATACCCGCCGATCGGTATCGGCGTCACAGTCCCATTATTCGCTCCAAGATCATAGTTGTTGTAGACAGGAACCTCGCTCTCCTGTGCCGGCACAGAGTTGTCCTGCGGCTGATAATCATTCGGTTCGTACTCCGGCACACTTTCGACCGCGTTATTCTCCTCCTTCGCCGCATCATTTTCAAACGGTGCCCCGCAGAAATTGCAGAACTTATTGCTGTTCTCATTTTCATTGTGGCAATAAGGACAAATTTTCATAATATCAGCCTCCCTCTTATCTTTTTTACCCCACCCCAGAGGATGGATTTACATTTTACCCCACCCCAGAGGATGGATTTCTCGCACCAAATCCTGCACTTCACACAGTTCCCTACGGCATATCCCGTACCGCATCAAGGTGCCAAAATATCGAACGCCGACACATTCCTGAGGATCCAGAACACAACAATGACCGCCGTCAATATCACCGCAGTTCTCTGGGATATGCGGATCGGTCTGAGTTCCATCCCCGGGAACACGATACGCAGATATTCGTGAGCGAGCACAATCAAGCATGGGATCCCGAGGATCGGAAGCAGAATATTGTAAGACACTGCCTCCGCGAAACGGCCATGGAACAGCGCACTGACTGCTCTGCCCGATCCGCAGCCCGGACAGTACAGCCCTGTGTATCGGTAAAACATGCACTCCATTCCGCTGCCGCCCTGGTACTCATAGATGCACAGCAGGATAAATATGGCAGGTAACGTAATTCCGATCAGAACCCGTTTCCATAGACTTCTCTCCACCGCCTCTCTCCTTCCTGTCAGCGCGAAGACGCCGGAGCGGTAAATCCCCTGCATACTATTAAACACGTAATTTCCTATCAACTATTATACATAAAACTCGTCAAAATATATCTCCTTTTATCTTTTAGAGTGGTAAACTGTTATTAATTGATATTTTGACCTTTTCATATTCAGGGGGATTATGATCATGAAAGCTTCAACCAGTAAAAGCAGTGTAATCACACAGATTCTTCTCGCAGCAGTCGCCATAGCGCTTGGCTATCTGCTCCTGTTCAGCAAATCAGTGGCGCTCATCACACTCTGCCAGATTCTGTGCGGCGGCATAGTGGCCATCGGCGTCGCGTCCATCGCTTCCTTCTTCCTTGCGGGCGACTACAGGCGGATCGACCGCTACGGATTTGCGCTCGGAACGCTGCTGGTCCTGATGGGACTGATCGGCCTGATCCGCATAAATGATGTGACTGCCAATTTTGAAATCTATACAGGACTGGTATCTCTGATCCTCGGTGTCCTGGTCCTTCAGGGAACTGTTCAGATGAAAGTCCTGGACTATCCCGTCTGGATCCTCAATCTTGTCATTTCTATCGCCAGCATTGCCGGTGCTTTCTGCGTTCTCTCAAAGATCACGGCCATCACAGGAATCGTCGCAGGTTTCTCCAGCTGGATCCTTCTCATCTGCGGATGCGCCTGCCTCTTCAGCATGCTGGTAACCTGGATCTGTATCCTGCTCGCAGGAAGGCGTGAGAAAAAGATGGAAGCCGAGAAAGCTGCTGCCGCAGAGAGAGCGGAACAAGCCCGCATAGAGGCTGAGGAGAAGGCAAGACAGGAAGAGCAGGCCCGCAAGGCAGCCGAAGCTGCCCAGGCTCAGGCTCTTGAACAGGCGCGCAGAGAAGCGGCGGCACTTGCGCAGGCGCAGGCACAAGCCCAGTTCGAAGCCCAGGCACAGCGCGATGAAATGGCCGCCAAGGCAGCAGAGGCCAAGGCCCAGGCTGCAGAAGAAATTAAGAACGAGTTTCCCCCTGCAGAGAGTCCCGAACTCGTCTTTGGCAGCGATCAGAACGTGGAGGATACCGTTCAGTAACCCAAGACTGTATATCACCATGAAGAGCCATACTTATAGCAAGAGCCCTGCCGGCAAATCCCGGCAGGGCTCCGTTAATGTATTCGTAAGTCACCCGGCGTCCGTCTCTCCTCCTATGTAGGTGAATCCCAGCATCGTGATGTCGTCGAACTGCTCCGCTTCCTTCACAAACTTCACAATATCATGGTGTACTTTTTCGAGAGTCTCTTTCTGCGGCTCCTCCTTGAGCTCGTTCAGTTTATCAACCAGACGCCCTGTTCCATATGCTTTCTCGTCCCTGTCTATCGCCTCCGGCACGCCGTCCGTGTAGACGAATAGTCTGTCACCCGGGTTCATCTGCAGCGTGTACTCTTTCATGGGCACATTTTCCATAGCGCCGAGAACCAGTCCGTGAACGTCTTTTATAAGCTCATATTCGCCGCCCGCATGACAGAACACAGGGAATTCATGGCCCGCGTTAGCGCAATTCATAAGTCCTGATTCAAGATCTATGATGCCCACCCACGCTGTAACAAACATCTCCGCTTCGTTGCCTTCGCAGAGAGAATTGTTAACTTCATAAAGTGTCTCAGAGGGAGACTTGCCCATACGGGCAGCGTTTGAGATCGCCGTCTTGGCGCGCATCATGAACAGCGCGGCCGGAATTCCTTTCCCCGAAACATCGGCAATGACCAGCGCCAGTTTATTGGTATCCGTAAAGAAGAAATCATAGAAATCACCGCCGACATACCTGGCCGGTTTCATGAGAGCGTAAATCTCAAAATCCTTTCTGGAGGATGTAAATACATGCGGCAGCGCTGATTCCTGAATGAAGGTCGCAAGTTTCAGTTCCTCCTCCATTCGTCTCTCGGCTTCGTTGATATACCCCTTAAGCGTCGTCACCGTTTGGTTAATGTCATCCGAAAGAAGGGAAAACTCCACGGATTCGCGCACCGTGACCACCTCATCCAGATTGCCTCTGATTATCTTTTGCAAAGAGTTATTTACGGATTTCAGATTCCGGCACACCAGGGTTTCCACCAGTACTACGATCAGCATAAAAAGCGCCGAAAACAGCAGTACATCTGACAGGAAGATCTCATAAATCTTATTGCTTTGGGACTGCATCATCGCTTCATACGACATTGCGAGCACCATATACAGGTTCTTCGGTTTGTCCAGCACAAATGACACGCATGCCATGTCGTCTTCATCCTCAAACGGAGACTTCCATATGAAGACGCCCTCGCCCAGGTTATCCTTTATTTTTTGCAGGCCATCGCCATCGATATCCAGCGGGCCGTCTTCATCATCGTACATTCCCCCCACTTCATCCCCTTCTTCATTGAAAATGAGGTACATAATGGTATCAGAGCTGCCAATGCTGATATAAGGCAGATATTCCGCTGTTTTCTCCATATCTCTGCCTTGTTCATCGTAAAATCTCTTGAATTCATCCCCCATGTACTGAAGGTAGGCCTCTGCATCCTGAAGTGCGTTTCTCTCCTGGAAATTATAGTCCATTACATGGTTGATAACGAAAATCGCAAAAGTGACTGCAAGGAGTCTTCGCGCAAATCGTCTGGCGATCGGCGTCCTTTCCCGATCAAAAATGGACACTCTCTTCCTGTCCTCCCCGGACACCAGACAAATAACAGTCGAACAGGCCATAAGCCCCAAGCCTCCGAAAAGGATCATCGGAACAGCGCAGTTCCTGACCACTTCATAGGCCCTGTTCATATTATCCCTGTGTGTCAGAAGGACCGCGTACATGTGAAAGTCTTCCATTACGGCGCCTATAAAGAAGGACTGTCCTGCCGGCGCCCTTTTCCCTCTGTAAAAAAAGACTCTCATAAGCGCGCCAAAGATTCCTGCAAGCATTGTTGTCAGGCTGCAGGCAACAGTCGAAAAACTTGCCATTCCCAGAATCATACCTGCGTAAAATCGCTCAGCTCCGGCGAGCACTCCCGCTATGATTCCTGCAAAGGGGTCAAAAAAGAGACCCGCCGCAAGGGGGCCGATATCCCTGACATTTAATATCATATCTTTTTCATTGATCCCGAAATGCGTCGCAGCGATAGCGGCAGCCCCGTAGATGAGACCGATTCCAATCCGTGATCCCCATGTCTGTACATACCGGGACTGGAATTTCCATACGGCCGCAGTAATGATCAAATATAGGACAACAACTGCTGTCATTTTCAGTATCATAGTTGCCATTTTGTCCGCGCTTTCTTCTTACTGTCAGAACTGATATAATTAAATGCATACAAATGAACTATTTCATAACTACTCTTCATTATACAGGAATCACGTTTCTTCCGCCACAACGGGAGGCTGTTCCCCAGTGCTCCCTTCCAAAAAACGGAGAATAAACTATGTCAGAAAGACCTTTTTCTCAATCCAGTAAATTTAGTTCTGTCATCCCTCAGGCATCCCGGATCCGGATCCAGCCGCCCGGTCAGCGTATCGTCCGCTCTGTCATCTCCGTCTGGCTCTGTATGGTCGTCTACGTCCTTCGCGGCATGCGCGGCGAGCCCTTCTACTCGATCATCGCCGCCCTGCAGTGCGTGCAGCCCTACTCCTCCAACATGCTCAGAGAGGGCAAGGACCGCATCATAGGCACACTGGTCGGCGCCTTCTGGGGTGCGGCAATCCTGTTTCTGGAACTCCTGCCCGAGGGCGGCGACTTCCGCACCACTGTGATCTTTTATATCCTGCTCGGAATCTTCACGGGTCTGGTGATCTACTCCACCGTTCTGCTGAACATCTCGCAGTATGCTCTCTTCGCCGCTGTTGTCTTTTTGGGCATAGCGGTATACCACATTGAGGACGCGAACCCCTACATCCACGTCTTCTACCGTACCCTCGAGACGATCATCGGCGTAGGCGTGGCGATCTTTGTCAACTCTGTTCACTTTCCGAGAGTCCGGGACCGCGAAACGCTGTTTGTGTCAGGCATCGATCACGTCCTTTTCAGGGAGGACCGGGAACTCAGCCGCTTCACAAAGGTTGAACTCAACCGTTTTCTCCATGACGGCATGCGCTTCTCAGTCTCTACCAAGCAGACTCCTGCTACTGTTCGTGAGATCCTGTCCGGTGTCGACCTACGTCTCCCCATCATTGCAATGGACGGCGCCGTTCTCTATGACCTCCATACAATGAAATACGTCCGCACTGTCAAAATAGAGCCCGCCCTGGTCAGCCACATCACGGATTTTCTGCACACTGAGGGGATTCCCTTTTTTGTCAACACCGTACAGGACAACCTTCTTGTCATCTACTTCAAGGACTACAAAGACCTGATCCTGGAGGAAGTCCGCGACACTCACCATCACACCCATCACACCCCTACCCCAGAGGTCGAGGACGAGCCGGTCCCTGATCTGGCTCTCTCGAAGAGCGCCTACATATCCATGGCGAAGCTTTATCACAAAAAGCGGACCTCTCCCTATCGCAACTATGTAAGGACGAACGCGACGATCAATAAAGATGTCCTGTACATTCTGATCATTGACCGCGAAGAGAACATCGACTGTCTCCACGAAAAGCTAAAGGAGCAGCCCTGGATCGACAGATGCCGCATAAATTTTGACTATTTTGACTGTGAGGAAGGGGAAAAGATCCTCCGCATCTATGCGGCGGAAGCTAACCGACCCGCAATGCTCGGATACCTGCAGCGCTATGTGGGTGCCCCCAAAGTCATCACTTTCGGCACAGAAACTGACGAATGCGATGTCCATATCAAGGATGCGGGCCGCGATCAGACGGTCAAAGAACTCAAGAAGCGATTTGAACCTGTCAGCCTGAAAGGCTGGAAAAATATACTGCACATGTAAAAAAAGAGCCGCAGCTTCCGTTTAAGGAGCTGCGGCTCTCTCGATTCAGATTAAATGTATGACATTCAGCGGACTGTAACTGAAGGAAACAACTTCCGGGATTTTGCTTGCGAATTCCTTAATGTCCTTGTATTCAATCGCATTGGCTCCTCGCACGACAAATTCAAACTCTGTCACCCCATCCCGCTGCCAAGTGATGTTGCTGCTTGTCAGTTGAACTCCCCAGCTTGTGAACTGTTCTCTCAACAGTTCCTCAAACTTTTCGGTGTCCTTCACTATGAACTTCAGCTGATAGCCGTCGTAGGATTCCGCGCCGATCGGCATTCTGTAGAACACGTACTGCAGAAGCCACAACAGCACAGCCGTAAAAGCAACCACCACATACATGCCCGCTCCGACCGCGAGGCCGATGCCGGCAGTCATCCAGATCCCGGCAGCTGTAGTCAGTCCCTTGATGCTGCTGCCCACCTTGAAGATCACGCCCGCGCACAGAAAAGATATACCGCTGACAGCCTGCGCGGCGACTCTGGCGGGATCCGCGCCTTTACTTCCCAAAACTTCCATTCCTGTAGTCTGATTCAAATCCGCAAAACCGTATTTGGAGACCAGCATAATCAGTGCCGCAGTGACACATACTATGATGTGCGTGCGAATGCCGGCTTCCTTGAAACGTTTGCTCCGCTCAAGTCCAACCATACCGCCGACCAAAAATGCCACCACAAGGCGAATACAGAAGTCCGCGTACTGTGCTGTTGTAAACTGATTAAAATAGTAACTCGCCAGTGTCATGCTCATTTCTCCTAGATGAAATCAATATGAGTCCATTGCACACAGAAAACTTCTCAGATATTTGAGAAGACAAAACTGTATGTTGACAGCAGATTTCCCAGGTCGTCTTCCACCTCAGCATTGATAAAACATAGCTTCCTGCCCCGTTTGATCACTTTCGCGCGGCTTCGAAGTTCCATAGCCTCCGGGGCTGCTCCTCGCAGGTAGTTCACATTCCCGCTCACGGTGACACCGTTCCCGCCGGTGCTCAGATAAGCCATGCCCGCAGTATTGTCTGCCAGATTGAACAGAACAGCTCCGTAGGGCACATTGTAGAAATTTCTATCTTTTGACATAAGCGGGGCTGACGCCTCCGCTTCTCCGTCCTCAACTCTCGAAAATCTGATTCCGAATTTGCTTTCGATATCCTCCAGCCCCATTCGGATCGCTTCTTCACTGTTCTTAGGGGTCATTCTCGTCACCACGCATTCCTTATAGTTGTACTCTAATAATAATGTTCCGCAGTTAAGAATGCAAATGGGAAAAGGGACCTCTGGGGTCCCTTTTCCTCTCTTTCCTCTCGAGACCTCTGGGGTCCCGATTATGCGCCGAGACCTCTGGGGTCTCAATTTACCCGAGACCTCTGGGGTATCGGTTTTACCATCTGCGGCGCATGCCTCCCATGCCGCCGCCCATCATCTGGTTGGAGACGGTGTCTGTCTCTGTCCCGTTGACGATCAGCGTGCATCCCGTCTTCTGGCAGGTTCCGTCATAGTCGAAAGCACTCTGTGCAGTGATATCAAGCGTTCCTCCTGTGAGGATCAGGTTGGCGTTGGAATCAACCGCGTCTGTATCGCCTGATCCCATCACGATCGTGACATAGCCTCCGGTGATCTCAAAGGCAGGCGTGATTTTGGCGGATTTATAAGCCGCGTTGATTCCGTCGTCGCTGGCCTCGATGTTAATCTCGCCACCGTTTACCTGGATCCAGGTCGCCTCGAGGCCTTCATGAGCCTTAAGGTTGAGCTCACCGTCATCGATCTGGACGATCGTCGTAGCGTGAACCGCATCATCCTCGGATTCGACATTGAGCGTTCCGCCGCAGATATAGATAAATCCTACTGTGTCATCTTCATCGTTTTCCGCATGAAGCGCATCCTTCTGTGTATCAATGTTAATGACGCCGTCCGCAATTCGGATCGAATCATTAGCTTCCAGGGCATCTGCGCTGCAGGTGATATTGATCGTGCCTCCGGTAACTTTAAGATCATCCTTACTGGTTACGCCGTTTTCAGTGGACTTGATCGTAAGTGTGCCTGTCCCGTTCAGCACCAGGTCATCCTTGCTGAAGATGACTGCATCTGTATTGGTATCCCCGTCAGCGGTGAAGGTTCCAGTCACTGTAAGGGTGTTCTCAGTATCTGTCGTGGTCACAAATACCTTGTCCGCACTCTTAACATAGATGCAGGGAGCGCTGTCGTTGGTAATGGATACACCGTCGAGAACGATCTGAACCTTGTCCTCATCGCCGGCCTCTACCACGATGGACGCGTTGGCCGCAGTTCCTGTGATCACATAAACGCCCTCTGAGGTGATCTCGATGGTCTGTCCGTCCGTGATCGTATAGTTCTGTGCTTCGCTCAGGTCAGCCGTCTGCTCAAGATCTCTCGCCGTAAACATATCTGTCGTATCGAGCGCTCCTCCGCTCACCATGTTCAGGGATGAGGTCGCCGCCGCATCTTCCGCTTTGTCCGCAGATGCTGTGTATCCAGAGACCTCTGAGGTAGCATTCGCGTATTCCGAGACCTCTGGGGTAGCATTCGCTGATGTGTATTCGGAAACCACCGCTGTATTCTCCGCAGCGTAGGATGTGCTGCCCGTTCCGAAAGCGCCGGCCAATACCGTAAAGCCTGTCGCTGCTGAGATCATAAATGCCGCTGTGCCCGCTGCTGCTATTTTAAGATAGTTTGTATTTTTCATGATTAACTCCTTTCTTGTTCCTTGTTGATGATGCCATTATTCAATATGAACCTTATTTGAAACTTAGTTTTCCCACCCATTTTCGTTTTTTTGCCAAAATATTGAAAAAACCCAAAACCGCCATGGATACACAGTTAAAACACGTATATCAATATGTGAATAATAAATCCCGCGGCTGAATAGGACGTAAGAGTTCAGCGGGCATGATCAAATATTAAAAACAGAAGGTGAATTATGAAAAAGATAGTAAGTTTGTTACTTGTGGTTGCGATGACAGCATTGGTTCTGACAGGTTGTGGTTCCGTCGGGAAAAAAAGTATGGGTAATATCCTGTATTCTTCCGGAGCAGCCGTAAAGACAGGGCAGAATGGAAGTATTAAAACCGCAGAAGTCAGCAATGACGCCTACATTGTCATGGTAACAGATCCTGAAGGAACTCCTGTTGAAGGAGCATTCGTGCAGATGTGCTCTGATATGCAGTGCATGATGCAGAAGACAGACGCCACCGGATGCGCGGTCTTCAAGCAGGATCCCGGCAAGTACACAGTTCACATCCTCAAGGCAGCGGGGTACGTCGTTCCCAAAGAAGAGTTTGCAGTGCCTCAGCAGTATGGTGTTATGAACATCGTCCTTGAAAAGAGCAAATAATTGATACCCGGATATAAAACAAAAGG
>DJXS01000081.1:3412-6629 GCA_002448395.1 Lachnospiraceae bacterium UBA6998 | reverse complement strand
ACGATACAGAGGAGGAAATAAAATGAGTGAAGGTGTAGTTCTTGATCCCTCAAGGCTTGTGGCCGGAGCACTGATCGGACTTATTATTCTGTTAGTATTAATCATCAAATTTAAAGTTCAGGCAATGGTGGCGATTCTGGTTGGCGCGATTTCCATCGGAATCATTGCAGGAATGCCCTTGGCAGACATTGTAACAGCCGTTAACGACGGTATTGGCAACACTCTGAAAGGTATAGCGCTCTTAGTCGGCCTTGGATCGATGTTCGGCGCTATCCTGGAAGCTTCGGGAGGCGCGCAGACGCTGGCTGTCACAATGGTCAAAAAGTTCGGTGACGAGAAAGCCGCATGGGCGTTGGGCATCACCGGCCTGGTCGTAGCAATGCCCGTTTTCTTCGACGCAGGTCTGATCATTTTGATCCCTCTTGCATTCTCCCTTGCGAAGAAGACCCAGAGAAGCGCACTGTATTATACGATTCCGCTGTTGGCAGGACTTGCGGTCGGTCACGCTTTTATCCCTCCTACACCCGGTCCTGTTCTTGTGGCTACAATGCTCGGCGTTGACCTCGGATGGGTCATCCTGATCGGCGTATTCTGCGGCACACTTGCCATGATCGTGGCAGGTCCTGTCTGGGGATCTATCTGCGGCAAGAAGTATTTTATCCCCGTTCCTGATCACGTAATGAATCAGGAAGAGTTTGATGAGTCCAAGCTTCCCAAGTTTGGCACAATCGTTGGGATTATCCTGATCCCTCTTGTACTGATCATCATGAAATCTGTATTCAGTGTACTTCCGGCGACCGAATCGATCAGACCGATCTTCAACTTCCTCGGTGAGCCTTTTGTAGCCCTCCTGATCTCCACGATCTTTGCAATGATCATTCTGGGTCTTAATCATGGCTACACAATGCCGGAACTTGAGAAGATCATGACCAAGTCCCTTGAGCCCACAGGTCTGATCCTTCTTGTAACTGCATGCGGCGGCGTTCTCCGCTATGTCCTGCAGTATTCAGGAATCGGCGATCTGATCGGAAATGCGGTCGGCAAGGCACATCTTCCCATCGTAGTCGTAGCATTTATTGTTGCAGCTCTTGTAAGGATCTGCGTCGGCAGCGCGACAGTGGCGATGACAATGGCAGCCGGTATCGTAGCGGCAATGCCTGCGATCCAGGGACTTTCTCCCTTGTATCTGGCTTGTGTAGTTGCAGCAGTAGCCGGCGGTTCCACCGTCTGCTCCCACTTTAACGACTCCGGTTTCTGGCTGGTCAAGTCTCTGGTGGGCATGGACGAGACGACAACACTCAAGACTTGGACGATCATGGAGACTCTTGTTGGTCTGAGCGGTTTCATCGTAGCACTGATCATTTCCCTGTTCCTCGGATAATGGTCAAAATATCGTTGATATCCGCTACAATAGAACCAGAATTATAGAAAGGAAACGGTGGTAATTATGGAACTGACCAGTCAGAAAATGAGAAAGCTTGCACCGGAGATGGATCCGCTGCGCATCGGCTGCGGATGGAATAAAGAAGATCTTTCCAAACCACAGATCATGATTGAGAGCACATCAGGCGACAGCCATCCGGGCAGCGCACACCTGCCGATTTTAGTGGAAGAGGCGAGAAGAGGTATCTTCGAAGCGGGCGGATTCGGCGCGCGTTACGCCTGTACAGATATCTGCGACGGCGAGAGCCAGGGAACGGACGGAATCAATTTCTCTCTGGCAAGCCGGGAGATGATCGCCAACATGATCGAGATCCACGCCAACGCTACGCCTTTTGACGGAGCTGTATACATTGCAAGCTGCGACAAAGGAATGCCCGGCAACATGATCGGCATGGGGAGAGTCAACATCCCTTCCATCGTTGTGACCGGTGGAACAATGAGTGCAGGTCCTGAGCTGCTGACACTTGAGCAGCTTGGTATGTACAGCGCAAAGTTCGAACGCGGGGAGATTGGCGAAGATAAGCTCGAATGGGCCAAGATGAATGCCTGCCCGAGCTGCGGAGCATGCAGCTTCATCGGAACCGCTTCCACAATGCAGATCATGGCAGAGGCTATAGGAATGGCACTTCCCGGCAGCGCTCTTTTGCCGGCCACGAGCCCTGACCTCAAAGATTATGCGTACAAGGCAGGGAAGCGTATCGTTGAGCTTGCTTTAGAAGGAACCCGGCCTTCGGATATCGTAACAATGGATTCTATAGAGAATGCGATCATGGTACATGCGGCAATCTCCGGAAGCACTAACACCTTGCTTCACCTTCCCGCGATCGCGAGAGAATTTGGCATTGAGATTGACGGAGATACTTTCGACCGCTTACACAGGGGCGCGCATTATCTGCTGAACCTCAGACCGGCCGGCGAGTGGCCTGCAGAATTCTTCTACTATGCAGGTGGTGTGCCCGCGATCATGGAAGAGATCAGAGATGTTCTTCATCTCGACGTTATGACCGTGACAGGTAAAACACTGGGTGAGAATCTGGATGAGCTCAAGGCGAACGGCTTTTACGAGAGATGCCAGAAGTGGCTCGAAGAGGCGAATAAAAAGTACGGGATCAGCCTTACTAAGGAAGACATCATTAAGCCTTACGATAATGCAATAGGAACAGTCGGCAGCATCGCGGTCCTCAAGGGCAACCTTGCTCCGGAGGGCGCAGTCATCAAGCACACAGCCTGCCCCAAAGAGATGTACAAGGCCGTTCTGTATGCCCGCCCGTTTGACAGCGAAGAGGAGTGCCTGGATGCAGTCCTTCATCACAAAGTCAATAAAGGCGACGCAGTTTTCATTCGATACGAAGGACCGCAGGGCAGCGGTATGCCTGAGATGTTCTATACTTCCGAAGCAATCAGTTCTGACAAAGAGCTCGGCCGCAGCATCGCCCTGATCACCGACGGACGTTTCTCCGGAGCATCTACCGGCCCTGTCATCGGACACTGCAGCCCCGAGGCGCAGACCGGCGGCCCGATCGCACTGGTGGAAGAGGGAGATCTTATCGAACTCGATGTTTTTGCCAGAAAACTGAACATTATCGGTATTAAAGGCGAGAAAAAGACGCCGGAAGAAGTGGATGCAGAGCTTGCAAAGCGCCGCGCCGTATGGCAGCCTAAGCCCAGAAAATATAAGAGCGGCGTGCTCCGTCTGTTCAGCGAGCTCGCGGCAAGCCCTATGAAGGGGGCATATCTGGACTACAGCCGCTTTGAGAAGTAAGCAGGGAGAAAA
>DJXS01000081.1:3046-3335 GCA_002448395.1 Lachnospiraceae bacterium UBA6998 | reverse complement strand
AAAAGATACAGTGAAGGAGGAAAACTGCCTTGGAGACAGAGAACAAAAATCCGATTCAGGTAGCAGACAGATTATTCGGAGCGCTTGAGTTCCTGTCCCAAAGGAAAGCTTCAGGACTTATGGAAGTCGCCAGGGCTCTTAGTCTCAACAAAAGTACAACGCACAGAGTACTCCGGTCGCTGATCTGTCTTGGATATGTTCAAAAGGACGGTGATACAGGACAATACAGACTGACGTCGAAGATCACGGATTTGGCCGCTGATAGTCAAAAGAACAGATAGAGTCATGT
>DJXS01000081.1:0-2888 GCA_002448395.1 Lachnospiraceae bacterium UBA6998 | reverse complement strand
GGCTGCAACCTCGTGATTGCAGCCTCTTCGCCATATTATATGCAGTTTTCTAACGTAAAGGTACCTGGTACCTTTACGCATACCTTGAGTGTGTCATACTATGTAAAGGTACTTGGAGAATCGATCAGTTCTGAAGTTTCCTGTCGTCAGGAATGGTAAATCTGCCACTGTTGGATATCAGCCGGAAATATGGAAGTCGTGGAAGTGATATGATTGACATATCGGGATTTGTGTGGGGTGAAGTTGATTTCAGGGCTTTATTGCCGCTTGAGTGCCCCTGGACGATCTCCAGCGGCACTCAAAGGGCAGAAAGCCCCACAATTCAAGATATTGCCGTCGAAGTGCCCCTGGACGATCTCCAGCGGCACTCAAAGGGCAGAAAGCCCCACAATTCAAGATATTGCCGCCGAAGTGCCCTTGGACGATCTCCAGCGGCACTCAAAGGGCAGAAAGCCCCACAATTCAAGATATTGCCGCCGAAGTGTCCCTGGACGATCTCCAGCGGCACTCAAAGGGCAGAAAGCCCCACAATTCAAGATATTGCCGTCGAAGTGCCCTTGGACTGCCTCCAGCGGCACTCAAGCGGCACAAGAAAGACAACTTCCAGTCCGTGGAGGTGAAAGGGAAAAATATGGAGACAACAAAGGCAATTCATCTAAGAAGGAGTATAAGAAGATATTTACCGGATCCGGTGGATAGGGAATTGATAAAAGAAATACTCGAGGACGCCATGTGGGCGCCCTCCGGTGTCAACCTGCAGCCCTGGTACTATGTGGTTCTGACCTCTGAGGAGGACATGAATCTTTTAAAGGGAATCATGACGGAAATGGCGGGAAGGCTTACCCCGGAGCTTGAAGAGCGTTTCAGGAAGAATCCGGACGTTGTAAAGCATACGACAGGCTTTCTGCAGACGCTGGGCGATGCGCCGGCCTGCGCGCTCGTGTTCTACCAGACACCGCAGGAGCCGGAAAAGGTCACTATGGTAATGTCTTTAGGCGCCTCGGCACAGAATTTCTGCCTCTCGGCAGCGGATAAGGGACTTGGCACCTGTATGATCGGTCCGAATTTTTCCCCGGAAACGATGGAAAACATGCGTCAGATTTTTGCCCCGGATAAAGGACCGCTCGGATGTCTGATCACTCTGGGCTACCCCAAGATCACGCCAAAAGCTCCCCGCAGGAAAGATGGGCGATGGGTGATCCGTTGAAGGGTGACGCGGTAAAGGTACCTGGCACCTTTAAGTAGAGTTTTCCTTTGTCCTATGGTATATTTTTTTCGGCGGATTACTGCTGTCAATATCATCATGGAGGTTTACTTATGAAACAGGTTTGTGTTATCACTGGCGGCGGAAGCGGAATGGGTCTTGAGGCAGCCAAATGTATGCCCAAAGAAAAGATTATTGTTGTGTCCGGGCGTACGCTCTCAAAGCTCGAAAACGCGATTAAGGAGCTCCAGAGCCTCGGCTTTGAAGCATACGCGCATACGTGTGATACCTCAAAAAGGGAAAGTGTGATCGAACTGGCCGAATATGCACTCACTCTCGGAGAAATAAAAAATGTCATCAACGCCGCAGGCGTTTCACCGGCAATGAGCAAAACGGCAGAACAGGAAAAGATACTGCGCATCAATGCTCTCGGAACCGTCTATGTCAATCAGGAATTCGGAAAACGCATGAAAGCAGGCAGTGTCATCGTCGACATTTCATCAAATTCGGCTTATTCCCTTCCGGGTATTATAATCCCGAAAAGGGTCTATCCGCTCGCGGAAACGAATGAAAAAGCATTTCTCGAAAAAATGATCAAGCGAAGCAATCTTGCAAAGGACGTTTATCAAAAGAATGGATTTGCTTATGCCCTCTCCAAAAACTTTGCCTGCTGGTACGCGGCAAAATCGGCCTTTGAGCTTGGAGAAAAGGGGATTCGCGTAGTTTCCCTGAGTCCGGGGCTTATCGCGACCGGCATGGGCGAGGCCGAAAAGGAACACGGCGGATATCTTATCGGATTTTCCTGTGAAAGAAGGATGGGAAAGCCGGAAGAACTCGGGTTTGCTATTGCTTCCATTGCGGATGAACGCAATGGATATCTGGCCGGCGTCGACGTCCTGTGCGATGGCGGAAGCACGCGCGGACAGAAAGAATTCCGGAAAAAGAAATGATGGGGGGATTACTTCCTGTTACCATAAACATGTAAAGGTATCTGGTACCTTTACGAGGTGACCAAAATGGACATTAGACTTATACCACTGGAAAAGATGATCGTGGATGAGAAAGAGATACGTCTGGGCGAGAAGAAACAGGCAGTGATCTCCATGCTGGGAGCGCCTGAGCATATCCACGAAAACTACGGCGGCGGGAGCTGGCGCCACTATTATTGTGATTCCGAACTGGCTCTTGATTTCGACCAGGATGACCGCCTTGAGTTCATTGAGTTTCTGGGCGGGCACTATGGAAAACTGAGGCCGTATATCTACGGCATTTCTGTGTTTGATACGAAGGATACAGATGTTGTCAGGATCCTGTCCGAACATAATAATGGAGAGATTGACGATAGCGAGAACGATTCTTTCGGGTTCCTTGAGACCAGCATCGGAATCTGGAAAGATTCTGAAGAGGAAGAATACTGGACTACGATCGGAATCGGTGTTGAAGGCTACTATACGGAAGCCTGAACTTGATGATTGAGGTGCTTGTCACAATAAAAATCCATATATGAGTTTACTAATTCTTAAGGGTGTCAGGCACGAAGGTCAAGATGTATTGCGAAATGTGATAAAGCAGAAAACACAAAATGTTCACAGACATTATTAGCACTCTCTATTGACGAGTGCTAATAATAGGGATATAACATAATCAGAACAAAGGAACAGAGAAGATCAGAGTTGATCCAAAC
>DJXS01000117.1 GCA_002448395.1 Lachnospiraceae bacterium UBA6998 | reverse complement strand
GCCAGCCCGTAAGCATAGCTCCGCCGTTTCCAAAGAGGTACCATTTATTATCTTTTTTTTGCCAGCCGGTGACCATGGCTCCGCTTGACGAGAAAAAGTATGTTTTACTGCCGACTTGCTGCATACCGGTGAGCATGACTCCGCTTTCGTCCAGATAATACCAGCTGCTGCCGACTCGCTGCCAGCCCGTAAGCATAGCTCCGCCATTTCCAAAGAGGTACCATTTGTTGTCTATTTTCTTCCAGCCGGTGATCATCCCGCTATTCGTAAAATAATACCTCTTGCCATTATAGGTCAGCCACCCGACACACATTTCGCCATCGCTGTTGCCCTTAAAATAAAACCACTTTCCGTTGTATTTCAGCCATCCGTTTAAAGCTTTGCCGTCTTCCTTAAAATAATGCCATTTGCCATTTATTATCTGCCATCCGGTAAGTATGGCTCCATTCTTTCCAAAAGCATACGTGGCACCGTCAATATTCCTCAGACCGTACAGAGTGACACCATCGTTGTCTGAATAATACTTGCGTCCATCAACCGTGAACCAGCCTTTAAGGGCAGATCCTGACTGAATATAGGTCCATCTGATGCCTGTATATATAAAGTTGTCTTCAGTCGGATACCATGCGTGCCAGCCGTCCGTGATCGTCGCTTTCCAGGCAAAAGCATCTTCCTCGGTACCGTCTTCGGCAACCTTGAGCATGGAGATCTTGCCTGCACCGAAATCTGCAATGATACCTGCAAGATTTTCCGATGTTCTGTAAATACTGTTTCCAGCCTGTTCTATATAATAATTATAAAAAGTATGGTTGAAAGGTTCAGGCTGTGAATCGCGGGTGGTCACAACGGAGTATTCCGGATTAAATGCCTTGATCGTACTTAGATTAGTACTGGAACAGCCGCCATGATGACCGACTTTAAATACGTCGACGCCGCTAAATCCGTCATCGTGTACGATCACATTCGTAACGCGGGATTCAAGGTGCTCACTCATCTCAATATCCGCCATGAGAACGGCGCGCTTGTCGTCCTTCTGCACCGTTGTTACGATACTGTTCAAATTTTCATTTTCAGTGGACTCATTGTGGATATTAAACAGCTTGATCAGGAAATCCCCCATCGTAAAGCGGATATGATCCCCAACGCTGTCGGTACTGTCATGCACCTCTTCCGCGCCGAGCATCCGCATAGCATCTCCGTCAGGGCTCAGAAGGTTTAAAAGAACGGCTCCCTGAGCTTTCATCGCCTCCTTTGCAAGGTCGAGGTAGTAGTCATTGTGCCATTCTCTTTGGCCTTCTAATTCGTATTCTTTATAAATATAAACGGTATTACTGTCTACCATTCCTGAAGCTGCAATATCGGGCATTCCTCCGATATGATCGCTATGGCTGTGTGTGCCCAGCACAAATTTAAGATGGTCGATCTTAATGATATCTTTCAAATACTGAACGACTGTCTGTCCGTTTGCGCCGGGATCCGTATTGGAAGGATAAAGGTTTTCCACAACCGCTTCGGAAGGATTTGAAGAATCGATCAGTCCGTATAAACCGTTGCTCTCGATGAGGATTGAATCACTTGAATACTTGTTACCGTTAAGAGCAATAAAGTGGATCCGGTCCTCTGTCTTTTCCGTCAGGTTCATACCGGCTTGTGCGGCAAGAGTCCCTTCGGTTACGGGATCACTTTCTGTATAGGAATCTACGATTGGTTCGGACACATCAACGTTCTCAGCGCCGTCTGCGGTCTGAGCATCGCTATTGTTCTCAGGATCGTTCCCGGTCTGGACATCATTAGTATTCTCAGAAATGTTTTCGGTCTCAGGATCATTTACTGCCTGAGTATCTCCGTCAGTCTCTGCATCAACCTCATTATGATCATCGGCTGCAACTGTTACGGATTCTGCAGCAGAACCGATATTTTCTTCCGGATTGGAGGAAGGCTCCTCCGACAGATCGTCAGATACTTCCGGGGATTCTGTCTCTTCTTTGCTTTCGCCGGGAACTGATTCCCCTTCTGTATCAATAGCGATATCAACAATGGTCTCCGCTGGCAGATTCTCTGCCGCAGCAGCATTAACAGGTCTTACTGCTGTCAAAAAACCTATCAGCATAATTCCTATAATTCCGGTCTTGCGCATTTAGCCTCCAAATAAGATTCTGGTCAGCGAAGCATCACGCTGCTTCGTGTAAAGATAACCTAACTACAACGATACACAAATTTAACATTTTTGTAGCATTTAGTCAACCGTTGACCAGCTTCATGAACTTTTTATCGTTCATCTGCTCATTCGTGACATATTCTCCGTCATGGAACAGAGCGTAATTCGTGATCGGTGTCGGAGCACTCTGCGCATCTTCCCTGCTCTCAATATGGATCGCCTTAAACGGTATATCGTTCTCCTTCGCGGTCTTATCCAGAATCGGCACGTATTTAGCATTAAACGGGCACTGGCTGGTGTAGTACAAAACATACCCTTTTTCATCTATATGCGGGTGCTTCGCGCATTCCTTGAACTGCGGTTTGTCTGCGTCATTGTCAAAAGACAGATACCACAGCTGTATCCCGTTATCCGCCTCGTCACAAACAGCAAATCCCTTGTATTTGAGGAACTTGGGATCCGCCAGGAAGGGTTTCTTCTTCGCCGCGGCCAGAATACACAGGCCTTTCCGTCCCTTTTCCCTGCTGTCCTCGATGCAGGCATTCAGCAGATCGGAAGAATATCCGTGTCCCTTGAAAGAGCCGGACACCCACAGGCAGTCGATGTACATATACCCTTCCGCATCGATCGGAACCCAGGCGTTCTCCGCCGGGATATACTCGATAAAACACTTGCCCCGCTCCACACTCTTCAGAAAAACAAGTCCTTCCTCAAATCTGTCGGCAAGCCACGCCTTCTTTGAGGAGACCTGCACATCCTTGTTGTTTGAAATAGCGCAGCAGATGTGTTCCTTCTCCAGATTCTCCTTTGTAACTCTGATGTACTCCATAAAGTCATTCCTCCTTTCCTATGATGCAGGCAGTTCTTTATACTTAATTTTTTGTCAACATGATAAGTGCAATAGCCAGCATTGTAACCGGCACCGTGACCGTATCCCACTCACTGGGGGAAAACAGCTCAACAATCGTTCCTGCGACAGCCATTGTCAGTGCACAGATTCCAGAAACCTCTGCCGGGTATCCGCCATACAGCCATAAGAAGAAAATCCCTGTAAAGGCCGAAACGAGAAGCATCGCACACGAGCCTTCCCACGATTTTTTCCCGTTCACAGTCTTTATTGTCACTTTATGCTTTCCAAAAGGGATTCCTACCAACGCTGCTGTTGCATCACCGACACCCCACATCAGAATTGCGGCGGCCGCAGCATGTTTGTTATTGAACAGCCCCCATGATACTGTGATCACTGCCGCAAACATGAAAAACAGCATAAGGAGACTCCGCTTTATTTCTCCCGTCGATTTCTGCACGAATAGTCTGCCATACCATTTCTCGTTCTCAAAAAGCGACAACAGCGGATAGACCACAACTGCTATGATCACAGAAGTCAATGCTGCCGACTGCCAGCTTTTTGCCGCCAGCATCATTACCGTGAAACATGTGAAGGCAACGATGTGGAGAAGTTTTCGGAATACAAAAGACGGTACATTGGTTAAGAACCGGATTAAGAGCAGAATCATTACACAGGGAATGATATAAAGAATCAGATTGCACAATCCCTGTAAAGTCTGTACTGCCAGCGGAAAAGCGGAGATCTGCGGCCAGAAGTTCAATAGCAGCATGGAGCCGCCCAGAAGAGTCAGGACTGCTCCTGTCACAAGACCCACAGTCCGGTTGCTCACCCTGTTGGCAAATCGGGCTGATACAAGGGAAGCCGTTGTGGCAACCGCGATACACAAGAGCATAACATCCCACTTCTCAAGCAGGATCGCAGGATGGATCAGAATATGGCTGACAGAAGCGATCAGCGCCGTGAAAGTCATGATAAAGGTGCTTGTCCCTACAGCCGTTTTGAGTTCCATCCCAAGAAAAACGGTAAATACCACCAGCATCATCATGCCGCCGCCCGTTCCCACAAAACCGGTGCCGAAACCTATGGTAAGACCGAAGAACAGGGAGATCGCGACGCCTTTCCAATCCAGCTTTTCACCTTTTGCCGCCTGTTCTTTGCGGCTGGTATCCGGCTTTACAAGGAATGCCGTTTCAATTAAATCCATTTCACATTCTATAAATACTTTGTAGATTTTTTCAAATAGTGGCTTCAAAACAACATATTCAAGTGTTTTCGGATCAATCTGATATAACATGTTTAAAAAATCAATTGCCTTATTAGTTACCCTACCGAGCACACTAAATGAAGAAGCTTCATTTAAAGGCTCTATATCAATTGAATTAATAAACTCTAAACAAAACTCTCTCTGTTCGTATTCTAGCATTTTTGAAACGAAATTGGCAGCAAAGTATTCTTGAAAAGAACGATGGATAAAAACATATTCCGGTCCATCTTTGATAATCATGCATGTAATGTTCACTAAATCATCTTTATATGCTTTTGCATCAAAAGTAGTTTTTGCTGCTTCCTTCACCCAACGAATATTGATAATAAGTGAATCCTCAGAAAATGAGTATTCATCATTAAAATATGATCTAAAACAAAACGCTCTAAAAACATCCTTAAAATTAGTATACTTTAGCCCTGAATCAAATTCCCTTTCAAAGCCAACCTTTTGACGACGATCATGTGCATACATCATTGTATCAAATGCTCTCTCATAAAAATCTCCCAATGATTCAGGTATCATAGCATTATCTACATATGTCATATACATAATAGAAAGAAGAAGCGGTACCGAAGCTATTGATTTATACTTCATATAAATACCTTTTCTTAATTCATCAATAAACCTCTTCTTCATATCTACGGCATAATCCAGATTCCATATAAGCTTAACAGCATCTTCAAAGTCGAGCGAACACAACGAATACACCAAATAATCATCCCAGCCATAGATATTATCAATCTGTCTACTAGAAATGATAAAGCTGTTTCTAGAATAACGGTGAGAAAAGCGCTGAATACATATTGAAATCTGATTCATTTTTGCTTTACTGATTTCGTCGTATCCATCAAACAAAAAAAGGTATTTATCACTTTCTAGGCTATATTGGAAATACTGAGAATTGACAAGTTAACATGTACTTTTACAAGTTAACGTGTATTTTTGGAAAATAACGAAAAACGGTTATGACAAGTCATCATGTACTTATATTTTAGAATGAAGGCTGCTGGCTTCCAACAAATGAGCCCCCAGGAAATACTGTCAATTTACAATTATAGTTGTCCCTTTACAAATGAACCTGTCCCACTTGAAGTTTTCAGAAAATTCCATTTGACAATTATACTTGTCCCACCTTGGACAATGAAGTGCATGGGATCTGAAAATCTTTGTTAAAACATTAAAAAAGGAGCTTTGTTCCGGTACCGTCACGGTATGATATGCTACCCCCAAGTAGGACACTGAAATATAAACCTACTTTGGGGTAGCATATCATTATGAACCGCGGTCCTTCTTTTTGTGGACTATTCTTTTTTCACAGCCCCTTTTATTTGCGGGGTACTCACTATTTACCACTTACTGGAGAACCGTCCCCTGCGCGGTCCCTGCGCGGTCCGATCACAGCCAGGCGCCCCGCGGACGCAGAAGTTCTCTGTGTCCGCGGGGCGCCTGGCATTGAAGTGTTTGAGGTGTTTGTTTATGAATTATGATTACGGGAAATATGGAAAATATCGTCAGCGGGCCTTCTTGGTGATGCTGATACGCTTATAGATGCTGAGTGCTGCAAGCAGGCCTGTTACGATCTCCAGTGCCAGGATGGCTGTCTTCCACCAGGGGGTCACTTCCACCACCTGCATGTTGGCGGAGGTGCCGTTCATGGCGTTGGAATTTGCGACGGTGTACAGGATGTGTTTCGTTGCCTCCCGCATCGCGGAGACGACATTCGGATCATCCTTGTATTCCATCAGCTTGGCTGTCCACTTGGCGGCGTCGTTGCAGTCCCATGCGTCACTGCCTGCCATAACACCGTTCAGGACATCCATGTAGTTGTTGCTGTTGGAGAAATCTGTCAGTGCAAATCCGGGCATGCCCCATTCTCCGCGCATAATGCCGGTGAGGAGCCCCTTGTCCGCGCCCGTCCAGGTGCAGCCCAGGCGGTTGAAGGACGTCATGACCGAGTAGGCGCCGGATTCAACGATCGGATACTCGAACGCCTGCAGATAGATCTCTCTTGCCGCCTGCTCATTGGTCCAGACCGCAATACCGTCACGGGCGGTCTCCTGATCATTGAGGGCAAAATGCTTCATGTAGACATACACGCCCTTGGACTGGATGCCTCTGACCTCAGCGGCACAGGTCTTTCCGGAGATAAAAGGATCTTCCGAGTAGTACTCGAAGTTTCGTCCGGAGTAAGGTGTTCTGTGGATGTTGACGCCCGGTCCGTAGATGCCGGAATACTGCTGTCCGTTTGCAAGGAGGCAGTCATTGCCGACAGAGCGGCCCATGTTCTCGGCGATCTGTCCGTCAAAGCTTGCCGCCAGAAGGTCCTCCGAAGTATAGCTGGTGGAGGATCCGCCGCCGGTGAGCGTGGCGGTGATACCCTGCGGCCCGTTCTCATCCTTGGTCCCGGGCTTGGAGATCGAGCTCATCGGTGTCGTCGTGTGGTACGCCTGGCCGATGACCTTGGCCATCTCATTGAATGTGACCTGATCCAGAAGATCATCCCACGTGTAGGTCACGCCGTCAAATTCGATGGAACCGTCGAGCGGCACGCCGATGAACTGCGCCAGGTTCAGCTTGCCTTCCTTGCCGAAGGTCGGCATGGTTCCGGAAGTGTTCTTCTGGTACTGCGCGTTCATCTCCGCGACCATGTCGTCCGACGCGGACATCTGGTGGGCTGCCTTGTACTTTTTCTCTGTGATCTCCGCCTTCGGCATGGTGCCTTCCCAGTCAGAACGGGTCAGGTAGACGATGCTGTCGGTCTCGCCTTCCCTGCGGTTGGGATCCGCATGGTCCAGCTGGTTCACGATCTCATTTCCGGTCACACCCTTGGAGAAAACTTCATTGTCCTGCTCCGCGACCGTATAGGCCGCCGTCAGCCCGGTACGGCCTTCGACGTCAGCGCCCTTCGCTGCCAGAATATTGTTCAGCGCCGCATGTGCGCCGTTTCCTGCGGCAAAATAGTACTGTCCGGCATCCAGAATGTACGTCCCTTCGCCTGCCGCATCGTATGTGCGCAGCTCGGTCTTCGGAACCGTCACCCGGAAAGTCACTGTTTCCCCGGCGGGAACCGTCTGCTTGTCGAATCCGACCAGCTCAACGGCTGCCTTCTCGATCCCGTTCTGCTTATCATAGTCCGTATAAGGGGACTGCATGAAGATCTCGACGACTTCCCTGCCTTCCACGCCCGAATCGTTGGTCACGTCGACGGTAAATACCAGATCGTCTCCGCTCTCCTCCATCTGCAGATCGCCATAGCTGAAATCGCTGTAGGACAGGCCGTATCCGAAAGGAAATGCCACCGTGGAATCATAGTCGAACGCACCGGCGTTCCCCTGTCCGAGGATTACATCCTCGTAGCGGGTCTCATAATAGCGGTAGCCGACATAGATGCCTTCCTGATAAGCCACATAATACTCGTTGTTGGTCGACTTGAACGCGAGGCCTTTCTCCGCCGCGTTCGTGTAGCTCGTGGCATGTGCGTTCTGCAGGGCCGGTGATGTCAGGTTGTCATAACAATAGGTGTCCACCAGCTTGCCGGAAGGATTCACAGTACCGTTCAGGAGGTCTCCGATCGCCCGGATGCCCTGGCCCGGTTCGCCGATCCACATGCAGGCGTCGATCTGATAATCGGTCCCGCAGATCTTCGGATCGAGGAAGTCCACTTCCACCGCGTTGGCCACATTGAGGAGGACGATGATCTTTTTCAGGCTTCCGCTCTGCTTCAGCTCTGCCAGCTTGCCGAGCATCGCCTGTTCCTCGTCCGAGAGCTCCAGCAGATTGCCTTTGCCGTCTCCCGCGCCGTACCAGGGCATGTCCGCACCTTCACCGCAGACACGGCTGATCACGACGACGGCTGCATCTCCGTACTCACCGACCGAATCCCACTCCGCATCGGAATAGGCGCTCAGCGGCACTTCGTTCACTTTGAATTCTTCATTGTTGAAAACATAGTTGTTGAGGGATCCGGAGGCCTGCGTCCGTCCGTACTCGCTGCCCTTGCCCTCCGTGTAGAAGCTCCACATCGTGGGATTCACGGAGAAGCCTTTTGCCTCCAGCGCATCCTTCAGCGAGTCGATGTTGGACGTGTTCATACCGCCCGAGCCGGTGCCGCCGTACACGAACCTGTCGGCGTTGATGCTCATCAGCGTGATCCGGGCATCCGCCGCAAGCGGAAGCGCCTGCTCTCTGTTCAGCAGAAGGACCGAACCGCCCGCAACGATGCTCTCAACGACTTTCCTGCTTTCCTCCACCTGCTCCGCAGATGTATAATCCGCGGTAAAGTAGTCCTTACCGGGATCTCCGATCACCTTGGATGACTCCGTGCCGAGCACCATGTTGATGATGCCCTCGTAGTTGTTGGTGACCGGGCGGGCGACCAGAGAGAGGATGAACAGGAGGGTGAACAGCACGGAGAGCACTGTCCACAGCCCTTTTCCTTTCACCTTCGTCTTGTCCATTGCTATTCTCCTTTACAGATCCGGAAGAGATCGATGATCACTCTTCCGCCATGAGCTTCAGGGCAGGCATCTCGATGACCCTGTATCCCAGAGAGGAATCCTCGGGATCGAGGGAAGGATCTTCCACGGTGACGACCAGGGTCTCCGCATACTGGCCGAGGAAATCCTGCGCGGTCATCGCATTGTTCTCGGGATCGAGAAGCTCGGTCATTTCCGGTGTCCAGTTGTTGGTGTCGATCACGCAATGTCCGGCGATCTTCGCACGGCCGTAGCCCTTCTCATGCTGCTCGAAGAAGATGCTCTCAGCGGGCTCCAGCGTGTAATCAACGTGTGTCTCCCAGCCGTCAGCGGATGCTGCGGAGTTGCATTTTCCCTTGTAGATGATCGTGCGGAGGCCCTTGATGCCGGGGTCGGTGGTTCCGAAGCGATGCTCCTGATAGGTAAGCTCGTAGGTGTTGTCCGCATTGATCTTCAGCGTGTAGACATCACTGTTGTACCAGCCCACTTCTTCGATCAGGTATGAGGATCCGCCCGCGAAGAGCTTGGAGATGCCTGCTCCTTTGGAAGAGCCGCAGCCGGCCAGCGTCGCCATCATCATGATACAGACAAGTGCAAGTGTCAGAATTCTGGTTCCTTTTTTCATTTGTTTTCCTCCTTTTGGAATGTATATCGTTTTGCTGTTGCAAGAACTGCCTGTATATGTACAGTCGATCTTCCGCCTGTATTCACTCTGTATGTGCAGCGAGGAACTCCAGCAGCTTCGCGTTGGACTCCTTCAGCGGTTTGCTCTGGAAACCGTGGCCCGCGCCGTGCAGGATCTGCAGCTCCGCGTGCTCATAGACCTCGGCCGCTCTCTCGGAGTAGGAAGGATCGACGATGTCGTCTTTATCGCCGTGCTGGATCAGCACGTCCCCTTTGTATCCGCCGATGACGTCATAGATGTCAAAGCTCATCGCATCCCGGCTGTAGATCGCGCCGATGGTCTGGTTCATGACATCCTCTGTCTCCGGGATCTCGTCGATGGACGCATGTCTCGACCAGCAGTCATCCTGCAGGGCAAAAGCCGGGAAGAGCAGGATGAGGGCCTTGACATCCTCCGGTCTGGAAGCAGCTACATACGAGGAAACGAAGCCGCCCTGGCTACAGCCGAGAAGGAAGAACTGGTCCTTGTCCACATATTCGAGAGCCCGCACGCCGTCCATGACCGCGTTCAGGTCCTCCGCTTCCGTGAGGACGCTCATCTCCGTCATCTCGCCGCCGGATTTGGAATCTCTGTTGCCACCATAGAAATCGAAGACCACTGCGCAGTAGCCGTTCTGGGCCAGAAGCTCAGCGCGCTTCTCATTATCGGCGTAGGATCCCGCAAAACCGTGGCTGATCACCACCGTGGGATACTGGCTCTTTTCTTCTGCCGGCGTGTAGACCACTGCATAGATCTGCTTGTCCCCGTTCGGGAAATACATCTCCTCGGTCTTCGGCGGCTCTTTTTCTTCCTGCTGCTCTGCCGGTGCCTGCTCCGTCTGCTGTGCCTGTGTCTGCTGGGTCTGTCCCGAAGACTGACTGCTGCAGGCAGCAAGGCCAAGTGCTATCGAGAGCGTCAGCATCATTGCGACGATCCTTTTCATACTCCCATGCCTCCTTTTCTGAGATTGATCTACTCTGTCCTGTGGACAGGTACATCATAAAAAAAAGGAGCGGTCCCCGAAACGGGAACCGCAAATCCTGTTCTTCCTGCATCAAAAGTTGCACTATGGTTGAAGGAGCAGGGCGTCCAGCGTGAATATCTGGTCCTCTGTCCGGAATACCAGCGTCCCTTCATACTTCTCACAGATCCTTTCCATGCTCCTGACACCGAAGCCGTGATACTGCCTGTCTCTCCTGCTGACCGGCAGGTCATCCTCCACCAGGACACTGCCGGCATACGGATTCTCCATGTGCAGTGTGATCATGCCATCCCTGCTGTACATGACCATCGAGATGAACCTCTCTTCCTCGGGAAGCGCGGAGACCGCGTCGATCGCGTTGTTCAGCGCATTCCCGACAAGGGCATACAGATCCAGCTCCTCTATGCCGTCCATCCCCGCCCCGTTGACATAGGACGTGAATTCGATATTTCTCGCCAGGCAGACGGCCCGCTTTTCCGCAAGGACGATATCCAGTACGCGGTTCCCCGTCTCCAGGTGGACCTCATATTCTCCGATCCTCTCTTTCAGCTTCCGGATCTGCTGCGGATCGATCTCTCCCTGAAAGCCCTCCAGAAGACTCTTCAGATCGTGATACTTCTCATTGACCAGCTCCACCGACTGCTGGGAATGCCGGAACTGCTCATGCTGTTCATGGACCAGTTCCCGCATCGTATCCACCGATTGCGACAGCCTCGCCCTCTCCATGACGCCGAACTGTACGAGCAGGATGAACACATCGCACAGCACCTGATAGATGCCTTCCGCAAGCACAGACAGGCTATTCCTCTCCGGATTGCCGCCGGTGATCCGCATCATCCCCATGCACAGAAGCAGCGCCGACGTGGAGAAAACGGCCTTCAGCCGGTTGTCGTAGTTGCCGCCCCTTTCCCTTGTGAAAGGCCGGAAGATCCAGTAAAGAAACGTGAAAAAGAAGGGATAGACCACCACATCCAGAGCGATCATCCCCCATGTACTTCTTGTGAATACTTCCACCTGCGGCAGTAGCCGCAGGACCGTCTTGATCGTCCCGCCCAGATCCTGTGCCACATATCCTGCGGACGCCGCAAACAGCGCCGTGAACAGGTCCTCCTGAAAGCAGAACAATATGATCCCCGTCAGCAGCAGGTAACAGAGGATGACCACAAAGATCCTGTCCAGCCTGTTGACCTGGATGACCATGTTCGGGAAGAAGGCGGCCCGGACCACATAAAACAGGACCATCCCTGCCGCCGTTGACAGGAATAGCCGCTTCCAGAATGGTTTTCTCCTGATCATCACATGGGAGAAAGCCATGGCCCCAATGACCGACTGCAGCAGGAGCAGCGAGCTTCTGATGCGCCAGTAGTACTCGATGTTCACATCTTCTCTCCTCTGTACCCAGCGACCTGCTCCAGAAAGCTCTTCCTCTTGGGCCTGGATACCGGGATCGCCTCTCCGCCCACGATCACTTCATTCTTCCTAATCGTCTCCACATACTTGAGATTCACCAGAAAGCTAGTGTGGCACCGCGCGAACCCTCTCTCTCGCAGTTCCTCCTCGTAGGCGGAAAGGGTTCCCCACTGGCGGATCACCTCCCCGCCGACGTGAAAGAACAGATCATGGCCCGAGGATTCTATGTATACGATACTGTCCGCGCTGACCCTTCTCTCGTTTTCCTTATCCCGGAGATTGACGGTATAACCCTGCTCCCTGCTCCGGAGCGCCTTCAGCATCCGCTTCAGCTTCGCTGCAAAAGGCGGATACTTCAAAGGCTTCAGAATATAGTCGAACGCCTCGACGGAATACCCCTCAATGGCATACTGCGTCAGATTCGTCACGAAGACGATCATGACGGACTCATCCTTCTTCCGGATGCTCTTCGCGACGTCGATCCCGAGCATGTCCGGCACGCGGATGTCCAGAAACAGGATGTCCGCATCCTTGTGATATTCACTGAGCAGCGTAATGCCGCGGTCATAGCAGGTAAGCGTATATCGGAACGCCGGATCCTCTTCGGCGTAGCGCTGCAGAAATGCTTCGAGCCGCTGCCGCTCTGCCGGAGCATCCTCCAGAATCATGATCTTCAACATCTCGCATCCCCTCAGTTTTTGATGCAGAAAACACAGTTTATGCGGTTCCCCTTCATTCGCCCCGGGCTATTCTTTATCATTTTTATCATCAGAAAACAAAAAGAGCATGTCTCTGCCCGAAGGCAGTGCATACATCATTACGATCCAATGATTACCTTGAATAAAGAAAGCCTAATTACATTTGATTATACATCTTAAACCGCGATTGAAGTCAAGTTCTGGGAGGATCTGCCTTGTATACGATCAGCGAAGCTGCCCGGCGGACCGGGATCCCCTCGTCCACGATCCGCTACTATGATAACCACGGGCTCCTGCCCGGCATTCAGAAATCATCCGCAGGCAACCGCCTTTTCTCCGACGAGAACATCCGAGAACTCGAAGAGATCGCGGCACTTCTCGCCTGCGGCTTCTCCATCCGTGAAATGAAGGAATATACAGACGCCTCTCCCACCCGCAGAACACAGATGCTGCAAATCCGAAGAGCACAACTGTATGAAGAGATCAAGACAATGCAGAACTGCATCGCCTTGCTGGATAAGCGCATTCCGTAAGCCCGCGCAGGGGACAGTTCTCCGCGCGGTGTGTGACACAGCTTTAGATGCACGCATTACAAAGGAAGCCAACGGGAAGGACACGCCCAAGAGAGCAAAAGGCGGGGAAACGATCTGACCGGTCTCAGCTGACTGCTGTACAATTCTTACTCATTAGAAACAAAAAAGGAGCCAAGACAGAAAATGTCGCGGCTCCTTCCTTTTTTCAGAGCAGGCCTGTACTCAGCACTTTTGTATTATCGAAAATTATAGGGACAAGTCGAATTGTAAAAACCTGCACGCTTGCTTTGCCACTCAAGCCATCGGACACTTTGCTTTGTCACAAACTCTCCCACTGTTCCGACTTTTTTGAAAGAAGGGACAGGTGTATTTGTAAAAAAAGGACAAAGAACAGCTAAATTAAGCTGAGTTTGGGACAGGCTGGAATGTAAATTAACAAATACTTTTCATCTAATTTAAAACCAAAATTGACAGCATGATTCTGCTATGTTATTATTACTTCGTAAATAATAGTTATTACTTTTAAGGAGGACACAAAATGCTCATTTCAAAATATATACAGATAGACTTCGCAGACTCCCGCATCAGAGCTATCGATGCCATACATGACATCCGCAAAGCTGCAGAATCTGCTGGGCTCAATTTATTCTCGCGCTATGATGTGCAGCTGCAATATCCCATGCCAGCTGGTGGCGATAAGGTTGTAGTGGAAGTCAAAATCCCGGAGGAGATCATTAACACCTTCTCTATTGGAAACCACCTCCGGGGAATATCAGCATATCTCCTGAAATACTGTAACGGCAAATACGATCAATATCAGGTCGGAAAACGCTTACTAAACTACACAGAAATATCAGAACCAACAGGAACTCCAGACGGTCCAACAATGACTGAGCGCCTTGAGGCTATTGCAAGATTTGCCCGCCTCCTGGAACATAACGACGAAGACTCGCTTGATAAGATCAGTCAGATCCTGATCATTCTTAAAGAAGCACAACAGCGCTGGGGCTAACCCAGAAGAAAGGACTTACCATGACAAATCAGAAAGAACAGTCAAACAATGCCAACGTTAATGCAAATGAGCTGGCCGAAACGGTGTCAGCATCGTTAGACAAATCTCAAAAAAATGCCACCAATACAGAGCAGTCCGTGCGGCAGGTCATATCAATGACAGGAGAAGACCTTCACAAAGACACAGTCACTGCTATTCTTAACGATCAGAGCATCGGGATCGAAAAGAAAATTGAACTGGTCCACAGCGAAAATGCAGACTACGACAACCGTCTTGGTCATAACACCAGCCGCGTTGAACAGCTTCAGTCTACCCAGACCAGAAACGTAGGCGCAATTATCAAATGGTGTGGGGAGCACTGGATCTGGCTTGCTATAGCTGGAACAGTCGGCGTCGGAGCCGTAACTCCTCCTGGCCGAAGGATGATTGCAACGGCAGCTGGAAAAATAAAAGCGCTTCCTGTTTAATTTGAAGACGGCAGCATCAGGTTCTCATCTTCCTGTGCCGCCGTTTTTTCCTGTCTGTCAGTAAACTCATAGCCTCGACCTACCCCAAATAGTAAAATCGTTTTCTCGTTTTGCCCAAAATAGTAAAATCGTTGACTCGTTTTCTGAAATAGTAAAATCGTAGCCACAACCCTGCTCCTGGACCAGTTCCCGCGAACATAAAAAGAGGGTTCCCATCACACCGAACACGATTCGCTCCCGGTGACGGAAACCCCAGTATTTCAGGCTTTTTCAGCTCTTTTTCCTCAAGAATGTGTTAGTAGACAGACGGTCTCGACGTGCACCGTATGCCCAAACTGGTCCACCGGCTGCACCTTCCTGAGCTCATACCCTCCATCTGCCAAAATCCTGAGGTCCCTTGCAAGTGTCGCCGGGTCGCAGCTGACATATACGACTCTTTCAGGCCGGATCTCCAGAATTGTCTCCAGGCACTTCGAATCGCACCCTTTGCGCGGAGGATCCACACAGATCACGTCGATGTCCGGGTCCTCTCCTGCCGCCTTCCGCGTCTGCACATAGACCGGCAATACTTCTTCCGCTTTTCCTACGAAAAAATCCGCATTCTCGATCCCGTTGCGCGCCGCGTTCTGCTTCGCGTTCTCGATCGCTTCGGGAATGATCTCAACGCCGCAGACCTTTTTTGCCCTGCGCGCCATGAACAGTGAGATCGTGCCGACGCCGCAATACAGGTCCCACACGGTTTCTTTTCCGGTCAGATGCGCATAATTCATCGCAAGGCTGTACAGTTTCTGTGTCTGCTCAGGATTAACCTGATAAAAGGAGAGCGGAGAGATGCGGAAAGTCACTGCCTCCGCAGCCGGCACAAAGGCGCCGTCTTCCGTCACATCATACACATGCAGCGTATCTTCAATCTCATCCTTTCCCCACAGCGTCCGAAGTTTCCGCCCGAGGATCACATTCGTGCGCTCCTTATTCACATTGAGAACGATTGATGTCATTCCCGGTATATTTTGGAGATGTTCCACAAGATCAGACTCATAGGGCAGACTGTCCCCGTTCGTCACAATACATACCATGATCTGTCCGCTGAATTTACCGCTGCGGATCAGAATATGCCTGATCAATCCTTTGCCGGTCTCCTCATTATATGGAGGCACATTGCGGATCTCCATATAAGTCAGCACGCGGTCAATGATGTCCTTATTGATCTCCTGCCCGAGCATGCAGTCTGCCATCGGGATGATAGAATGAGTTCTCCCGGCATAGAAGCCTGCCACGATCCTTCCTGCAGAGTTCTTTCCCACCGGTACCTGCGCTTTGTTGCGGTATCTCCAGGGACCTGTCGGATTGTCCTGCATTCCGACGATCGGCTCCATCACCGCGTCGATCTCTTCCTCCGGAAAGCCGCCGATCCGGATCAGGTCCGCGCGCACCTTGTTCTGTTTATAGACAAGCTCCTGCTCATAGGAGAGCGCCTGCAGCTGGCACCCGCCGCACTGTCTCGCGACAGGGCAAAGAGGCTCCACCCTGTGGGGTGAAGCCTGTAAAATCTGGTCGAGATGCGCATAGGCATAAGACTTGTTGGCTTTCATGATACTGGCCCGGACATAATCTCCGACCACAGCGTCCTTGATAAAGACGGTATATCCGTCCTCCAGTTTGCCGATCCCTTCGCCTCTCATTCCGATATCGATTATGCGGACCTTGATCTCCTGACCCTTCCGATACTCGAAAGTCATCTTCTTTCCTGCCATATGATGGGCCTCTTTACTTTCAGATTAAGCTGAAGCCGTGCCCTGCACGGCTTCTAAAAATGCGAGCCTCGTTTTGCGAGCATTTTTTTATAACTCGGTTCTCCTGATATTGGACTCCAGAAGGTTCTGGTATCCGATCCAGCCTGCTTCGCTCTGGCCCGCTGCCAGCGTCTCCTTGAAGATCTCCAGTTTCGCGTCCGTGTTGTCGGCGAAATTCAGCGCCAGCGCTTCCGCAATCGCCGGCTTTTTGGGAGATCCGTATTCCAGTTCCCCGTGATGAGCCAAAATACAGTGGCGGACCTCATTGGCCAGAAGGACCGGGAAGTCCGGGATCTCTCTGATCTTCTCATCGATCATCTGCACGCCGATGATGATGTGGCCGATAAACTGCCCCTCCTCCGTATAGTCGTTGCGGGGGAATTTTGAGAGCTCTTTGGTCTTGCCAATGTCGTGGAGAAGAGCCACCGCGATCAGCAGGTCTCTGTTCAAATAAGGGTAATTTCTGCAGAAGAAATGGCACAGGTTCGTAACGCCAAGTGTGTGCTCCGCAAGACCGCCGACGAAGCTGTGGTGCACGCTCTTGGCTGCTGAAGATAAGCGGAAGTCCTCGATAAACTCTTTGTCTTCTACAAAGAACGCTTTGAGAAGCCTCTGCAGATACTCGTTTTTGACACTGTCGATGTATTTGCCGATAGCGCCCATCATATCATCGATGTTCTTGTCCGATACCGGCACGTAATCCGCCGGATTATATTCTCCCTCCTGGCACTTGCGCGCTCTTTTGATATTGAGCTGCAGATGTCCCTGGAAAGAGACCACGTCTCCGGCGATGTCCACATAGTCCAGCTCCTCGAATTCACCGATACCCATACTGTTGGGATCCCAGATCTTGGCGTCGATAACGCCGGTCTTGTCCTGAAGAGTAAGACTCTCGTAATTCTTGCCGTTCTTGGTAACAAGCGACATTCTCTTCTTGCACAGATAGATGTCCTTGACGCTGCTTCCCTCGTGAAGTTCCTGAATGTATCGCATTTATGATTGTTCCTCGTTTCTAAATTATGATCTTTACTATTATGACTTGTGCCGGCTTTACATCACTCCAGTGTGACGTTCAGCTCCATTTCCGTGTAGCCGTCTCCACTTGGACGCAGCAAGGTGATGGATATCTCATTCCCTGCTTCGTTCTCCAAAAGGATGCGGGAGATCGCCGTGCTGGAATGCACTTCTTCCTCACCCATGTAGGTGATCACATCTCCTTTCTGGAGACCCGCGTTCATTGCGGGAGAATCATCCGTTACTCCGCTCAGATAAACTCCGTCCGGAATATTCATTCTGGAGCGCACATCATTCGGCACATCTGTACATTGTACACCAAGATACGCTTTTTTGCCTCCCGCAGATAATTTTTCTATCAGCTGTTTGGTCTCTGAGATGCCTATGGCGCAGAGAATATTAGGCATATCGGGTCTTCCGTGAACAGAATCGATGATTCCTACCACACGCCCGTCCGGATCGATCAGCACGCCGGATGCGTTCCTGCTGCCATAAATATCTGTTGTGAGCTGCCAAAACCCCGAATCCTGTATCGGAAGATTCGCAGTCGCAGAGGTAACTGTCCCGTAGATAGTGCTTCCGCTGTTTCCCGTTGGCCTTCCCACGGCGATCAGCGGCCTTCCCGCTACCACGGAAAGCGCTGAGGATCCCAGATTCGCCGCCTTAAGCTTCTCTTTTACTTCCCCTCTTACGCCATCCAGACCTGCGCTGAGCACAGCAATTCCGGATACTCTGTCATAAGAGCGGATCGATCCCTCCACAAAGGAGCCGTCATAAAAAGTTACCTGTATTGTCTGTGCGGCGTTAATCCCCGGTGAATATACAAGAATCTGCGCTTCCGAGTCTGTTTTGGCAATAATGATTCCGGAAACTGTACCTCTTGTCTCATAGGGGTCGTTGAACCAATCTGTGTCTGATGAGATCTCCGATACGTCTACAAGAAAATAGAGTGAATCCAGTGCTACGGAGCGCAGTGCGCTGTAAAGGTTTCCGACAGCTCTTGTACCCCTTTCCTTGTCCCTCAGGATGCGGTCGACCTCTTCGCGGATCCTCTCCTGCTCCTCTGTCGCGGCCTTCTCCTCTTCGTTGACCAGCATTTCCTCAGGTGTGAGCTCCTCGATTTCCGTCTCCTCGGGATAGGTGACGCCCGTCACGGCTTCCTCCGGGTACAGCATTCTGGTGAAGATCGGCTCTAAAAGCAGGAAGAACAGACAGGCTACCGCTCCGAAGACTGCCGCCATGATGGCGATCGTCATCATCTGACGCATCATTTTCTTTCTGTTGCGGGGGCGCTTTTTGATCTCCTCCTGCAGAAATCCTATGTCGGAATCCTGTTCCTTAGGCTGGGAGGCACTGCCTGTTTCCGCGTTTTTCTTTATTTCCTGCAGTTTGTCCTGCATGTTTTCATTCCTGTCGGGATGTTCATTACTCATAGTTTAATCCTTATTACAGTTCACATTTTTTCTAAAGTATACCCCGACCGCAGGAAATTGAAAAGAACCGTCGCAGATGTGCTATACTATCCCCATGGGTAAACCTGCGGAAAAAATCGATCATCAGCTTAACCGGGAGAATCACGATTTCCATGAACGATAAAGTTTTACATATTGTTGAATTCAATAAGATCATAGATAAACTGACCGAGAACGCAAATTCCGCGCCGGCCAAGGCACTGTGCAGGGAACTAAGGCCCATGGACAACCTGGCTGACATTCGTCTGGCCCAGGAGGAGACAGACGCCGCTCTGCAGCTCCTGATCCGGAAGGGAAATGTAAATTTCGGCTCCAACAGGGACTTCGGCTATACTTTCGGCGCGCTCTCTATCGGAAGCACTCTTACTGCAGCGGAACTGCTCCATCTGGCTTCTTTTCTTGACAATGTCGGGCGCGTGCAGGAATACGGCACTACAGAGTCTGGCGGAAGAGGCGTTTCCGCCATCGGGAGCAATGAGCAGATAAAGCCTGAGGATAACATTCTCTTCGATCTCTTTGACTGCCTCTATCCCTTAAAGAGCCTCTCCAGGGAGATTCTCCGCTGCATCCTCTCCGAGGACGAGATTGCGGACGAGGCGAGCCCGGGACTTCGCAGAGTCCGCCGGGAGATCAGCGAAGCGAGCGGAAGGATCCATCAGCAGCTCAATAAAATGGTAAATGTGACGCTGGCTCCTTACCTGCAGGACAGCGTTGTCACTATGCGCGGAAACCGCTACTGCATTCCCATTAAATCCGAATATAAGAATCAGGTACAGGGTATTGTCCATGATCAAAGTGCCAGCGGCTCCACTCTCTTCATAGAGCCAGCTGCCATCGTCAATCTCAACAATCAGATCCGCGAACTGACGCTGCAGGAGAAGCAGGAGATCGAGAAAGTCCTGGCCTCTCTCTCCGCAGAGGCTGCGGATAATCTCATGGCCCTGAGGGACAACGCGGCGAATATGACGAAGCTTGATTTCATCTTCGCAAAAGCCAAGCTCGCGCTTGAGCAGAACGCCACCATGCCCCTTCTCAACAACAGAAGATATATTAAGATCAACAAGGGCAGACATCCCCTTATTGACAAAAAGAAAGTAGTGCCTATCGATCTGGAGCTCGGAGATGATTACGACCTGATCGTCATCACAGGTCCCAACACGGGCGGCAAAACTGTCACTTTAAAGACCATCGGCCTGTTTGAACTGATGGGTATGGCGGGACTTCATATTCCCGCCGGCGACCGCAGTGAGATCGCGCTCTTTAGTGAAGTGTACGCCGATATCGGCGATGAGCAGAGTATTGAGCAGAGCCTGTCCACTTTCTCCTCCCATATGACCACCATCGTAGATATTCTCAAAGATGTGGATGAGAGCAGCCTGTGCCTGTTCGACGAACTGGGTGCGGGAACCGACCCGACAGAGGGAGCTGCGCTGGCTATCTCTATTTTGAACTATCTGCATGAGCGGGGGATCCGCGCCGTAGCTACAACTCACTACAGTGAACTCAAGGTCTATGCCATGAACACACCCGGCGTCACAAACGCCAGCTGTGAGTTCAATGTGGAGACGCTGCAGCCCACATACCGGCTGCTGATCGGTGTGCCCGGCAAATCCAACGCTTTCGCGATCTCTAAGAAACTGGGACTTCCCGAGAACATCATTGAAGCGGCCCGGGAGCAGCTGAGCCAGGAGACCCAGAACATGGAAGACATCCTGGCCGATCTGGAAGAGAAACGGATCCGGATACAGAGAGAGCAGGAAGAAATCTCCGCTCTCAGAGAGTCTATAGAGAAAGAACAGAAGAAGATCCGGAATAAAGAGAAGCTCATGGACGAGCGCCGGGACAAGATCCTCGAGAAAGCCAACGAGGAGGCGAGAGACATTCTCGCGGACGCCAAGAAGAAGGCTGACGCGGCGATCTCCGAGATGAGAAAGAGCGGACGCGGCGGCGATATGGCAGCTATGGAGCGGGCAAGATCCTCTCTGCGCGAGCAGGTCTCCAAGAAGAATGAGAAGCTCAGCCGCAAGCCGGAGGAGCAGGTCACAGGGAAGCTCAAGGCTTCCGATCTTCATGTGGGCGACAAGGTCCGCGTAATCTCTATGGGACTGACCGGCGTTGTGACTGCCCTTCCGGACTCCAACGGCAAGGTGTCCGTCCGCTGCGGAATCATGAACTCCAAGGTGGCGCTCAGCGACCTGACTTTGATCGAAGAGGACGCGTACGGCAATCCCGTCAAGAGCAATTCCCGCAGCAGCATGAAGAAGGCTTTCGAGAACGCGGGCGGCGCGGGCAATAAGCAGAGAAACCTCGATTTCTCCAGAAACCAGTCCATCTCTCCGGAGCTGAATCTTCTGGGAATGACCACAGACGAGGCCATTAATGAGCTGGACAAATATCTCGACGACGCTAGAATGTCCCATCTCTCCAGTGTCCGCATTGTACACGGCAAGGGAACAGGAGCTCTTCGCAAAGCGGTCCACAACTACCTGCGCAGACAGAAGTGGATCAAAAAATACCGGCTCGGCGATTTCGGTGAAGGCGATGCAGGCGTCACCATCGTCGAACTGCAGTAATAACGGACGGAAATTCTATATTTTGAAACAGGGGGACAATACCTATGGCTGCTGCCAGACAGAAAATCCTGATCGTCGACGACGATTCCAATATCGCTGAGCTCATCAGTCTCTATCTGATGAAGGAATGCTACGAGACCAAGATTGTGGGAGACGGCGAGGCGGCTATTGCCGCCGTAGAGAGCTTCGAGCCCGATCTGATCCTGCTCGACCTCATGCTCCCGGGCATGGACGGCTACCAGGTCTGCCGCGAGGTCCGCTCCGGCAAGGACACGCCGATCATCATGCTCTCCGCCAAAGGCGAGATCTTCGACAAAGTTCTCGGTCTTGAGATGGGCGCCGACGATTATATGCAGAAGCCCTTCGATTCCAAGGAGCTTGTGGCAAGAGTCAAGGCTGTCCTTCGCCGCTACAACAAAAAGCCGGCTGCCGAAGCCGCAGGTTCTGGCGATAAAACGGTGAGTTATCCCGATCTGACGATCAATCTCACCAACTATTCCGTCACATACATGGGAGAGCAGATCGACATGCCTCCCAAGGAACTGGAACTTCTCTACTGCCTCGCCGCAAGTCCCAACCGTGTCTTTACCAGAGAGCAGCTCCTGGACCAGATCTGGGGCTACGAGTATGTGGGCGACACGCGCACAGTGGACGTGCATATCAAGAGGATCCGCGAGAAGATCCACGATCATGAGGGCTGGAAGATCTCCACGATCTGGGGGATCGGCTACAAGTTTGAAACCAATCCACGGGCAAAATAGTGACTGAGGCGGAAACGGGCATAATATGAGAAAAACAATCTATCTCAAGTTCATATTGGCCTATGCTCTGTTTGCTTTTTTCGGCTTCGTGACAGTGGCTACCTTTGTCTCCAGGCTGACCTACGAGTACTGCCAGAGACAGACTTCCCGGAACATGTACCAGGAGGCCACCCGAATTGCGGACACCTATGCGGCGGATCTGTATAATTCCGAGATCTCCCTCGAAACGGTTCAGAAACAAATGGAGTCCCTCTCCTACTTTATGGACACGGAGATCTGGATCATCAATCCTTCAGGCCGAATGATCGTCAATTCTGCCGACGCGCCGGATCCCGAGCAGGAGATCGTCGTGGAGGGGTTCGATCCCACCGTCACGCAGAAGAATTATTACACGCGAGGCACTTTTTTCGACTCCTTCGACGAGGAGAAACTCAGTGTGATCGCCCCCATCATCAACAATTACAAGACAAGGGGCTATGTGATCATCCACACCGCTGCCTCCAAGATCGATGAAGATGCCAACAACATGCTGAACATCTCTTATCTGATGCTCATTGTTATTCTGTTTTTGTCCATCATCATCCTGATCTTCTTCACGGAAATCGTCTACCGTCCCCTCAGAAAGATCATTGCCGCGACAGAGCAGTACGCAGCGGGAAATATGCATTATGAACTTAATGTGGAAGGCGACGATGAAATGGGCTATCTTGCGGCCTCTCTGGGTTACATGGCCAGGACCGTCGCCTCCTCCGAGGATGACCAGAAGAAATTCATCGCCAATGTCTCTCATGACTTCCGCTCTCCCCTGACCTCTATCCGGGGCTTTCTGGAAGCCATGCAGGACGGAACGATCCCTCCCGAGATGCACCATCATTATATCGGCGTTGTCCTTAACGAGACTGAGCGTCTGACCAAGCTGACCAACAGTCTTCTGGCCCTCAACAACCTCAACACAAAGGGCATGCTCCTGCAGATGACGGACTGGGACATCAACGATGTCATCCGCAAAGTAAGCGCCTCCTTCGAGCAGGTCTGCCGCAGCAAGAACATCCGGATCCGCCTGATCCTGTCAGGCGATGTCCTCTACGTTCATGCCGACATGGACAAGATCCAGCAGGTCCTCTACAACCTCATCGACAATGCCATCAAATTCAGCAACTACTACTCGGAGATCGAGATCGAGACCACTGAAAAGAAAGGCAAAGTCTTCGTCAGTGTCAAGGACAGCGGCATCGGCATTCCCAAGGAAGACCAGAACCAGATATGGGAGCGCTTCTACAAGACCGATCTCTCCCGCGGCAAAGACAAAAAAGGGACAGGCCTTGGCCTGTCCATAGTCCGTGAGATCATCAGGGCTCACGGTGAAAATATCAGTCTTGTCAGCACAGAGGGTGTCGGCAGCAAATTTACCTTCACACTCAAGAGATCGGATCTCAACGACGAGCTTGACGAGGAGGATACAGAGTAACCTTCCGTTTACTCACTCTTCCAGTGAAGTCTGTGAAGCTCCCCGTCCCTCTCCAGGGACAGAAAATCCTGCTGTCGCAGTGCCTCATAGAGCACAATTGCAACCGAATTACTCAGATTCAGACTCCTGTATCCCTCCAGCATCGGAATGCGGATACAGGTTTCTTCATTTTCCACCAGAATTTCCTCCGGGATTCCCGCGCTCTCCTTGCCGAACATAATGTAGTCATCGGGGCCGAAAGTCACGTCCGAATAGATCTGGTGTGCCTTTGTAGTGGCATACCATATTTTGGCATTTGGATTCCGGGCCAGAAATTCGCCATAATCCGCGTATGTGTGAACATCCAGGTCCTTCCAGTAGTCCAGGCCTGAGCGCCTTATCTGTTTCTCTGTGATCTCAAACCCAAGGGGTTCGATCAGATGAAGGGACGTTCCCGTGACCACACAGGAACGCCCGATATTGCCGGTATTGCCGGGTATTTCCGGCTCATGCAGTACAATGTGCATTGTTTGTCTTACTTCTTTCCGGAGTTCTTCTCCCTAAGTTTCTTCACAAATTTGGAAAGTCTTCCCAGTGCTTCCCTCAAGTTCTCAATAGAATAAGCGTAGGATATTCTCAGATATCCCTCACCGCTGTCGCCGAAAGCCGTTCCGGGAACGATGGCTACTTTTTCTTCCTTAAGAAGTTCCTCTGCAAATTCCTCGCTGCTCATGCCGAATTCCTTGATGCAGGGGAAAACATAGAATGCTCCCTGGGGCTCAAAGCACGGAAGTCCCATTCCCTCGAGCTTGTGCATGACGAAACGGCGCCTCTGATTGTAGGATTCGCGCATCTGGGCCACGTCGTCGTCGCCGTTGCGAAGAGCTTCGATCGCCGCGTACTGGCTGGTGGTCGGCGCGCACATGATCGCGTACTGGTGGATCTTGGTCATCTGGGCCAGGATCTCCTTCGGTCCGCACGCATAACCCATTCTCCATCCGGTCATTGCATAGGCTTTGGAGAATCCGTTGACGAGCACCGTTCTCTCCTTCATGCCGGGGAGAGAAGCGATCGAGACATGGCTCCCTGAATAAGTCAGTTCACCGTAGATCTCATCGGAAAGAACATACAGGTCATTTTCGATAATGATATCCGCGATCGCCGACAGATCTTCCTTCTCCATGACCGCTCCCGTAGGGTTGTTGGGATAAGGAAGCACCAGGATCTTGGATCTGGGCGTGATCGCAGCTTTTAATTCTTCGGGTTTGAGCCTGAATTCATTCTCATTCTTGAGCGGTATGACCACCGGCTTTCCGTCTGCCAGAATGGTGCAGGGCTCATAAGAGACGTAGGAAGGCTGCGGGATCAGCACTTCATCACCTTCGTTGATCATAGCGCGGAACATCAGGTCAATAGCCTCCGAACCGCCCACAGTGATCAGGATCTCTCCTATGGGATCATAAGTGATGCCCTGGGTCCTCTTCATATATGCCGCGATCTCCTCCCTGAGCTCCTTCAGACCGGAGTTGGAGGTGTAGAAAGTGCGGCCCTTCTCCAGCGAGTAGATGCCCTCATCCCTGATGTGCCACGGCGTATCAAAGTCCGGCTCGCCCACACCGAGGGAAATCGCGTCCTTCATCTCGCTGACAAGGTCAAAAAATCGACGAATGCCCGACGGCTTAAGACCAACGGTCTTCTCCGCAAGCAGTTTTTCCTGTTTACTCATTCATTTACCTCTTTCCTGAATCAATATTGTGTCTTTCTCCGGGCAATTGTTCAGGGGGTAATCATCTCTCTCTGATCTTCATACTTCCTGGTCATGATCGTTCCGTGATCCTTATATTTCTTGAGGATAAAGTGTGTGGCTGTGCTGATCACGGTGTCGAGGGTGGAAAGCTTGCTGGATACGAATCTTGACACTTCCTTCAGAGATTTTCCTTCCAGGGTCACCAGCAGGTCATATCCGCCGGAGATCAGATAGACGGAGTTTACTTCGGGATACTTGTAAATCCTCTCTGCAATATCGTCAAAACCTTTTCCTCTCTGGGGCGTTACGCGCACTTCGATCAGAGCGGTCACCTTATCGATATCCGTTTTATCCCAGTCGATCATTGTGTGATAACCGCAGATGATGCCGGCTTCTTCCATGCTCTGCAGAGCATTTATCACGTCGATCTCCTCTGTTCCCAGAACGACGGCCATCTCTCTTGTGGAGACGCGGCTGTTCTTCTCTATGATTCCCAGTACCTTTTCTTCAAGCATATTCATGGATCTTTCCTCCAAATTCTGTTCCGCTTCCGAATGCCTTATTGAATGATCCTTAGCAGTTCATCCGGCTGCGGAAGATCCAGGTAACGGATCTCCTCATCGTTTCTTAGTATTTTATCATGATCCCCTGTGAGTTCCCCGATTCTGACAGCGGGAATCCCGTTGTCTTCGAGTTTCCCGATCAGGATCTCTGCGTCCCTGGTCACTGCCAGAAGACTTCCCGCGGATCTCATCCTGTAAGGATCTATATCATAATGATTGGCAAATTCAATGGTCTCCTGCAGCATAGGAATCGCCGGAGTATCAACTATAAAGCCGCTTTGTGCCTTCACGGAGAGCCTCCAGAGCGCCGCGTGAATACCTCCCTCCGAAAGATCTGTGAGATAGTCCGCGCCTTCTCCGGTACAGATCTGCGCCTCCCTGCGTACACTGAGGTAATTCCGAAGTGCCCGCATCCGCATCAGGATCGTCTCCGGAAAGACTTCCCGGAGTTCCTCTCTGTCCTCTGCCAGAATACAGCTGCCTTCCATTCCGGCCCACTTTGTCATGATGATCTGGGCCTTGTCCTGCCCGAGACCTGCGCTCCCGCGTTCCATGGGAATGCCTGTACAGCTGCCGATCACGACAGGCCTGTTCACAGCAGATGTCACCTCTGTATGGCCTCCCTCGATTACGAGACCTTCCGCTGTGCACACCCTGCAGATCTGATCCATAATCTCCCGCAGGCACTTCTCTTCGGTTCCCGGGGGAAGCAGGATCACCGGGCGAAAACTCTCCGGCAGGATCATCTCTGCACAAAGGGCGTTCACCGCCGCATAAACTGCCAGCTCTCCGATCTGCGAGGTCTTCAGAGTCACCGGATCCGCACTCATCGTGATCCTGTCTCCCCTGCAGCCCGCTCCGGATATTCTCTTAAATACTGACCGGTCAAGTGTGTTCTCGCCGGCCTTCCCGTCTCTAAGTCTCATTTATATAGTTATTTACCGTCCCTCCGGAAATTGAGTGCCTTCCGTCAGGACATCGCTGCAAGCAGCGGCGCGATCATTGCCAATACCAGGATACCGGCAATTATACACGCCGCGATCCTCTTGGCCTTGGTACTTCTGAAATTCATTCTTAACCTCCATAAAACTATTCAGCACTCACGTCCCAAATGCTTTCCCGGGGTGCTGAATTAAAGTAAATTATAAAGCCTTCCAAATGTCTTTGCAAGATTGTGAGAGATTGTAGTATCATTGCTTGTATCCGGCAAAACAGCGAATACTGCCGGATACGAAAGGACAGTACAGGTTATGAACAATGAACTGACGCGTAAAGATATAGAAGAAATGCAGGCAGAGATCGACCGCCGCAAGCTTGTAGAGCGCCCCAGACTCCTCGAAGAAGTCAAGGAGACCAGAGCCCAGGGCGACCTGAGCGAGAACTTCGAATATCACGTGGCCAAGAGAGCCAAAAATCAGAATGAGAGCAGAATCCGCTTTCTCGAGAGAATGATCAAGACAGCAAAGATCATCGATGATGACACAGCGGAAAATGAGGCGGGCATCAACAAGAAGGTCACTCTCTATATTCCGGAAGATGATGTCGAAGAAGTTTACACTATTGTAAGTACTATGAGGCAGAACAGCCTCAAGGGGCTGATCAGCGTGGAATCACCTCTTGGAAAGGCTCTGCAGCACCACAAGACCGGTGATACCATCACAGTCCGGGTAAATGCGAACTATTCTTATGAGGCTGTCATACGTAAAGTCGAGGATTCCGAAGAAGCAGAGTCCGCTTCCCTCAGAAATTATTAAGGCAGGTTGACTTTCATACATAAAAGCGTTACACTTTAACTTGCCAAAGTACAAGGAGGACTTACTAATGCCTATTACACAATTTTTGGAAAGAAACGCAGAACAGTGGCCCAATGATGTGGCTCTCGTGGAACTGAATCCGGACATCAAGGTCCCGAAGCTCACAACCTGGAAAGAATATGAACTCATCCAGCCCCTTCACGAAGTTGCCAGCCGCCAGGAGATCACATGGGCGGTTTTCAACGAGAAGGCAAACCGCGTGGCAAACATGCTGATCGCCCGAGGAATCGTCAAGGGCGACAAGGTCGCTATTTTGCTCATGAACTGTCTGGACTGGCTGCCGATCTATTTTGGCATCCTCAAGACCGGCGCTATCGCTGTTCCGCTGAACTTCCGTTACAGCGCAGATGAGATCGAGTACTGCGTAAAACTCGCGGAAGCGGACGTCCTGATCTTCGGCCCTGAATTCATCGGCCGTGTAGAGGAGATCGCCGACAGCATCTCCCGCAGAAGACTTCTTCTGTACGATGGACCCGGATGCCCTTCTTTTGCTGAAGATTTCGTATCCCAGACAGCAAACTATTCCAGTATTGCTCCTAATGTAGAAGTGACAGATGAGGATTACGGAGCAATCTACTTCTCCTCCGGCACAACCGGATTCCCCAAGGCGATCCTTCACACACATGCGGGAATCATGCATGCGGCGATCATGGAGCAGAAGCATCACGGTCAGCAGAAGGACGACTGCTTCCTCTGCATCCCTCCCCTGTATCACACAGGCGCCAAGATGCACTGGTTCGGAAGCCTCGTCTCCGGCGGCAAGGCTGTTCTCCTTAGAGGAACCACCCCCGAGACGATCCTCAAGGCGGTTTCCGACGAGAAGTGCACAGTTGTATGGCTTCTGGTTCCGTGGGCACAGGATATTCTGGATTCCCTCGACAACGGCAGTGTCAAAAAAGAGGACTATTGCCTGGATCAGTGGCGCCTGATGCACATCGGCGCGCAGCCCGTTCCCCCGTCAATGATCAAGCACTGGATGGATTACTTCCCCAATCACCAGTATGACACTAACTACGGCCTGTCCGAATCCCTCGGTCCCGGCTGCGTCCATCTGGGCGTTGAGAACATCCACAAAGTCGGTGCCATCGGCAAGCCCGGATACATGTGGGAGTGCAGGATCGTCGACGAGAACAGAAAAGACGTGGCACCCGGCGATGTCGGAGAACTCGCTGTCAAGGGTCCCGGCGTCATGGTCTGCTACTACAACAACCCTGAAGCTACCAAAGAGGTCCTGGACGACGACAGATGGCTCTACACAGGCGATATGGCGATCCAGGATGAAGACGGCTTCATTTTCCTGGTAGACCGCAAGAAAGACGTCATCATCTCCGGCGGTGAGAACCTCTACCCCGTGCAGATCGAGGACTTCCTTCACACCTTCGAGCCCATCAACGACGTCGCTGTCATTGGACTTCCCGACAAGCGCCTGGGCGAGATCGCTACAGCTATTATCCAGCTCAAGGAAGGCTTCACATGCACCGAGCAGGATGTCAACGACTACTGCAAGAAGCTTCCCCGCTACAAGAGACCCCGCAAGATCATCTTCGCCGAGGTTCCCAGGAACCCCACAGGCAAGATCGAAAAACCGAAGCTGCGTGAGCAGTACGGTGCGGCCTTCCTGGTAGCTTCCGAGAACGAAGTAAAGCAATAACCTATATAAAAGAATCTGCCTCACTGGAAATCTTTTCTCAGTGAGGCAGATTTTATATTACTCTTATTTCTTTTTCTTCTTTCTCCGTCTCCTTCTTCTCCTTCTTTCGTTCAGATACCTGATGTAGGAGAAAATGAAGATCACTACGATCAGGATGGCCGAAGCGATGATGACCAGGAACAGAAGCGCAGGAACGTCCAGATACATGGTTCCGTTCGCGCCGCTGTGGAAGATTCCCTTGAAGAAATACTTGATCCCGTCAATGAAACTCCTATTCTCTGAATAGTGCGCCGTTCCATATTGTACAGGCTCCCCAGATGCATTTCCGCTCTCACTGCCTGCAGTTCCCTCCGCGCTGTCCATAGTAACGGATGAGAGATCTCCCGTAAAGAGAATGTTCGTCTTTCCAACCGGCCAGTCTCCGACGGAATAGTGGATCGTTCCGATGACTTTGCTTCTGGAAGAGGTTTCTGTAGAGCCGGCTTCTGCTTCCTCTACAGATGTCCTGACTGCTTCTTCCGCCTTGGTATCGTCATATTTGACCTCGGAAGTCAGACTGTCAAAAGATACCTCTTTGGGAATACACACATACCCTTCTCCGGAAACTGTGAAGGGAATGGAATTGTTGCCGTAAATATCTTTTCCCAGTCTCATGAAGCCGGGATTGTTGATCGTATACTTTTTCTCGTAATCCGTGATCTTCAGTTTCTGGAAGTTGCCAAATCCGTAGTCAAACAGGTCGACTGTGTCGTTAAACTGATCCGGTGACTCCTCCCTGAGGATCACGCAGATGAGCTTCATGCCGTTTCTCTCGGCGCAGGTCACGAGAGTCTGCCTCGACATTTCCACATAGCCTGTCTTACCGCCCAGAATGCCCTCGTACTCGATTTCCCCGTTGATCAGCTTGTGCTTGTTAAAGAGAGTAAACTCCTCAGGCTGTCTGTCAGACGCCGCCATGTAATAGGTGGGGGCGTTCGCTATTTTGGCAAGTTCCTCGTGGGAGAAATACTCTCTCGCGATCAGAGCCATATCGTAGGCACTGGTATAGTGGTCCTCGTCAAAAAGGCCATGAGGATTCGTGAAGTGCGAATCAGTGCAGCCAAGGCTCTCAGCGCGGCTGTTCATCATATCCGGGAACTTGTCAAGGGATCCCCCCATTTTCTCCGCAAGGCCCGCTGCCACTTCGTTGGCAGAAGCGACCATAAGAGCGTAAAGACTCTGCTCTACAGTCAGCGCCTCGCCGGGGTCGATCCCGATACTGGAACTGCCGAACTCGATACTGAACACAGCAGTCTCAGAGAATTCGACCAGGTCATCCATCGACAGCTTCTCATAAGCCAGAAGTCCCGTCAGAAGCTTCGTGATACTCGCCGGATAGAGCTTTTCATGAATATTCTTGGCGTAGAGCACAGTTCCGGAATCCGCTTCCATCAAAATAGCGCCCTCCGCGCCGATCGCAGGACCCTGGGGCCACCCCTGGATGCTGTTGCTCTGGATCTCCTCACTCTTGCGCTCTTCCGCTTCCGCGTAGTAATCGACTTCCTCGTCTGTCTCTTCCGCTGCCCATACAGAAACCGGGCACACAGAGAAGATCAGAAAGCCGCAGAGTATAATTGTGAAGAATCTTGCTCCGAATCTTTTCATACTATTATTTCCTTCCCAGTATATATTTGCAGATGGGATTTCCCTTGGCAGAAAATCTCTCCTCGTATTCCGTCATGATATTTCCTTCATTCATGACCGGATCACTGTGAAGATCGTACGTGATCTGCAGTATTTTGAAACCGCCCGCTTCCACTTCATCCACGGCAAAATCAAACAGCGCCCTGTTGTCCGTCTTGAACTCGATCGTGCCGTCCTCCGTCAGGATCTGCGCGAACCTGCGAAGATATTCTTTACTGGGAAGCCTTCTCTTGGCGTGCCTGTCCTTGGGCCAGGGATCAGAGAAGTTCAGGTATATCTTTTCCACTTCTCCTTCGCCAAAATATTCACAGATCAGCTCAGCATCTCCTCTTATAAACAAAAGATTCCCGATCTGCGACTCATCCAGCTTGTCCAAAGCCCTTATCAGGACACTTGAATACTTCTCGATCCCTACATAGTTGATATCGGGATTCTCTGCCGCAAGCTGATTGATAAACTTTCCTTTTCCTGTTCCTATTTCCAAATGGATCGGATGATCGTTTCCGAATCTCTCTTTCCATTTTTCCTTGCATGATGCCGGATCCTGCACGATCCACTGACTCTCCGCGATCGTTTCTCTTGCTCCCGGAATATTTCTAAGCCTCATTTGATACCTCTTTTGTCTGAAATATAAAATCGACTTTCATTCTATCACATTTTTACGGGGTGCTGAATAATAATTGGTATTCTGTTATAATCTCATTGAAAGAAAGGATTTCACTTTATGAGGATTCTTAGAAAACCACTTCTGTTCCCTCTCCTGATCCTGATCTTTGCGATGATGACAGCGGGCTGCGCCCAAAAGGCTCCCGCGGATGTCCGCATTGAACTCGAGACTCCTGACGGTTCGGATGTTTCATCTTCCGATACGGTGTTTCCGAGGTTTTTATCCCAAAATGAGGATTATCAGAAGGAACTGGACAAACTGAATAAGGAAGTCGATAAGATCCGAAAGGATTACAGCAAACGAACTGAGAAAGGCAAGCAGTTCATAGTCCGCACTTATGTGGGTTCTTCTGAAAGTGTTCCCCAGTGCACGATATGCTGGTACGAAGAACACTCCCTGCTCGGCGATGACTATAATCTCGAGACTCTCGCCTGCAGGAAGAGCACATGCGAGATCATCACCAGCAAAGAAGCTCTGAAATCTCTTGAAATCGACGGAATCACGCTCAGCACCAATGTCGCAAGACTTTACGGGAATCTCGGTCTCCCCGGCATTTTAAAGGAAACGGAAATGCAGGGATTTGAGACTGACGACAGCGCTGCTGTCACAGCTATCTTCATGAAGCTGATCACCGAGATCCCGGATCCTGCCGATCCCAATAAAAAAATCGAGGAACAGCATTTCTATTACTATGATCCCTCAGAAAACTCGCTCAGTCCCCTCTCAGAACACGGATATGAGCTCCCCTGACACAGATTCGCAGACAAAAAAGAAGTCACCGCCCGGCGACTTCTTTTTTATATCCGCTCATTCAATAGAGAGAACCTTGTAATCCTGCTCTTCAACGGCTTTTCTGATCTCTTCATCCGATACTTCTCTTTCAAAAGAAACAACCGCAATGTTTTTCTTCAGATTAACCTTTCCCACTGCGCCGTCTATTCGGTTGATCGCCCGCTCCACACGGTTCTTGCAGTTCTCGCAGTGCATTCCCTCGATATGTACCGTCTTCTCACCGATCTTGGTTCCGGCCAGTTCCTTTTCATCCGGAAGAATAGTCTCACCGCCTCCGCAGCATCCTCCTTCTCCTTTAAAATGTCCGATACTGCTCCTCATCGCAAAAGCAGCAATAACGATGACAATAAGAAGAACTATCAGTGTACTTGCATTCATTCTAATTCTTTTTTCCTTTTTTTGCCCTGAATCTCTCAGGAATCTCCGTATTCGAACAGCTTCCGGTGCAGCCCGGGCAGTTCATGCCGCAGGACTTAACGCCCTTCTTTCTGTCGCTTATGATCTTCTTTATATCCCAGATCACGATTGCAATCAGAATCAGACTGACCACTATCGTGCCCATATTTGCAGAAAGCCATTCCATGCTCTCACCTTACCTTTTCAAAACATGCCAAAATACTGCCTTGGCAGTATTTTAGCATGCTTTCTATACATTTACTTACTATTTTCAGATCTTTGCCACGTCAGCCTTCAGCGTCGTGGACTCTTTATAAGGCTTGAACAGCATATAGAGAGTTCCGCCAAGGACTACCAGGGATACGATCAGGCCAATAATGTTCATATTGCCGGTAACAGCGCTGCCGATCTGATAGATGCACAAGGATGCCAGATAAGCGAAACCGCACTGATAACCGATCGCGAACCATGTCCACTTGGCGTTGTTCATCTCTCTCTTGATCGCACCGATCGCCGCGAAGCAGGGTGCGCACAGAAGGTTAAATACCAGGAAGCTGTAGCCTGCCAGCGCAGACATATCTGCCTGAAGGTTTGCCCAGATCTCTTCGCCCATCTCGGAGACTTCGCCGTACTTGTAGAGAATACCGAAGGTACCTACGACGTTTTCCTTAGCGATCAGGCCTGTGACTGCTGCCACTGCGGGCTTCCAGGAACCCCACCCCAGAGGTGCGAAGATCCATGCGACTGTATTGCCCAGTGCTGCAAGGATGGAGTGCTCCATGAAGTCTTCCTCGGGAAGCATCTGGAAAGCGCCCTCATAGAAACCGAAGCTGGACATGAACCATACCAGAATAGTTGCCAGAAGAATGACAGTTCCCGCTTTTTTGACAAAGGAGGATGCTCTCTCCCAGACACTGTGGAACACACTGGAAAATGTGGGAATGTGGTATGCGGGCAGCTCCATTACGAAGGGAGCAGGGTCACCTGCGAACATCTTAGTCTTCTTGAGGATAATACCGGAAATTACGATAGCCGCGATACCTACGACGTATGCACTCCAGCCGATCAGCGCGCTGTTTCCGAACAGAGCGCCCGCAATCAGACCGATGATGGGAAGTTTGGCTCCGCAGGGAATGAAAGTTGTGGTCATGATCGTCATGCGGCGGTCTCTCTCATTCTCGATGGTACGGGAAGCCATGACGCCGGGAACACCGCAGCCTGTTCCTACCATCATAGGGATGAAGGACTTTCCGGAAAGACCGAATCTTCTGAAAATACGGTCCATGATGAAAGCGATTCTCGCCATGTAGCCGCAGCCCTCAAGGAAGGCCAGGCAGATGAACAGGACGATCATCTGAGGCAGGAAACCGAGAACGGCGCCAACACCGGCCACAATACCATCCA